>VXPH01000112.1 GCA_009839615.1 Nitrospinota bacterium
CACCCCCGCGCCCTCCCCCGCTTTCAACTTCCCCAGCAGCGACTCGACGAGAGCGGGACCCATATCCGCCATGTAGAGAACTTCTTCGAGCTCCTCGAGCGTATCCGCATTGATGCGTCCCGCGACCAGACCCTTCGCCTGGGCGAGAAAACCGCCCCTCGTCTTCGAGAGGCCGTCGCGCAGCCTGCCGAACCAGCCCTTTGCGCCGCTACCCCTCTCCGGGTTTCCTTCTTCGCCGGAACCGGACATCAATGGCATCTCCTCGCCTTGCGCCGAACGAAACCGACCCCGGCGACGGCGCGCCGGGGTCATCCTCAACGGAACTTCTGGTGAATATGCGGACGATGCAACTACACAGTCGTTTCCAGCACCGCTTCTCCTACGCCGTTCACCCGCTCATCCTCGCGGCTCAACTTGACGGAGACGATTTCCGAGACGCCCTTCTCCCTTTGCGTCACGCCGTAGAGGTGATTCGCGAACGACATGGTCTTCTTGTTATGGGTGATGATGATGAACTGGCTTCTGTCCTCGAGCTCGGCCAGCACTTCGCGGAAACGTCCGACGTTGGCGTCGTCGAGGGTGGCGTCCACCTCGTCGAGGATGCAGAACGGACTCGGCCGGACGCTGAAGACCGCGAACAGGAGAGAAATGGCGGTGAGCGCCTTCTCCCCGGCGGAGAGGAGCATGATGTTCGAGGGACGCTTGCCCGGCGGCCGCACCTCGATGTCGACGCCCGTCTCCAGCGGGTCGTCCGGGTCGAGCAGGAACATGCGCGCCTCCCCCCCCTGGAAAAGACGTCCGAAAATGTCCGAAAAGGCGCTGCCCACCTCCTCGAACGCCGCGAGGAAGCGGGACTTCGTCGTCTTGTTCAACTTCTCGATCGTCGCGTGGAGATCGGCGATGGAGCTTTCGAGGTCCTGCTGCTGTTCCTGCAGGAACACGTATTCCTGGTTGATCTCGTCGTATTCCTGCGCGGCCAGCGGATTCACCTCTCCCATCTTGGAAAGCCTTTTGTTCAGCATCTCCAGGCGGTTCAGAATCTCCTGGTACTGGGGAAGTTCCTCCCGCCGGCTCTCCGCCGTCTCCTCGAGGTTGAGTTGATATTCCGCTTCGGCGGTCTCCTCCATGGATTCGCGCTGCACGCGAAGCGTCGTCCGCCGATCCGCCGCCGCCCTGACTTCATCGTTCAGAACGGAGGCTCTGGCCTTCACGTCGCGAATCGAATCGGCCAGTTCCTCATCGCGCGACTGCATCTCCCCCAGAACGCGGTCGCGCTCCGCCAACTCGGCCGCCACATCGGCTTTTTCGTCCTGAAGAGCGCGTATTCCCTCTCCGCTCTGCGCAATGCCCTCCGTAAGGCGCTCTCTTTTCTCTCTCGATTCGCGCTGTTCTTCTTCCCTGCGATTCTTGCGGACCGAATTCTGGGAGATTCCATCCACGACGCGCTGCACCTCGGCCCGGCGGCCGGCCACCTGTCCGTCGATTTCCGTCAAGGCGACTTTCCTGTCCGTCACGCGCGCTTCCACCTCCGCGCACCGCAGGCCGGCGCCGCTCACCTTTTTCTCGATTTCGCGGATGCGCAAGGTGAATTCCTGAATCGTTTCCTCCAGACCAAGGCTCTCGTCCCTGACCGTCTGGAGAGCTTCCGCGAGACGCACCCCCTCCCCGCGTATCTGCTCCTGCGCGGCTTCGAGCGCGGCCAGCCGCGTCTCCAGCTCTTCGCGCCTGCCTTCCGCCGCCCGGAGGGCTCCCTCCGCCTCCACGCGCATCACCTCGGCCCGTCGATACGCCTCGGCCGCCCGGCGGTTTCCCTCCTCCGCTTTCGCGAGCTGCCCGCTCAATTCCCGGGAAACCGGCTCCAGTTCACGAAGCTGCGCCTCCAGACGTTCCACCTCCAGGCGCATTTCCTCACACCGCCTCGAACGCTCCAGAAAACCTTCGTTCCGGGTCAAACCGCCTTCCACCACACCGTTCGCATGAATGATTTCTCCGTTCAGGGTCACGCAAACGACGCCTTGAGGCCCGTTGCACCACGCCGCCTGTGCGGCGTCGACGTCTTCCACCACGACCACGTTGCCGAGCAGCGACCGGACGAGATGGCGGTAACGCATGTCACAACGAACAAAATCCGTCGCCGCGCCCAGAACGCCCTCCCCCAAGGGGACGACGGCGCCCGGCGGGGCATTGACTTCGACCGGCAGGGCTACGCCCCGCCCGGCTTCGGAACCCATCAGCGCGCGAATCGCGTCCACCGCGTCGCCGGGGGTATCCACGACCACGCCCAGCAACCTGTCCCCGAGGGCCGTTTCGATGGCTTTCTCGAACCTGGAGTCCACGCGGATGACTTCGGAGAAAGACGCCAGAACCTGAGCGCCGCAAGATCGGAACGCTTCCGCGTCCGAGATGCCGCTCTCCCCGGCACCCAGAACACCCTCCAGGGCGGCGAGGGCGGATTTCGCTTCCATCAACGATTCTTTCGCGCCGGCCACGGATTCTTCATGGCGGGCCGACGACCCGGAAACCCGCGCACACTCGGATATGGCCCCCTCAAGCTCCCGTTTGGCTTCGCCTTCCGATGCCACCAGAGACTCCAACCGGCTCCTCGCGCCACCCGCGTCGGTTCGGGTCGATTCGAGCTGGCGCTCGACCTCCCTGATCTCGTTGCCGGTCTTTTCCATGGATTCCGCCAGTCCTTCGCGTCTCGACTCGACCGAGGCGATTTGCTGGCGCGCCGCGCTCAGGCGCTCCCTCTCCTCCTCCTGAGCGCGCCTGGCCGCATCAAGCGCCCGTTCGAACTCTTTCAGATTCTCGCGGACGGCCGCCAACTCCGCCGCGCCGACGTCGTATTCCCGGCGCGCCAGGCCCGATTGTTCCGTGAGCGCCTCGAGGGCCGAGGCGAGTTCGCCTCTTTCATTCTCAAAGGTCGTGATTTCAGCGTCGAGCGTCTGCATCTCCTCCGCCCGGCGCGCATCGTCCACATCGAGTTCCGCGAGATGGCTCTTCAGCATCTCGACCCGCGTCTCCAGGCGCTCGAGGCTCCCCTCCACCCTCGTCGCGCGCTGGCGGGATTCCACCAGAGCCTCCGTACGCTCACTCAGCGAAATGCGCCCGCTCTCCCTCTCGGCTTCCAGGGAAGACAATTTCGCCGACACCGCCTGCTCTTCTTCCTTGACGCGGTCATACGCCTTTTCCGCCGGAACGAGCTTGTCCAGGTGTTTGAGGTAGTCGAGCACCATGATCCTCCGGGAAAGATCGGCGACTTCGGTCTGGTATTCCTTGTGAAAGGTCGCCTTTCTCGCCTGCCGGCGCAAAGAGCGGAGGCGGGATTCCTTCTCGCGCATGATGTCGGCCACGCGAAGCAGATTCGCCTGCGCAAGCTCCAGTTTGCGCAACGCCTCGTTCCGCCGGCTCTTGTACTTCATGATGCCGGCGGCTTCTTCAATCAGAACCCGCCTGTCCATGGGCCGCGCGTTCACGAGCGTCTCTATCTTTCCCTGCTCCACGATGGAGAAGGTATCGAGAGAAACGCCGGTGTCGAGAAACAGATCGACGATGTCCTTGAGGCGGCAGGGAGTGCGATTGATGAGGTATTCACTTTCCCCGGAGCGGTACAGGCGGCGGGTGACGACCACCTCGTCGAAATCCTTGAACGCGGGAGAGGTCACGACCCCCTGGAGGTCGGTGACGGTAAGCGAGACCTCGGACATGCCGAGCTGCCTGCGCTCGGCGCTGCCGTTGAAGATGACGTCCTCCATCTTCTTCGAGCGCATGTTCTTGGGCGCCTGCTCGCCCAGAACCCACCGGACGGCGTCGCACACATTGCTCTTGCCGCATCCGTTGGGCCCGACCACGGCCGTAAGACCCTCGCCGATTTCGATGACGGTCTTCTCAACGAAAGACTTGAACCCCTGCATCTCCAAGCGTTGGAATCGCAATTCAACACCTCGGCGGGCGGTCGAACTTCATTATCAGGGGGCGGTGTAACACTACCAGGGCGGTAGGAATCAATAACTTACCAGAATTCCCTAACGTTCGTAAAGCAAAAATATCGCACTGCGGGAACTCACGGCCGTCAGGCTTCCTCAATCTTGTGGACCGCTTCTCTCGCGGCCACCTGCTCGGCCGCCTTCTTGGTCGTGCCCTGCCCGCGTCCCAGCACCCTGCGGCCAAGGCGGACTTCCACTTCGAATTCTTTCTCGTGCTCGGGGCCACTCTCCCGAACCAGATGATAACCGGGAGGCTTGTTCCCGTCTCTTTGCGCCAGCCGCTGAAGCCGGCTCTTGAAATCCTGGGACAGGACGTCTTCCTCATTCAGGCCCGCATCCCAGAACCACGATTCCGCCCACTGCACGCAACGGGCGTAGCCGGCATCGAGGTATATGGCGCCGACCAGCGCCTCGATTGCCCCCGCCTGGATGGAGGGCTTCTGCCGGCCGCCCGTTTTCTCCTCCCCCTTGCCCAGACGAAGGAAATCGCCCAACCCCCGGCGCCTGAAAACTCCCGCCAGAGAGCGGCCATTCACCCGTTCGGAACGCAGGTGGGTCAACACACCCTCGTCGTCCGCCGGAAAATCCTTCCAGAGCCTTTCCGTCACGATGAGCTGCAGGACGGCGTCGCCCAGGAATTCCAGCCGCTCGTTATCCAGGGTGGGCGTTGCGCTTTCCTGGGAAAAGGAGCGGTGCGTCAGGGCGCGGACGAGGAGTTCCCTGTCCGAAAACGAATAACCGATCTGGGCTTCGATTTCGGCCAGGGTGACGCCCCTGGCGCCGAAACCGGGGACTTTCCCGTTTCTGTGGTCGGGGGAACCTCTTTTGCTAAGCTGCGTTGCTTTCCGCTTTCTTGAACAGGAGCGACGCGTTGGTTCCCCCGAAGCCGAACGAGTTTGTGATGGCACAGCCGATGTCCGCTTTCCGGGCAGAGTTGGGCACATAGTCGAGGTCGCATTCCGGATCTGGATTGTCCAGGTTGATTGTGGGAGGAATACACTGGTTCATGAGCGCCAGGATGGTGTAAACCGATTCCACGCCGCCCGCCGCGCCCAGAAGGTGCCCGGTCATGGATTTCGTGGAACTGACGCTCAGCTTGTAGGCGTGCTCGCCGAACGTTCTCTTGATGGCCGTCGTTTCGAGCCTGTCTCCCGCGCCGGTGGATGTGCCGTGCGCGTTGATGTAATCCACCTCCCCGGGCGCCAGCCCCGCATCGTCGAGCGCCATGTCCATGCAGCGGGCCGCCCCGTCGCCGCCGGGGTCCGGAGAGGTGATGTGATGGGCGTCGGAAGTGAGGCCGTAACCGCTGAGTTCGGCATAGATGTTCGCGCCACGCGCCACGGCGTGCTCATAGCGCTCCAGGATCATCACGCCCGCCCCCTCCGCCATCACGAATCCATCCCGGTCCGTATCGAAGGGACGACTCGCCCGCTCGGGGTCGTCGTTGCGCGTGCTGAGTGCGCGCATCGCGCAAAATCCCGCCATGGCCAGCTCCGTGATGCAGGACTCGCTGCCGCCGGCCACCATGACATCCACCATGCCGCGCTGGATGCACTTCATCGCGTCCCCGATGGCGTGGTTCCCGGACGCGCACGCCGTGGTGGTGCAGATGTTCGGCCCCTTCAGCCCCCAACGCATCGAGACCTGGCCGGCGGCCAGGTTGCCCAGCAGCATGGGGATGAAGAAGGGGCTGATGCGGCTCGGCTCCCTGGTCAGCAGCAACTCCTTGTTCGCCTCGATGGCGGGCAAACCGCCCAGCCCCACGCCGATGATGGCGCCGTACCGCGGCGCCTCATCCACGTCCGGGGCATCGAGACTCGCGTCGTCGAAAGCCATCTGGGTGGCCGCAAGAACGTACTGGATGAAGGTATCCATCTTCTTGAGTTCTTTGCGGGGAACATAATTCTCCGGCTCGAACCCCTTGATTTCTCCGCCGATGCGGGACGTCAGCCGATCCGGGCAGAACCTCGACACCTTGCCGATGCCCGAACGGCCCTGCATCAAGGCTTCCCAGTTTTCATCCACCGACAAGCCCAGCGGCGTAATCAATCCGAGCCCCGTCACGGCGACCCGAACGTCCGACTTCACCAAATCCAGATTATTCATGCTTCCTCTTCGATTTGCAGACCAACGGGGTTTTTCTAATCTCCCGCTCCGGGCACCTTGCCGATATAGTCGTACGCATCCTGGACCGTGGAGATTTTTTCCGCCTCTTCATCAGGAATTTCGATACCGAATTTCTCCTCGAACGCCATGACGAGCTCTACGGTATCCAGCGAGTCCGCCCCCAGATCATCGGTAAACGAGGCTTCCGGCACCACCTTTTCAGGCTCCACGCTCAACTGTTCAACAATGATTTCCTTGATTTGTGCTTTGATTTCATCTGTCACGCCGATTCCTCCGAAAATCTTTCCATCAAACCGGTATGGGGTCGTCCTTTCGACAAGAAACCAGACCCGATACGCATTCGCACTGCCGCGGGGCGTTCATCCGAATCCTGCGACTTGCCTTTTCCCCTTCCTGCCAACGTCCCCGTCGACCATCATACACGGGGATGAAATTCAGTTGAACTCGCCCAGGGCCGAAACCGCCTTCTCCAGGCTCTGCACGTCTTCCACATTATGCACCGGTATATCCTTCAATATCCGCCTGTTCAATCCGGAGAGCACCTTCCCGGGGCCCAACTCGACCATCACGTCGGGTTTTTCCTCACCCGCCGCGCGCACGGCGTCCTCCCAGCGCACGGCGGAGCGAATCTGCCGCTTGAGCAGCTCTCTGACCTCATTTCCCTCCCGAACGGGCCGGGCGGTCACGTTCGCGTAGACGGGGATGGAAGGGTCGCCTATCTCCGCCTCATCGAGGACTTCACTCATCCGCTCGGCGGCTTCACTCAGCAAGGAACAATGGAAGGGCGCTCCCACCGGAAGCATGACGGCCTTCCGGGCTCCCCTGTCCGTCGCCAGACGGGCGGCGGATTCCACCGCGTCTTTGTCTCCCGACAAGACATATTGGCCGGGGGCATTATAATTTGCAACCTCCACCACGCCTTCCACTTCACCGCATATGGCTTCGGCCGCCTCTCTCTCCATGCCGAGCAAGGCCGCCATGGCGCCGCCCCGCTCGGGGACGGCCTCGTGCATGAAGCGGCCCCTTTTCTTCACCAGTTCAACGCCCGCCCGGAAATCGATGGCCCCGGCGGCCAGAAGAGCGGAGTATTCCCCCAGGCTGTGCCCCAGGGCGAGAGAAGGGCGGAAGCCGCTCTCGCGCAGCAGGGTGCACGCGATATGGCTGTGAACGAGAATCGCGGGCTGGGTGTGGCAGGTGAGCGTCAACTCCGACTTGGGGCCCTCGAAGCTGAGCCTGGCGAGGTCCCATCCCAGAATATCGCTCGCCTGCCCATAGGCTTCCCGCGCGACTGGATACGCATCATAGAATTGCTTGCCCATGCCGACATACTGCGAACCTTGTCCCGGAAACAAAAACGCAATTTTCACAGCCATCTAGCAACCCTTACCTATGGCATGAACGGCAAAGCTTGAATCAGTTATGCGCGCGAGCAAGACAGGGCGGGGGGTGAAGCGACATCATTCCGGGCGTTCATATCGTCAATTCCATTCGACCAGGGCCGCACCCCAAGTGAGGCCTCCGCCGAAAGCAGCCATGAGCACATTATCTCCGCTTCGGATTTTCCCCTCCCGCACTGATTCATCCAGCGCAACCGGGATGGTGGCCGCGGACATATTGCCGTATTTGTTGATCGTGATGACCACTTTGTCCATCGACAGTTCCAGCCGTTTCGCCACGGCTTCGATAATCCGCAGATTCGCCTGATGCGGGATAAACACATCGATGTCATCCAGCGTAAGGCCGCTTCGCTCCAGCGTTTCCTTGCACGCCCCCAGGAAATACCGCACGGCCGTCTTGAACGTCTCCTGCCCTTTCATTTGCAGCAAATGCTCCTTGTTGTGCACGTCGTCCGCCGTGATCGGGGCGAACCGCGAACCGCCTCCCGGGACCAGAATCAACTCCCCGCCATTGCCGTCGCTGTAAACTCTCGAGTCCACAACGCCTCTTCTGCCGTTCTCCGACGCCCCTACAACGACGGCGCCCGCTCCATCACCCCACAGAACGCAGGTTCCCCTGTCCTCCCAATTGGTCATCCGCGTCATTACGTCGGCGGAAACCAGGAGCACCTTCTTCATCATGCCCGAGCGAATGTAGGCATCCGCCGCCTGAAGACCGTAGACGAAACCCGTGCATGCCGCGTTCAGATCGAACGCGGCGGCCCTGTGCGCGCCGATATGGGACTGGAGCCAGCAGGCGGCGGCCGGGCACATCGTGTCCGGCGTGAGGGTGGTTACGATGATGAGGTCGATTTCCCCGGGCTCCACCCCCGCAGCTTCGAGCGCCCGGGTGGAGGCGTGAAGCGACAGGTGGGAAGTCGCTTCGTCGGCCCTCGCCACCCGTCGTTCGCTGATTCCCGTTCTCTCGCGAATCCACTGGTCGCTGGTGTCGACCATTTTTTCCAGATCGGCGTTCGAGAGAACTCTTTCGGGGACGTAAGAGCCCGTCCCCAGAATGACGGAGTGGGTCACGGTATGATTCCCTATTCGGGCGAGATTACTGCCAGGGTGTGATCGTAGTCGAAAACCGGCTCAGATATCAAGAGGGCTGATTTTCTTCTTCATCGCCGCTCTTTTTTTCTTCCCCTGTTACCTTTTCGTAGAAAATGCCCGTCCGTATCTGGTTCCACAAGCGCCACCCCACATCCCCGCTGCGCTGTATGGAGACATGCTTGTCGATCTCTTTTTCTATCTTGGTATTAAGATCGGCCTTGACGATATTCGCCGTCGTCCGGATGGCGTTTTTCACGGCCTTCGCGTTGCTGCGGCCATGCCCGATCGTGCAGATACCACCCAGGCCCAGCAACGGCGCCGCTCCGTATTCGGAATAATCGGTTCTCTGGCGCATGGATTTCAGTCCGTTCTGCAGGAACATGTATCCAATCTTGTTGCGCATCGAACCGACGATTTCCTCCCTGAGCAGCGTCGTCAGCATTTCACTGAGACTCTCACTCACCTTCAAAGCCACGTTGCCCGCGAACCCGTCGCACACGATCACGTCCGTGCCGCCCTGAAAAATCGTGCTTCCCTCGACGTTGCCCACAAAATTCAAATCGCTTTTCACGAAAATCTCATGGACCGACTTGAGCACGTCGGTTCCTTTGGAATCCTCTCCCCCCACGTTCAACAGGCCGACCGTGGGCGCATGTTTCTTGAACACTTCCTCGGTATATACGGCTCCCATCACGCCGAACTGGAACAGGTGCTGCGCCCGTGGGGTCAGGTTCGCCCCCACGTCCAGCATGACGGAGAATCCCTTGAGGGTGGGGATCAGGGCGGCGATGGCGGGGCGCTGCACCCCCGGCATACGCTGCAAAACGGCCAGGCCCGCGGCGAAGGCGCCTCCGGTGTCGCCCGCGCTGAACACCGCCTGCGCCTCATCGTCCTTGACCAGTTGAAGCGCGACGCGCATGGATGAATCCGGCTTGGACTTCACCGACTTCGTGGGCGATTCGCCCATGCCGATCACCTGGCTCGCCGCGCAAACCTCGAACAGATCCTCGGCGGCGCCAAGGCGCTTGAGTTCCGCCTCGATTTGCTCCGGCGCGCCCACCAGGATGGATTCGATACCCTCTTCCCGGTGAGCATCCAACGCTCCTTCTATGATGGCCGAAGGCGCGTTGTCTCCTCCCATGGCGTCTATCGCTATTTTCATGGTCTCTTCCAGCGGTAGAGTTATCCCTTCACGTCCAGGACTTTCTGGCCCTTGTAATACCCGCAGATACCGCAAACCCGGTGGGGCAGCACGGGATTACCGCAGTTCGTACAAACCGCTATCGATGGTTTCGCTACCTTGTAATGCGTTCTTCTTTTTCGGCCTCGCGTCTGCGAGTGCCGACGTTTGGGAAGTCCCACAGCACTGCGCTCCTTTCAAAATAATGCGTAAAACACGAGCATTTCCCGCCGATGCCCCTCGGCGTCATGCCCGGAAACAGAATCGACATATACTACCACATATTCCAGATTTCAGATTCCCCGCACACCAACCGAAGCGACGCATCATGAAGAATCTTGTCGTCCCCAGTCCTTGAGCGGCCCCCACCGGGGATCCGACTCCGCGCCCACGCCGACGGATTCTCCCTCATCGAGTTTCCGGCAGGTATCGGGCGCCTCTCCCAGGCATTTATCGGGACATCGGGGCTGAATGGGAATCGCCAGTCCGATTTGATCGCGGACGGGCGTCGTCAAGTCCACCGCTTCATTTTCGATGTATGCGACCTCGAGATCTTCTTCATTCAGTTCAACTTCATCTTCCGAACCGGAATCCTGCGGCATCCGCGAAAAATAGACGGCCAAAGGCTCATCGAACGGATGCGCGAATTCCGCCAGCCCAAGCGAGCATTCCAGCAGGAATCGACCGCTCAACCGGCCCTGGAAGCTCACTTCATCGGAGCCCGTTTTCTCCAGCTTGCCGATGAGCTTGAGACCCGATGCCCGGAACCAGGCTTCCTCCAAATCATCCGGCTCCAAATCCAGAGAGACGTCCAGGCCGTCATCCGGAATCTGGGCGAGAGGAAATTGAAGTATTTTCCCCATATCGTTTCCCCGGAGGAGGTATTCGACCAGACGAGCGTACGCGCCGGAAATCGCGGCCCACCGCGCTTCCACCTCCCCATGCCTGGATTCAAAATATAGGGAGGCGCCGATTCGTGTCAAACTACGAAGCGCAAGGGGCTGTTGAAAAAAACTCCTCCTCGTTCGGAAGAGTTTCTCCTTCCTCAGTCGGAATTCACCACCGCCGTCATTCCGGCGAAAGCCGGAATCCATTTTGACTTTTCACCGGGCGGAGCGGCCACGACTTCGTTGGCGCGCAACGCCTGAATGCGGTATCTGCGCGGAGGTAATGACCGCGTGTGGTCGATTCCATCGGTGGATGAAAATGGATTCCGGCTTTCGCCGGAATGACGATCAAAACCCCGCCCCGCTCGTCCTCCTCCTGCCTAAAAAACCAACCCCCCTAGTCAGGAACGGTTGAAAAACCCCCGTCTACGCGCCCGGTCGCAGCAGCTCCAGAAGCCTTCCCTCGCGGACACCGCCGGTCGATACGCCCAGATCCTTCTTTCCTCCCCACCGCAGCAGCGCACGCACGACGATGAGCCCGGCGAGCGCCACATCCTCACGTCCCGCCTCGAAGCCCGGGAGCTCTCTCCTTTGCTCGTAAGTCAGCCCGGCGAAACGATCGACCCATTCATCGAAAAAAGAACCCGGCACCGAGAGTCCATCCACGCGTCCACCTTGCGGCGCGCCTTCAGTCAAAAACCATGCGAGCGCCACCACCCCTCCACAGCCGATAAAGGAGATTTCCGCAAGCTCCACATCGGCGAAATCGACTTTCATCAACATCGCATCGACAGCCTCCGAACAGGCCTGCACCTGCTCATCCGGCGTGGGCATTGTCTTGAGGTAACGCTCCGTCAGATACACCACGCCGGCGGGAAGGCTCGCCATCTCCCGAACCTCGCCGCTCCCGGAGAGTATGATTTCGAGACTTCCTCCGCCGACGTCGAACACCAGCGCGCGCCCGGGTCTGCCCGCCCCGCCGGCGAAAACACCCGCCAGCGCCAGGCGCGCTTCTTCCTCGGCCGGAATAACGCGCATGGCGATTCCCAGTTGCAAGGCGCGCTCGATAAACACATCCGCGTTCCGCGCCTCACGCAGCGCGCTCGTCGCTACGGCGTCGACGAGATGGACGCGATGCTCCTGAATGATTTGCGCAAACCGGGCGAGGCAGGCGAGCCCTCTCTCCATGGCGCTCTCGGAGAGCAACCCTATTTCGCGAACCCCCTCGCCCAGGCGAATCAGCTCGCGCCAGCGGCCCCGCGATTCCAGCCTGCCCGCATCATCGAGCGTGGCGAGCGCCAGGCGGGCCGCATTCGTGCCCAAATCCACCACCGCGGCCAGGGGAGCCGAGGGGTCGGCACAGGATCGTTCAGGCATGAAAAAAGAGGATTTCCGGTGCGGTCATGAATTTCTGAAGCGTTCTTTGTTCTTCATGTAGGAGACGGCGGCGTTCTGGAAGCGCTCGATTTCCTCTTCCTTGAGATCGCGAACATATTTCGCAGGCGCGCCCAGCCAGAGCGTACCGGGCTCGATCACCTTGTTCTCGGGCACGACGGCGCCCGCTCCGACGACGGCGCCCGCTCCCACCTTCACGTTGTTCAGCACGATGGCGCCCATCGCGATGACGGCGCCGTCTCCCACGTGGCACCCATGCACGATGGCCATGTGGCCCACGGTAATGTCGTCGCCCAGTACGCAGTCGTATTTGCCGCTCTCGATGTGCAGAACGGAGCCGTCCTGTATGTTGGTGCGCTTGCCCACGCGGATGGGCATGTGATCCCCGCGCAGAACGCAGTTGTACCAAACGCTGCTGTGCTCGCCGATCTCCACGTCGCCGATGACGACGGCGGTCTCCGCCAGCCAGGCGGTTTCATGAACTTTGGGCAGCACTCCCTCGAAGGGAATCAACATGAGCAACTTCTCCCTTGTCTGGTTTCCGGCTCAAAGATTCGGCGTTCGACCGTCCACGGTGGCGAACAGCGGCCCGGGGACCGCGCGCGAAGCCTGAGAGTCCTTCAGCAGGGGCAGGTTGTCAAACATCGTCCGCCTCTCCTCCAGGATCTTCTTGAAAGCGGGACGCAGCGAACGGGGAAGCGGTATGCCTTTGGGGAGTTTCGCCTTCAAGGGGTTCAAATACCGTCCACGGCGCGTGATCCGGTAATCCAGATGGGGACCCGTGGACAAACCCGTGGAACCCACGTAGCCGATCACCTGACCCTGGAGAACCCGCCTGCCCCTGCGAATGCCGCGCGCGTAGCGATACAGATGAAGATAGGCGGTTCGATAACCACCGCCATGACGCAGTTTGATCGTCTTGCCGGCCTGGCTTTTGCGGCCCACCCAGGTGACGACGCCATCGGCGACCGCATGGACGGGCGTCCCCCGGGGCGCAGCGTAGTCGACGCCGAAGTGGGGGCGGTAGCGCTTGAGCAGGGGGTGAAAGCGCCTCTTCGAGAAACGCGAACTGATTCGCGTATAGCGAAGCGGAGACCGCAAAAAGGCGCGCCTCAGGGATTCGCCCTCGACGTTGTAATACCTGCCGCCTCCGTCCTCGAAATACACCGCGGTGTGCCGCCTGTCCCCCACTTTGAACTCGGCCGCCAGAATCTTCCCGTAACCGACGAATTCATCTTTCAAGTGCTTCCGCTCGACCAGGACCTCCACTTTGTCTCCACTTTGCAGATCCTTGTGAAAGTCAATGACGAACGCAAAAATATCGCTGAGCTTGTGCACCAGCACGGGCGCGCCGCCGCCGTCGGCAATGGCGTTATACAAGGAACTGCGGATGCGGGATTGAATGCGAACGACATCTACCGAATAGGGGATGTCCTCTTTCGAGGCCGTCATCGTCCCGTTCGGCGTTCGCGAAATTCTGAGCCGGCTTTCATTGTCGAGTTGAAAAACGAATTCACGGAGTTCGCCGTCCTTTTTTCTCACCTCATACCGGCGGCCCGCCCGGATGCGCGAAAAAACACGCTTTTCACGAACGCTGTCCAATACTTTCTGGATTTCCGAACGGGACACCTTATGCGCCATCAACACGCCGATGACGGTGTCCGCCCTGGAGAATTTGCCGGCCTTCGTGGTGAGTTTTTCCTCTTTCGGAGGACTCTTGCTTGGCTGATCCGGAGAGGCTTTTTTCAACGCATTTTCTTTGGGTATCTCGTCCATCTTCTTCTGTGGCTTCTGTGGCGCTTTGGCGATCTCCCGCGGCACCGCATCTTCAAGCGCTTTTTCGGCTGCGCGCGCATCCGGACGTGGGGGGGTCTTTTCGGACGATACGGGCGGAGGAGGCGTTACCGGACGGCTGAGCAACAACGCGCCGAAGCCCAGTACCAACAATACGCCAACTGCCCAGAACTTCGCAGAACGACTGCCTGGTTTTCGTATGGAGCCAGATTGCGTGATGAGACGCGCCATCCTCCTGCGCATCGAAAGTCCTTTCGATAATCGGGCGGACTTCAAACAAAACCGGCAGGTACAGCAGAAAACTTCATTCTTCCGTTGAACTGTGATTGTAGCAGATTCGCTGAGTTTTTCAAATTTCCATATCCGGCGCCCCTGTACGGGGTTGTTGAAAACGCCCCTCGACGGAGGAAAACCACTGTCATTCCGGTTCAAGGCCGGAATGACGATCAAAAGCGAAGAGCAAAACCACCTTCCCGCATTGGATGGCGCTCTTTGGGCATCATTTCCCCGAAGGGTTTTTTCAAAACCCCTTTCTGCCACGCATTTGCCCGCATTTGCGAGGCGAACGCCCCTCCCCGGTTTCCGTATATTCGGTGACCCCGGCGGCCTCCTGCGCCGGAGTGATGCCGAAACAGGGCGGGAGCCAGGGATTTTCCCGACATGGGACGCCCCGCCCGGGAGATCGGAATGGGACACCGCTTCATGTACCGAAATCTCATCGACGATGAGACGCTCATCACCGCCGCTTCCGTGGAGAAGGGATTCGTCGGCGCGGGCGTGCCCCGCGTCGCGGGCGCGGGCGGCTCGATGGTCTTCTCGGGCGCCTACACCGGAGAGGACCAGGAAGTCTACTCCGCCGAGATCGAAGCGCCGGGCGATGTGGGAAGCGCCCGTTTCAGGTGGCGCAAGACATCGACGCCCGCGGGCGGCTGGGAAGCCTCGAACATCCCCACCGCGCTGACGGACGTCGCCCTGGACGCAGGCGTGAAGGTCCGCTTCGTGGATGGCGCGGATTCACCCGCTTTCGCCCGGGGAGACCGTTGGCAGGCGACGGCGAACCGCTTTTATTCCCCGAGAAGAATTTACGATCTCGACCCCGCCACGAAGATGAGAAGCGCCTCGCCGCCCGAAGACCCGTGGTCGCTCGCCCTCGATTTCGGCCAGAAGAAATCCCCCGACGTATTCATCGCCCACCTCCACAATTTCCCGCCCGGCGCGAATCTCCGGATTCAGGCCGGCCCCTCCGGCGACTGGCGCGCGCCCGCGCTCGATGAAAGGCTTACCTGGCGCAGCGGCACGCTCATCCACTATCTCGCCGCAACGCCGCGCTCCTACCGCCACTGGCGTCTCCTGGCCGAAGGCGCCGCCGGCCAGGCCGCCTGCCTGGAAGTCTCGGAAATCTATCTGGGCGGCTTTTTCGAGCCCGCCGACCATTTCTGGTTCGGCAACGTGGTGGGAGAAGAGTCCTTGGAGGAAGGGGGCGCACGGAAAATATGGCGGAGCGTCCGGTGCTGCTGAACCGCGGCCGCACGCTCACCCTGCCCTACGAGCGCATAACGGATGCGCAGCGGGGAGCGTTTCTCGACATGTACCGGGCGGTGAAGGACGTCGATGCCGGGCGGGTCAGGCCGTTCTTCGTTCACCTGGACGTGGACGACCCCGCTTCGGTCATCCTCGTCCACCTCGCGGGCGGTTTCCTGCCCCGGCAGACCGGACCGGATGATTTCTCCTTCGAACTCGCGCTCAGGGAAAGACTCGCATGAGGCGCGCCACGGACCGGGCGGTCGCGGACATCGCCGGACACGAGGGAAAAACCGCCTTCGTCCTCTATCACCTCTCCACCGCCGGCGGAAAGCGCGTGTTCTGCGGAAAGCAGGTCCCCGACTCCCTGATCGGGCAGGGCGGAAGAATCCATTTCTTAGACGGCTCCCGGATGCTCGACGGCTCCCTGTTGCTGGGAGAGGGAGCGGAAGTGCTGCTCGGCGTCCATGACTGGGTAGAGGACGGCGGGCGCTTCTCTCTCGGCGCGTTTCAGGGCCCCTCCATTCTCGAGGCGTTCCGGGAGAAGGAACTCTCCAGCCTCACGATAGCCGTCAACAACGCGCCCGACATGGACGGCCACCCGCGCATGAGCCGCATCCTTGCGACGGAGCCGCTCATCGGCGGAAGGGTCGACGTGCGCGTCGGGTTTTCGGGACAAAACATATCCGACGTTCTCTCGATCGGGAGCTTCACCATCCGCCGGGTCATCGAGCGCATCGACCGGGTCTCCATCGAATGCGAGGGCAACTAGATGGCCGACCCGACGACGGACCGCCTCTCGGACGCATTCCACATAGCGCGCGCTTCGAGGTACGCCGACCCTGAATTCGAAGACCAGAGCCTCCCCGTCATCTACGGGGATTTGACCACCCCTTCGCGCGAGGGTGCGGGCGTCTACGCGCTTCCGAAGATCGACTCCACAGGCGGCGGCGTCTACTGCGTGGCCGCCCATGAGATATCGGGCGCCGTCGCGCTTTTCGACGACGATGGCCGCATCGATCCGGAAAGCTACGCCCTGGAACCCGCCCGGAACTACCAGACGAAAGGGGTCATCGCCACCGCTGCTTTTTCCGCTCCGCCGAAGGGGCGCGTGACCGCCGTATGCAAGGGCAGGAAAAACGAGGGCGGCGCGCTCATCGAAAACCCCGCCGAGGTCGTTTATGACCTCATGACGAGCGTCTGGGGATTCAGCGAGCAGGACCTCGACACGCAGGCCCTCTCGCGCGCGGCGGCCGGCGCGAAGGCCTTAGGCTACCGGGCGGGCGGGATCATCCTGGACGACCATGCGCCCGCCGACGTGCTCACCTCGCTCTTGGGCGATTTCCTCGGGCGGTACGAAATCGACCCGTTCGGCCGCCTGAAAATCCACATCGCCGGAGAGAAATCCTCCGCCGGGCCGCCCCGGAAGGTGCTGCCGCGCTTCGGCCACGCAAGCATCGAGGCGGAGACCGCGCGCGACACCGTCATCAATCAGGTTCCGGTGCTCTACGCGAGGGATTACCCGGGCGCGCGCTACATCAGGCACGACGACGGGCGCGCTACCCGGAACGCTTCCTCCCAGAGGCTCTACGGCGTCAGGAGGCCTCCCCAAAGCCCGCTCCGGCTCGATTGGGTCCGGCGCGAGAGCGTGGCCGCCACGGTTCAATCGCGCATCGTGGAGCGTTGCCGCGAACCCACCCGCATGATCACCATCGAGGACGGCTCCTTGAGAGCGCTCGATATCGAACCGGACGACTACGTGGCGTTCAGCGCGCCCTGGATGCGCTCGGAGAATCTCGAACCCCTCGTGAACCAAATCGGGGAGGTCATCGAGGTGAACTACGACCTGGGCGAGCAGGGCATGGAACTCAAAATCCGGGATACCGGCTTTTTCCTGACGTCATCCTGCATTCTGGACGGGAGCAAATCACTCGATGGCGGCCGGCTCCTGGGTGCGGAGCGCGACGCCGCCACCTACGCATAAAGGAGAAAACGATGCCCATCGGAGCCGATCTGTCCGCCCGCTACACCGAGGAAGCCATCGGCGGCCACCACCCCACGAAAGCCCGCGTCATCGACCGGCTGGCCCTCGCGGCCCTGTTCCCGGACGGAAAAATCCGGGCCGACAGGCAACCCATCGAATGCGCGGGCAGGCTCGACTATGTGAACGCCACCACCCTGGCGTTCAAACCGGCGCTGGGCTCCGCCTACTACCCCGCCGTCGCCAATCCCGTGGCGGGCCGCCACGTGCCCTTCATCGACGAAGCGTCGGGAGAGGTCTATTACGAGGATTTGCCCTGGGAGGGAATCACGATTACGAACGCGGACCTCGAGGCGGACAGCTCCCATGCGGTCTTCGTCTACGATGACGGGGGGAAACTCAAGCTCGAATTCGACGACTCGGGAAGCTGGGCGTTCGACGCCGCCACGGGGCTGGCGCACAAAACGGGCGATGTGAGCCGCACCCTCGCCGGGGTCGCGCGAACGGACCCCTCATCGCAATTCGTTCTCGCGAACGACGTCTACGTCCGGAGTTTCTGGAACAAGGCGGAATACGCCGCGCAGTCCAAAGGGACGCTCGCCACCACCCTGTCCACCGACTGGACCTCCGTCGCCACGCACGAAATCCTGATGTGGCCGGGACACGACGTCATCCGCCAGGTGGCCGGCGGACAGGGCTGGGTGAATTCGACGAGCATCGCGGGCCTGGCGGGTCTGGACATGAATCTCGAACTGTACGGCGGAACGGGGCAGGCCTACCCCGAAGTCGAAATCATCCGCCTGTCGAACAGCGAAAAAGACAACTTCTCGATGGCGAGCACACGAATATACACGGGCGCGCTCGCCGAGGTTCACTCCACGTTCGTCTTCCGCGTGGCGGGCTCGACCATCCTGAACATCGGCGATTATCTCTTCCAAAGCATCGTCTTGATCTAGGAGACCAACATGGAAATCGAAGTGACCAAGGCCGTCGGGCCGCATTTCCGCGACGAACTCGAAGCGGCCGGCCTCGCGCATCTCTACCTGGGCAGCGCGCACCGCCTGAAACCGACCATGGTGAATGACGCCGACTGGCGGCCCGGGCCCGGCGAGCCGGAATCCGCCCGTCCCGAAATCCGCGGCCCGGGTCTCGATACGTGGGTCATCAACGTGGCCGATTCGAGCACCCCGGCGCAGCGCGACGCCATTCTCGCCGCTCATGCCGCCCACGCGCCAGGCGGCGTGGCGCAAATCCATAGAGATGAGGCGAAGGAGAAACTCAACCTCCTACTGCACGCCGCCAAGGCGCGCGTCGTGGGCGTGCCGGTGAGCGCTCTGGGCGGCAAGCTGGCCGAATACGAGGAAAAAGCCAGGCTCATCGACGCCTGGGCGCAGGATGCGGACGAGAAGAAACTCGCCAAGCCGGAGTTTCTGCTCGTCAAAAACAGAAAAGACGCCTATCCGGCGCGCTACGCGACGGGTCAAAGCGTGGTGAACGAGTGGGCGGACCGGAGGGCGACGCTGCTCGGCAAGCTCGCCTCTCTCCTGAAAATCTACGACGAATCCGTGCGCGACACCCGGGATGCCGACGTCACCGCCAGCGCCGCCGCCCTGGACGCAAAACTCGCCGAAGCCGCCTCCTCGTTCGATGCGGTGCGCTGATGGCCTCCGAGGGAAACGGCAAGGGGCTCCAGATATTCCTGTCCATCCTGAGCATCGCCGGTCTCGGGGTGGCCGCCTACACCCCGCTCTACAACCAGATCGTGAACGTGGAAAGGCGCCTGGCGGCCCACGTGGCCGAGCGGGGGCACCCCTGGCTTCTGGAGAAAAACGCGGGCGCGCGCGTCCGCTTCCAGGAAGTGGAGACCCGGCTGCGGGAGGCGAAGACGATCGCCGACCTCAAATTCCGTGAACTGAAGGCGATTTCCGTGAAAAAAACGCGCCAGGACGCGCAGGCCTTCGCGCAAATACTCCGCCGCCTGCGCGAGGTCGAAACCGCGCTCGCCAGACTCGACGAGCGCCTGAACAAGGAGCGTCAACCATGATTCCTTATCTTCTCGCGGCGCTTTTCTCGGCCGCCGCCGTCTTTTGCGCCATCGCGGCGGTCGAGCCGCGCCTGATCACGAACCACTTGTGGCACTTCATCAACCCCTGGGCGGATTAGCGCGCCCCTTGCGCATCGCACCCAGCATCTCGTTCATGAATGGGGGATTCCATGCCGGAGCAAGTCCATAAAATCTCGATAACGAAGAAAATCGACCTGAACTCCGGGAACAGCCTGAAAACCCTCGATCGTTTCACCAAGGCGGCGGGCCGGGCGAGAATCGCTACCGAAAAACTCGGGGCCGAAACGCGCAGGTCCCGCAGCGCGCTCGAAAAATCGAGCCGCGCCTTCGCTGGGTCCGCAGAACGTCTCCGGGGCGTCGGCGCCTCGTCCACCGAGGCCGCCGAGGGGATGAACACCCTGTGGCGGAACGCGGAGCGCGCCGGCTCCCGGCTCGCCTCCGGCCCGCTCGCGAGGGGCCTCGACGAGGTCAAGGCGAAAGCCGCCGCCCTGCCCGCCTCGTTTTATATCGCCGGAAGGGCGGTGAACGACTTCGCCGCAGCAAGTGAGAAATCGCTTACCCGGTTCTTCTCGGACGCCCTCACTGGCAACATCGCCAGCGCCAAGGACCTGTTCAGCGACCTCAAGAACCACGCCATCAACATGGTGCGCACCGCCGCCGCCGAGATGGCGAGCACGCAGTTCATCAAACCCGCGGTGGGCGCGCTCCAGGACCTGGGGCTGAACCTGCTGGGCGACCTGGGCAAGGGCCTGCTCAAGGTGTTCGGGTTCGCCAAGGGGGGCCTGGTGAAAAAACCCACCCTGGGCGTAATCGCCGAGGCGGGGCCGGAACTCGTAGTGCCGCTGGCGAAAATCGGCGGCGAGGCGGGGCTCATGCGCTTGTTCCGGTCCGTCTCCGAACTCGAGGCGGCGAACCGGGTCGGCGGCACGGCGGTCGCCACCGCCGCGGGCGAAAAGGCGAGCGGCGCGCTAGACGAGCGGATTGCGGCGACGAAAGCGGCGGCGGCCTTGCGGGTCGCTTTTTCGGCGCTGGAATTCCTCCAGGGCCCCAAAACCCTGAAAACGGGGGCGAACTTGGCCATCAACGTCGCAGGCGCCGTTCCCGCGCTCGCGGGCGCCACCGGCCTCGCCGCCTTCGGGCCGGCGGCGGGCGCTTTTCTGCTCACCGACGTCCTGTTCAACAAGGGCGGGGCCATCAAGCAGGTGCTCTCCTTCCTGGGCTTCAAGGGCTTCAGGAGCAGGGCCACCCCCTTCACGCGGGGAATCGCGAATCTCGCGCAGGCGGCGGGGCTGTACATCGCGCTGGACAGGTTCCGCAAGACCGGCGTGGCGGATGAAGCGCGGCTTCTCCAACTTCCCAGGGCGGTCTACGAAGGCCGGATGAGCGTGGACCCTCCTTTGCTGGAAAAAGCGGGCCTCACGTTCCAGCTCATTCAGAGAGCGGCCGGGAAGGCGGGCATCTCGCCCCAGGAGGGCGTGAAGCGGTATTTCGGCCAGGGCCTCTACGCATCATATCTGGGGGCGCTGCCCATCGAAGAAGGCGACGCGGCAGGGCGCTTCGTCAAGCGCTCCGCGCTCCGGCTCGTGGGCGAGGCGGGCCCCGAGCACATCATGAACGTGAACCACCCCCAATCCATCGACTTCTTCCAGCGCGGCGTGCGGCCCATCATCCGCGACGCGATACGGGAAGAAACCGGCGGGGGCGACAGCCACGTCTACCACATCCACATCGAAGGGAACCTGAGCGACGACCGCACGCTGGAGAAGCTCTCGCGCAAACTCGAAGACATCAACAGGCGCCGCCGCCGCTACGGGCGGGGGTAGGCGAGCGGGGGCCGGATGTCGGATATCCACCCCGAGAAAAGGGTCCAAAGACGCATGGCGCGGTACGATGCCCGAATCCCGCCGGTTTCGAGCCTGCATCTGCCCGCATTTGCGCGCATCCCAGCCCAGCAACTCCCCGC
>VXPH01000140.1 GCA_009839615.1 Nitrospinota bacterium
AACCCCGGGTCCGTATCTCTCCGCCGCTACATGCTCACGCCCGTCATGTCCGCACGCGGCGACGTGGGGTTGCGCCGCTCCAACTCGCGGACGATTTCCCTGCTCTCCTCATCCATCTTGTCCGGCAGCAAGACCTGAACCCTGACGATCAAATCGCCCTTGCCGGAACCCTTGAGCCTGGGCGCCCCCTTGCCCGAAAGCCGGAACACCTGGCCGTTCTGGGTCGAGGGGGGAATCGTCATCTTCATCGCCCCCTCGAAGGTGTTGATCTCCACGCGCGCGCCCAGAAGCGCCTCGCCGAGGCTGACGGGAAGATTGAGATACAGATTGTCCCCTTTCCGCTCGAAGAAGGGGTGTTCGCGCACTTTTGTGACGATGAAGAGGTCCCCCTGCGGCCCGCCGTTCAGGGAGACTTCTCCCTTGCCCGCCAGGCGGATGCGCGAGCCGTTCGAGACGCCGGGCGGTATCTTCACCTGGATGCGCTCCGTCGTGTGCTGGATTTTCCCGTTCTCGTTCGTGGTCTTGGGCACGGTGATGGTGGTGTTGAGTCCCTTCAGGGAATCGTCGAAGCCGATCTCCATCGAGTAGTTCACGTCCTGACCCCGCCGGGGGGCCTGGGGCTGCGCGTGAAAGCCGCCTCTCGCCGCGCCGCCGCGCGCGCCGCCGAAGATTCCGCCGAAAATATCGCCCAGGCCGAATTCGCGCAAAATATCTTCCATGCCGGGCGGGGCGCCCCCGCCCCAGGGGCTGCCCCCGCCGAAGGCGGCATGCCCCATGGCGTCGTATTTTCTGCGCTTCTCGGGGTCCGAGAGAACGGCGTAGGCCTCGCTGATCTCCTTGAAGCGCTCCTCGGCCCTCGCATCCCCCGGGTTGACGTCGGGGTGATACGTCCGCGCCAGCTTCTTGAAGGCGCGCTTCAGTTCCGCTTCCGAAGCGCTCCGGTCGATTCCGAGCACCTCGTAATAATCACGCTTCGCCATACCATCCTCATCCGGGCAGGACGCTTAAGACTTGTCCTTGTCCACCTCCTCGAACTCCGCATCCACCACGTCGCCCGCGGGCGCGCCGTTTTCTCCGCCGCCTGCCTCCGGGGCGCCGGTTGCGCCGGCGGCGTCGGCCTGACTCGCCTGTTCGTACATCGCCTGCGCGAGCTTGTGCGAGGCCGCCTCGAGCTTCGTCTGCGCTTCTGTGATCTCCTCCACCGCCGCATCCTCTTTCG
Organism: Nitrospinota bacterium; assembly: GCA_009839615.1. Lineage (GTDB taxonomy): Bacteria > UBA8248 > UBA8248 > UBA8248 > UBA8248 > Bin107. The sequence continues at coordinate 1,220 of VXPH01000140.1, forward strand.
CGAGAACCGCCCGGAGCGCGGCGATGGCGTCTTCGATTTCCTTCTTGTCCTCGGCCGACACCTTCTCCTCGTTCTCCTTGAGCATCTTCTCCGTGCCGTACGCCATGCTGTCGGCCGTGTTCCTCGCCTCGACGGACTCGCGGCGTTTCTTGTCTTCTTCCGCGTGCTCGTCCGCATCGGCCACCATGTTGTTGATCTCCTCCTCGGAGAGGCCGCTCGAACTCGTGATGGTGATCGCCTGCTCCTTGCTGGTGCCCAGGTCCTTGGCGGAGACGTTCACGATGCCGTTGGCGTCGATGTCGAACGTCACCTCGATCTGGGGAACGCCCCGGGGCGCGGCGGGGATGCCGACCAGATGGAACTTGCCCAGCGATCGGTTGCCGGTCGCCATCTCGCGCTCGCCCTGTAAGACGTGCACTTCGACGGAGGGCTGGTTGTCCGCAGCGGTGGAGAAGGTTTCGCTCTTCTTGACGGGTATCGTCGTGTTGCGCTCGATGAGCTTGGTGGACACGCCGCCGAGCGTCTCGATACCCAGCGAGAGCGGGGTCACGTCCAGCAGCAGGATGTCCTTCACGTCTCCGGCGAGCACGCCGCCCTGCACGCCCGCGCCGATCGCCACGACCTCGTCGGGATTCACGCCCTTGTGGGGCTCTTTTCCGAAGAATTTCTCCACCGTCTCCTGCACGAGCGGCATCCGCGTGGAGCCGCCCACGAGCACGACCTCGTCGATGTCGCCGGGCTGGATCTTGGCGTCATCGAGCGCGCGGCGACAGGGCGCCAGCGTCTTCTCCACGAGATCGCCGGTCAGCTGCTCGAGCTTCGCGCGCGTGAGCTTCAGGTTCAGGTGCTTGGGGCCCGAGGCGTCCGCCGTGATGAACGGCAGGTTGATCGTCGTCTCCATCGAGCTCGAAAGCTCGATCTTCGCCTTCTCGGATTCCTCGCGCAGGCGCTGGAGCGCCATGGGGTCGCCCGAGATGTCGATTCCCTGATCCTTCTTGAACTCCTCGGCCATCCACTCGATGATCCGGTGGTCGATGTTGTCGCCGCCCAGGTGCGTATCGCCGTTCGTCGCCTTCACCTCGACCACGTTGTCCCCCACCTCGAGGATGGAGATGTCGAACGTGCCGCCGCCGAAGTCGTACACCGCGATGGTCTGGTCCGCCTTCTTGTCGAGTCCGTAGGCGAGGGCGGCGGCCGTGGGTTCGTTGATGATGCGCTGGACGTTGAGGCCGGCGATTTTTCCGGCGTCCTTCGTCGCCTGGCGCTGGCTGTCGTTGAAATACGCGGGCACCGTGATGACCGCCTCGGTCACCTTCTCGCCCAGGTAGTCCTCCGCGGCCTGCTTGAGCTTTTGCAGCACGCTCGCCGATATCTCGGGCGGGGCGTGCTCCTTGCCGTCGATCTGGATGCGCGCGTCGCCGCTGTCCGCCTTCACGACCTCATACGGCACGATGGTGACTTCCTCGGGCACCTCGGCGAAACGCCGGCCCATGAAGCGTTTTGCGGAATAGATGGTCCTGGTCGGGTTGGTCACCGCCTGACGCTTGGCCACGAGGCCGACGAGCTTCTCCCCGTCGTCGGTGAACGCCACGACGCTGGGCGTCGTGCGGTTGCCCTCCTGGTTGGCGATGACCGTAGGCTGCCCACCCTCCATGACGGAGACGACCGAGTTGGTGGTGCCCAAATCAATTCCGATTACCTTCGACATCAATCTTTCTCCTTATCTTATCTAATCTCCAAACTAGAATTTATCACTCCTGGAAAATCCAGTTTGTCCGTCGATAATCAAACCAAAATTTTTCGGGAATTACATACTTACGTTGACAACTTCTTTTTACCGGTTAATTCATCATCCCCTCTCCAAAACCACTCCCCATGCCTGTTTTTTTTCACTCCCCCCTTGAGGGGGAGTAGCAGAAGCCGAGCGCCTTGTGCGAAGGCTGATGCGTGGGGGGACGATTCTAAAATTAGAAAATCTCCCCCCACCGGCGCGACTTCGGGCTTCGCCCTCGTCTTGCCGACTCCCCCTCAAGGGGGGAGTGAAATTCAGGGCGCTCCCGGGTAGGGAGCGGCCCCTACAAAACCGAACCCTCCTTCCGCGGGTTTTTCTACAACCCCGCATCCAAAGGCATTCAGGCCTTCACCGCTTCGGCTTCCATGAGTACGGCGAAGGCGAGCGCATCCGCTCCTTCCGGGTGGTCCGCCTCCACGGTTTCACCCGCCTCGAATTCTCCGGCGAGCAGCTTCCTGCCGAGCGGATTCAAGACGTACGTCTGAATCGCCCGCTTGAGCGGCCGCGCCCCGAAGACGGGGTCGTAGCCGCGCTCGGCCAGGAAGCTCCTGGCGGCGTCCGTGAGACGCAGCTTGATCTTCCGGGCTTCCAGGCGTTTTTCGAGTTCCCGCAACTGGATCTCCACGATCTCGCCGATCTGCTCCTTCGTGAGCGCGCGGAAGACGATGACTTCGTCCACCCGGTTCAGGAACTCGGGCCGGAACACCCGGCGAAGCGCCGCGAGCAATCCATCGGAATGGTCAATTTCCTGGACTCCGCCTCCGGCGAAGCCGATCTCGTTTCGCGAGAGCTCCTCGGTGCCCACGTTGCTCGTCATGATGATGACAGTGTTGCGGAAATCGACCGTGCGGCCGTGCCCGTCCGTGAGCCTCCCCTCATCGAGCAGTTGCAGGAGCAGGTTGAAGGTCTCGGGATGCGCCTTTTCGATCTCATCGAGCAAAAGCACCGAATAGGGTTTTCTCCGGACGGCTTCGGTGAGCTGCCCGCCCTCCTCGTAGCCGACGTAGCCCGGCGGAGCGCCGATGAGCCTGGCGACGGCGTGTTTTTCCATGTATTCGCTCATGTCCACGCGGACCATCGCCGCCTCGTCGTCGAACAAAAACTCCGCGAGCGCGCGGGCGAGTTCGGTCTTGCCCACGCCGGTGGGACCCAGGAAGATGAACGAGCCGACGGGGCGGTTCTCGTCCATGATGCCCGCCCGGGCGCGGCGCACGGCTTCGGAGAGGGCCTCCACCGCCCTGTCCTGTCCCACGACGCGCTTGTGGATGTTCTCCTCCATGCGCAGGAGCTTCTCCCGCTCCGTCTCCAGGAGCCTGCTCACGTTGATGCCCGTCCAGCGGCTCACGACGGCGGCCACGTCGTCCTCGGTGATCTCTTCTTTCAGCATGCGGCCGTTGGTCCTTTTTTCGAGGTCTTCCTCCGCGCCGGCCATCTCCTGCTCGGCCGCGATAATCTCGCCGTAGCGAAGCTCCGCCGCCCGGCCTAGGTCTCCCTCGCGCTCGGCGCGCTGGGCCTCAACCTTCAACTCCTCGACGCGCTCTTTGAGTTCGCGCACCCGGGAGATGGCGTTCTTCTCGTCCGCCCACTTGTTTCGATGCGCCCTGCTCTGCTCATCGAGTGAGGAGATGCGCTCGCGTATCTGCGCCAGGCGCTCCCGGCCCTCCTCGTCAACTTCCGCCTCCAGGGCGCGCTCCTCGATCCGCAGGCGCAGGAGTTCGCGCTCCTGGCGGTCGATGTCCTTGGGCAGGCTGTCGAGTTCGAGCCGCAGACCGCTCGCGGCCTCGTCGATCAGGTCGATGGCCTTGTCCGGCAGGTGGCGGTCGCTGATGTAGCGATGCGAGAGCGCGACGGCGGCGACAAGGGCGTTGTCCAGAATGCGGACGCCGTGGTGGATCTCGTACTTCTCCTTCAAGCCGCGCAGGATGGAGACGGCGTCCTCGGTGCCCGGCTCCTCCACCATGACGGGCTGGAATCGCCGCTCGAGCGCCGCGTCCTTCTCGATGTGTTTGCGGTATTCATCGAGCGTGGTGGCGCCCACGCAGTGGAGCTCTCCCCGGGCGAGCGCGGGCTTCAGGAGATTGGAGGCGTCCACCGCCCCCTCCGCCGCGCCCGCGCCCACGACGGTGTGAAGCTCGTCGATGAACAGGACGATCTCGCCGGCGGACTCGCCCACTTCCTTCAGCACGGCCTTGAACCTGTCCTCGAACTCGCCCCGGAACTTCGAACCCGCGACGAGCGAACCCATGTCGAGACTGAGCAGGCGCTTGCCTTTGAGGCCCTCGGGCACGTCGCCGTTCACGATGCGCTGGGCGAGGCCCTCGACGATGGCGGTCTTGCCCACGCCGGGCTCTCCGATGAGCACCGGGTTGTTCTTCGTGCGGCGCGAGAGCACCTGCATGACGCGCCTGATCTCCTCCTCGCGGCCCACGACGGGGTCGAGCTTGCCCGAGCGGGCCTGCCCGGTGAGGTCGACCGCGAAGCGCTCGAGCGCCTGGTAGCGGCTCTCCGCGTTCTGATCGGTGACCCGCTGGCTTCCGCGGATATCCTTGAGCGCCGCGAGGACGGCCTCGCGGTCGAGACCGGCCGCGCGCAGGACGTTCCTGACCTCCGCATCGCCGCTGTCGAGTGCTGCCAGGAGCAGATGCTCGCCGCTCACGTATTCATCGGCCATGGCCTTCGCTTCGCGCCCCGCGGCCTGAAAGAGCGCCGCCAACTCCTGGGTGACGTACATGGGGCCGTCTTTTGCGGCAACTTTCGGGAGTTTCTCCAGGGACGCTTCGAGTTCGCGGCTCAGGACGTGGACTTGCAGCCCCGCCTTTTCGACGAGCGGCGCAAGCACGCCTTCGGGCTGACTCAGGAGCGCCAGGAGGACGTGCGCGGGCGTGACGCCCTGGTGGCCCCTCGTCCGGGCCGACTCCTGGGCATGCTGGAGCGCCTCTTGCGTCTTGTGGGTGAATTGCTCAAAATTCATGAACGTGTGCTCCGGATTTCTGTGTGGAAATTCACGTAAATTTCCGAAAAATTCGATAAATTTCGATAAATTTCCACCGTATTTCAACAAGTTTCCCGGCGCCTGAAACCTCGTCAATTCCGCAAACCGGAGGCGGCCGAGGCTACTGACGCAAGAAAAATATAATATCTTAGTCTCTTGATGTCAAGTTTTATAATAATAAAATACATAGAATTGTTGGCCGTTTTCGGGAGATTCCTGCCCTCCCAAGGCGGAAAAAAGGTTCCTGGCGAGCGATTGACCCATATTTTCAAGGATATATCGGGATCAAGCCTTTGCAAAAAAGTTGAAAAGGTGTAATATTCATGGTGTGGTCATCACGATAAATCTCAACAGCCCTTATCAAGGTCAAGGAGAAACAACCGATGTCGGATGGAACGGTCACGCTGTTCGATCAATCCCAACAGAAGCCCCAAGCCCTTGAAGGCATTACGGTTACGCCGCTCGCCAACCAGAAGGTGAGCGAGATTCTGGAAGCTGAAGGCAAGAGCGGCCACGGCCTCAGGCTGGCCGTCACCGCCGGCGGCTGCTCGGGTTACAACTACGGCCTCTATTTTGAGGAATCCGCCAACCCCGAGGATAAAGTGTTCTCGGCCGAAGGGTTCGACGTGTTCGTGGACCCGCAGAGTTATCCCGTCATCGCGGGAACGGAAATCGATTTCGTCGACAGCCTCCAGGGCTCGGGATTCAAGATCAACAACCCCAACGCCATGGGCATGTGCGGCTGCGGCAAATCGTTCACTACGTGATAAAACAATGCCTTACGAGCCCCGGGCATCACGCGCCCGGGGCTTTTTTTATGGCGAACGAGGGGTTTCGTCGTGAACCGAAACGATAAGGCTTCCAAGTGGCGAGCACCCGGCGCCGTCGTCCTCATCTCCTGCTACGAGCTGGGCCACCAGCCCCTGGGTGTCGCCTCGCCGCTGGCTTTTCTGCGCGAAGCGGGCTTCCAACCCCGGGCGATGGACGTGGCCGCGGAGGATTTCTCGCCCGAAAAAATCGAAAAGGCGAAATTCGTCGGCATCAGCGTACCGATGCACACCGCGCTCAGGCTCGGCGTGGAGGTGGCCGCGAAAGTACGCGAGACGAACCCGGGGTGCCATATCTGCTTCTATGGTCTCTACGGCCTGCTCAACAAGGACTATCTACTTGAAAACGGCGGGGATTCGGCCATCGGCGGCGAGTTCGAGCTGCCGCTCGTGGAGCTCGTTCAAGGGCTGTCTCAAGCCTCGAACGTCACCCAGGTTCCCGGCGCCGCCACGAGAGAGTGGGCATCCGGGCCGTATCTCGAAAAAATCCCCTTGCTCAAGCCGGAGCGTGGAGAATTGCCCGCGCTTCAGGCATACGCCCACCTCGTAAGAAACGGGACACACTACCCGGCAGGAGCCGTCGAGGCGAGCCGGGGCTGCAAGCACTTGTGCCTCCATTGCCCCATTCCGCCGGTCTACGAGGGGCGTTTCTTCATCGTACCTCAAGAGAAAGTTCTAGAAGACATCGAGGACTTGGCCGCGCAAGGCGCGCGCCACATCACCTTTGCGGACCCGGATTTCCTGAACGGGCCATCTCATGCGCTTCGGGTCGTCCGCGCCATACATGAGAGGTTCCCCGCGCTTACCTTCGACTTCACGGCCAAGGTGGAGCACATCATCAAGCACGAGGAGCTTCTGCCGGAGTTCGCAGAATGCGGATGCGCGTTTTTCGTCACCGCAGTGGAATCCTTAAGCGACGTCGTGCTTCGCCATCTGGTGAAAGGACACGACAGGGAAGACGTCTATCGCGCCGTGAAAGCCGCCCGGGAGGCGCGTGTTTCCATCAGGCCGTCTCTGGTCGCATTCACACCGTGGACGAGCGCGCAGGATTATTTCGATCTGCTGGATTTCATCGAAGAATACGCCTTGATCGACGAGGTCGACCCCATCCAGATGGCGATCCGGCTGCTCGTTCCGCCGGGTTCCCATTTGCTCCTCTCCCCCCACATGGAGAGATACGTCACTGAACTCGACGCTGAGAATTTCATCTACCGCTGGGAGCATCCCGACGAAAGAATGGACAAGCTACACGAGGAGGCGCTTCTCCTCGCCGAAGATGCGGCGGCGCGCCAGGAGGACGCCACCGTGACTTTTTCCAAAATTCGCGAATTGGCGGCCGATATTTTGGAGCGCCCCGACCAGTCGCAGCCAAAAGCCGTTTTCGCGCCCGATCGAATCCGCCCGCCTCGCCTCACCGAATCGTGGTTCTGCTGAGCGGAGCCCACCCAGGGCCAGTTGGCCCTCTAAGTCATCGGACACGACTTATTGTAAAACTTTGGCGTATGTTTCTTCGTCGAAACCGACGATGAGGGTGTTCCGGTGTTTGATGACCGGCGCTCTGAGCGTGCCCGAGCGGCCCATCAAGAGAGCCAGCACGTCTTCACGCGCGGGGTTCTCTTTTTTGATATTCAGGTGAATCACTTTCCTGCTCTTGGTCGAATACACATCCGCCACGCCATCCAGAAGCGAATCGACGTTGCCCTCATCCACCACGTCTTTTCTGGAACTGGCCTGAACGGATACCTCGATTCCATTTTCCGCAAGAAACGCTTGCGTTTTAACGCAGGTCTTTCAGCCGGAGCGATGGTAATACCAATCCACTTTCTTCGGCATATCCCGAATCTCCTCACAAAACGAGAAACCTTCTTGCTCAAACTTGTCCAAAGAAACGCGGCGAAGGCAAAGCGATTCCGGAGATCGCTCGCCCTCAACTAACGCATGATGCAGACAAAGATACCCCCCGCTTGCTCAAAGATTCATCACGGCGACGGCTCGTACGGGAGAGCCGGTGCCATCGCGAATCTTGAGCGGGAGCCCCACGTAGAGGAATTCCTTTCCCGCCACCGCTTCAATGTTCGCGAGATTCTCCGTGTTGTGTCGCTGGAGTTCGCGGCAAAGCACGTGGCAGGGAAACGTCAGCTCGATGGTATTCACGCCGGCATCGATGCTGGGCGCATCCTGGCCGATGTTCACCACGCCGCACTCGCGATAGAGGAAGTTCGCGGCGTCGTAGCCCAGACCCGGGTACGTGTTGAGATATTCATCCGTCGGATAGGTGCGCTTGAAATGACCGCCCGTGAAGAGGAACGTGCCGTCTTTGGGAGGCGCGAGTTCCGCCGCAGACAGCTCATCCTGCAAAAGCTGTAAGGATATCTCCTCCATCGGCTCCACCTTGCCCGTGAAATCCAGCGCAACCGCACGGGTGATGAACCACTCGAGCGGCGCCTGATCGATGTTCGGCGCCGTTTCGCGCTCGTCGATATGGCTGACCGAATCGGTATGCGTCGGCCCGTGGTCGCACATGTGGAGCATCATGGCCGCATAGGTGATGTCCTTGGGCTTGATCGGCGCATTGGCCGCGTCTTCGTGCCGTGCGACGTATTCGATCTCGGTCGCCGGATGTCCGGGAAACCTGGGAGCGCCGGTGTATATCTCCTGGCTCAGATCGACGATTTCATACATGCTCATCTCCTCAGAAAACAATCCGAAAAACCCCCGCACGTGAATGCGGGGGCTTCATCGCAAACAAAAATCAGGCGACGCCGCCGACCGTGACGCCGTTCGACACCGGACACTCGAGGTCGGGCCACACCTTCGTCATAAACGTCTCCAACTCGTAAATGACCTCTTCCTTGGGGCACTGCGCGTAGTGCCAGATCAGGGTGATGAACTCCGAAGGCACCTTCTCGTACGTCTCCTCCCACTCGCGCTTGAGCCTGTCCACCGGACCGCCCAGGAAGATGCCGCTTTCCTTGATGTTCTGAATCCAGTCGATGCTCTCCGTGTCGTCGGGGAACTGCGGGAAGAAGGGCACGTAGAAGTTCTGGTAGATATCCTGGTCGTATTTCCTGAGCTTCTCGTCGTACTCTTCTTCGGTTTCTGTCACGTGAATCCACCGGCAGACGCATTGCCGTTCGCCATGCGCGAAGTTATGGCCCGCCTTGGCCGCCTCTTCCACGTAGAGATGGGAGAATTCCTCCATCTTTTCCAGTTTTGTGAAATACACGGGCCGGAATCCGTGCCTTGCGGCGAATTTGATGGAATCGGGGCTCGCGCTCACCGCCTGGAACACGGGTGGATACGGCTCCTGATAGGGTTTGGGCACGACGCTCACCCTCCGCACCCGATTGTCGTCGCCGATCTCGCCGATTCCGCCGGCGTCCCGGGCGCTCTTCCAGGCCGGGTAGTCGATGCCGTCCTCGTAGGGATAGGGAATCTCGTAGTAATTCCCCTTCACTTCCACCGAATCTTCCTGCCAGAATTTAAGCAGCATTTCGACGCGTTCCTCGAAGATGTCGCGGTTCTTCACGTCGTCGGCCCCACCGAGGGCGTCGGAGACGGTGGCCTTGGTGTCGCTGAACTGCCCCAGGACGTTCGACCACCTGGACTGATAACCGCGCGCCAAGCCACAGAAGAACTTCCCCTTGGTGATGTGGTCGAGAATCGCCGTCTCCTCGGCCACGCGAATCGGGTCCTGCGTCGCCATGACGTAACCAAGCGCACCCACCCGCGCATTCTTGACATGATTGGCCCACCACGAGTTGAGAACGCCCGGATTGGGGCCTACCTCATAACCTTCCGAGTGCAGGTGGTGCTCGATAGTGCTGATGCCCCATACGCCCATCTCATCGGCGGCCTTCACGATGTCGACCCATTCGTGAAGCACGTGATGGTACAAATCCTTGTCCCTGGCCAAGGGCCTTTTCTGCTCGCGCTCCTCCCGGCTTTCCGTCGGCAGCATGGGGTATAGCTGGATGATCACTTTGGGTTTCGCCATCGCCTTGTTCTCCTTCCTCGACTGAGGTTTGCTTCATCCTCGGGCGCCGGCGGCCGGCGCTTGTTTTGATGCGTACATTTTATTCTTCACTTTGTGGAGGAGCATGGATAACTTCTCTCGTTCATCGTCCTCCAAATCATTCATGAGTTCCGCAATACGCGAATAATAGTCGGGGAAAATGGCGTTCAGGCTCTCTTTTCCCTTGCGAGTCAGACGCACGATGACTTTCCTCCTGTCGTCATCGTGGCTTAAGCGCTCGATAAGTCCATCGCGCTGCAGGCCCTTCATCAAGCCGGTCATCGTCGCGCGCGTCACGCCCGCCTGCCCCGCCAACTCCGAAGGGCTGAGGCCCGACCCGTTGTTTCTGACCTGGGAGCGCAACAACAACAGCAAAACGATAAACCTGCCCTGCGATACGCCGTGATCGGCCAGATACGACTCAAAAGCGGTCAGCATATCGCTGCCGACCTGCAAAAAAAGGTAAAACAGCATGACGGAGGAAGTATCCAGAGAGGAATACTCCGGCACGAGGGGCCTGAAATCTTCCTCGTTGGGCAGTTCTTTCATGTAGAACATGGACTTCTCCGAAAATAAATGCTATGGAGCCTAATTGTATGGAGCCTTACAATTCAAGTCAACCAGCGCGCCCGCACGGATGTTTTTGAAGGGCCGTATATGGCACCGCTGCAAGAAACCACATTTTCGGGTCTTGAAACATTCATCAAATGGGATATATTAGCGGGTGTATGGTGATATCCTCTAAAGCAGAGGAGATGAATTCACCGATTCGTGAATACACTTTGGCCACTTCGCCTAAGATACGAAAAGATTGGATATCTAGGAGGAATACTTAAATGCGCTCTCAAGACTTCACTCGCTCGACCGGGCAACGCGTCATCGCACAAGACGCCGCCGCGTTCATGCAGCGCGTCTATGGATGGATGACGCTGGGGCTCTTCGTCACGGGCTTCAGCGCGCTCTACGTCGCATCCAGCCCCGCCGCCATCCAGTTCATCTTCGGAAGCTCCATCTCGGTATTTCTGGTCATCGGCGTTCAGCTCGCCCTGGTTTTCTCCATCAGGCCGGTGATGCGCAGCAAAGGCTGGCAGGCGGGCGCGCTTTTGTTCATTCTCTACAGCGCGACGCTCGGCGTCACCGTCTCCACCCTGCTCTTGCGCTACACGTTCACCTCCGTGGCCCAGGCGTTTTTCGTCACGGGCGGCGCGTTCGGCGGGCTGACCCTTTTCGCGTTCGTGACGAAAAAAGACCTCTCGGGCGTGGGCAACTTCTGCATGGTGGGACTCATCGGCATCATCCTCGCCAGCGTCGTCAACATCTTCGTGGGCAGTTCCGCCGTCCACTTCGCCATCAGCGTTCTGGGCGTTCTCATCTTTGCGGGACTGACCGCCTATGACACCCAGAAGATGAAGGAATACGCCTACACCCAGGAGACGGACAACGAAACGGGCAGGCGCGCTTCCATCATGGCGGCACTCGAACTCTACCTCGATTTCATCATGATGTTCATTTACCTCACGCAGCTTCTGGGCGCCTCGCGCGAATGAGCAAGACGAACGTATCCATCCACAAAGCCGGGGTCCGGACCCCGGCTTTGCTATATTTTCCGCGTATCGCCCGCGCCTGTTCAATTTCCCGGTAATGAGTGATATAATTGGAATTATGAAAGACGCAACACCCACCATCGCCCTGGCAGGAGAATAACCGTGGGGCTTCGGATCTCCATAGGGGCGATTATCGCCGTTCTGCTCGGCGGGACAGGATACTTCGCCCAGCAATCCCAATCGACAAAAGACCTGCTGCAAAAACGAGAGGCTGAACTCACCCAGGAAAAGGAGAGTTCCGCAAAGCTCAGGAGCGACATCCAGCGCTTCAAGGGCATAGAACAAAAGGTGAAGGGTCTCGAGTCAAGGTTCGCAAACGTAAGCGCCTCCGCCAATACGCGGCTGGAGGAGCTGAGCAAGCTCGTCGAAGAGAAAAACGCCACTATTTTGCAGGATAAAGCCAGACTTCTGGCCCTCGCGACCGCTCTCGAAGAAAATCAGACAGCTCTCGATAACGAGCGCAAGGCTCGGGCCGAAGAGACAAAGCGCCTCGAAACGCAGGCCGAAGAGACGAGCCGACTCATCGCCGAGAAAAGCGCCAGCATCAAGCAGGAAAAAGCCCAAACCCGAAGCCTCAAAGTCACGCTCGACATCCTCAGCGGTTCGCTCGATAACGAGCGCAAAGCCCGCGCCGAGGCCGAAAAAGCGAACAAAGCCAACATCGAACTGGCGGCCAATCGGGCCGAAGGGATAAAGCGCTTGGAGACCCAGGCCAAAGAGACGAACCAACTCATCGCGACGAAAAACACCGCCATCGAGCAAGAAAAAGCGAAAGCCCGAAAATTCGAAATCGCCCTCAAGCGACTTCAAGCCAATCTCAAGAGCGACCGCAAGACACAGGCGCTGGTCGATAAGTTGAGCAAACAAAGCCTCGATCTGGCAGCCGCCCAGGTCAAAGAGATTAAGCGCCTCGAAAGTGTTCGGGGAACCCTCGAAACCCAGCTCCAGAGAATGGACAGGCTCATCGCTTCCGCGCAGAAAGAAGCGAAAAAAGATGACATCGCAACGAAACCCAAAACGCTATCCCCAACAGCAAAGGTGAAAGCGCTAAATGGCGAACTCGCGAGAAAACGGGCCGAGGAAATCGCCCGCCTCGAAAAAACCAGATCGCTCCTCAACGTCCAGGTGCAGGAAATGGGGCGGCTGATTGCGGAGAAAAACACCGGAATCGCCCGCGAAAAAACGAAAGCGCAAAATCTCGAACTCGCGCTCAACCAAATCCGCACAAGCCTCGACAATGAGCGCAAGACGCGGGCGAAGGCGGAAAAAGCGAATGCGCGGAATGCAGAACTCGCGAGAATAAGAGCCGAAGAGATAGGGCGCCTCACAAAAACCAGGGAGCTTCAAAAGGCGCAGATACAGGAGATGAGCCAGCTCATCGGCGAGAAAACCTCCGTGGCCGAACTCATCAAGAACAAGCTGGATCAGACGAACCTGAGTCTGGCGGAAACCATCAAAAAGCACACGCTGGCGATCGCGCGCTCGAAAGTCCTGGAGAAAAAAGCGCTTGAAGAGGCCGAACGAGCGAAAAGACTGGAATCGGATCTGGGCGAAATGAGTAGCAAGCTCAAGGAGCAACTCGTCAGCCTGCAAGAGACCAAAGACCTGCTCCGCGTCACCTTCGTAAACAGTCTCTTGTTCGATTCGGGAAGCGCCACGCTCAGGGAAAAAGGCAGAGAGGCGCTCTCGACAGTTGCGGATTTTCTCCAGAAACAAAAAGACAAACTGATCCGCATCGAAGGGCATACGGACAATCGGCCCATCAAAGGCAATCTACTCGATCGCTATCCCTCGAACTGGGAACTCTCGTTCGCGCGCTCCATTGCCATCGTCAAATATTTGGAATCGAAAAACATATCGCCCGCGCGCATGTCGGCGACCGGGCATTCGTTTTACCGTCCCGTGGCGAGCAACGACACAGATGAGGGCCGCGCCAGGAACAGACGAACCGTCATCCTTCTCAGCAGCCCCCGGCCCAAGGTGGAAGGGGCGGCCCGCTAGCATTTTCAGGGGATTGCAGGCTATATCTTGAGGACTGCTTCGAGTTCGGAGCCGAGTGGTTTCTCCGCGATCACGGCGGCGGTGAGCCCGGCTTCCTGAAAAACCGCGCCCGCCACCCGCTGGATATCTTCTTCATTCACGGAATCGATATCCGCCAACTCCTCTTCCACGGGATACACCTTGCCTCTCAGCATGAGGTTCGAGCCGTTCCGGCCCGCATGGTACTGTGAACTCTCGTGTATCTGGAGATTTCCCTTGATGTAACGCTTCGCTTCCGCCAGTTCCTCTCCCGTTACGGGTTCGCTCTTGAACCTGCCCGTTTCGGATAGCATCACCTCGGTCGCCTCCACCGCCTTCTCGAGAGCCACGCCCGCCTTCATCTCCACCATGCCGGTATCGGTATAACGGTGCGGTGCGGCGCCCACGCTGTAGGCGAGTCCCCGCTTCTCGCGCACTTCGGTGAACAGCCTGCTGCTCATCTTGCCGCCCAGTATGTTGCACATGACGCGGAGGGGGACGGCGTCTTCGTGGTTCAGGCCGAAGGCGCGGAACCCCATCGCGAGATTCACCTGATCCGTCTGGCGGGCCTGATCCACGATTTTGGCCTTGCTCTCCCCGGGCAAGCCGGGGGAGAGAGGCTTCTCATCGCTGCCGGTCCGAGCCCCGAAATACCGCTCGGAGAGCGCCATCACCTCCTCGTGCTTCACGCCGCCCGCCACGGAGACCACCGTGTTGCCGGGGGTGTACCACCTCTCGATCAACTCGCGCATGTGCTCGGGTTCGATTGCGTTGATGGTATCGCGATCCCCGATGACGCCCATCTGCAGGTTGTAGACGGTGGTCTCCAGCATATCCGACACCCATACCCGAGGCATGTCCTCATACATCTTCAACTCTTCGAGGATGACCATCCGCTCCCGGTCCCACTCCTCCTTGTCCAGCAGGCAGTTGTTCACGGCATCCGCATAGACTTCCAGCACGGTGGCGAACGCCTCGGCCGGCGCCGTGAAGTGATAGCAAGTGCGCTCGGGCGCGGTGTTGGCGTTGATGGAGGCGCCGTTACCTTCCATCTCGCGCGCGATGTCGAGCGTCGTTCTCGAGGGCGTGCCCTTGAAGACCATGTGCTCCAGCGCATGGGAGACGCCCACCACCTCATCGCGCTCGTGGCGGCCGCCGCAGCCGAAATAGATATGGAACGCCACCGCCGCCGATTCCGCGCGCTCCGCCGTCACCACGCGAACCCCGTTCGAGAGCTTATCCTCGATGATCTTCATGAGGCCTCCTGGACGGGAAAAAGAGCGATCTTTCCCCCATTGATTTTATTTATTGGTGCCGGAGAGAGGACTTGAACCTCCACGGGCCGAAGCCCACTAGAACCTGAATCTAGCGCGTCTACCAGTTCCGCCACTCCGGCGAGAAGATTGGTAGTCATTCCCTATATCGGGGGGCGGATGCGTTGTCAAGGATTCGAGTCGATGAATAAAACTATCTCGTCATTTGATATAGTTCGAGAAAGGCTAGACAACCTCGAACCTGAATCCGGCAAGGGTGTGAAAAAACATGCGAAAAATGACGCTCTATACGCGAGGCGAATGCCATCTGTGCGACGAGGCGAAAGCGGCGGTGATGCGGCACTTCCCGAATCTCGCAATCGAAGAGGTCGACGTGGATACGGCTCCCGAACTCATCCGCCTGTACGGCGAGGAGGTGCCCGTCGGCTATCTGGGTGAAACGAAGGTTTTCAAATACCACCTGGACGTCAAGCGGTTGCGCCGCCTGCTCGATGAACAAAAACCAAAAGCATGAACCTGCTCGCCTTTTACGGATTCATCACCGTCATCTCCCTGAGCGGCGTCATGTCGCCGGGTCCCCTCACGGCATTCCTCATCGCGCGCGGCAGGCAAAGCCCGTGGGCCGGAATCTGGGTCACTCTCGGCCACGCTCTGGCCGAAGTCCCGCTCATCATCGCGCTCTACGCCGGGCTTCAGCCATTCATTGAAATCCAGGGGATACGCGAAGGCGTCTCTTTGCTGGGCGGCGGCGTCCTCATCTACCTGGGGAGCGGCGTGTTCCGGAGTTTCCGGGCCGCCGCGCCCGAGCAAAAAAGCGTTCTGCAGTGCAACTCTCTCACCGGCGGCGTATTGCTCACGCTTCTGAATCCCTACTGGATCTTGTGGTGGCTCACCATCGGCGCGAGCCTCATCGCCCGAACGAGCGAATTCGGGTGGCTGGCCGGCCTCGTGGGAATGACCGTCGTTCACCTGCTGGCGGATGCCGCCTGGGCCGTTTTCGTCACGTGGTCGTCGAACCAGGGGAGCCGCATGATCGGTGAAACCGGATGGATGAGAATCGAGCAGGGCTGCGCGTGGGTGATGCTCGGCTTCGGGGTGTTCTTCGTATACGACGGGCTGATGGGGGTTCTCGCCTAGGCGCTCAGTTTTTTCCGTCCGTTTTCGATATCCAAATGAATCTGCCGGACGAGTTCTTCGGGGCCCGAGAACTTCTTCTCCTCCCGCAGGCGGGAGACGAATTCCACCCGAATGGATTTTTCGTAAAGGTCCCCTTCCCAGTCCAGCAGGTGGGTTTCGAGAGTCACTTCCCTTTTATCGAACGTGGGGCGATTCCCGATGTTCGTCACGGCGGGATGTCGTGGGCCTTCCCTTCCATCGACCTGCACCCGGCAGGCGTACACCCCGTTTTCGGGAATCAGGATGGGGGGATAGTCCACGTTGGCCGTCGGTATGCCGATTTGGCGGCCCCGCCCGTCGCCCCGGACCACCCTCCCCTCTATGAGGTGGTGCTGCCCCAACCTGCGCGCGGCCTCCTCCACCGCACCGCTCAGCAGCAGCTTTCGTATTTCCGTGCTGCTGACCCGCCTCCCCTCGAACATATAAGGGTCCAGCACGTGCGTTTCGAACCCGGCGTTGGCCCCTACTTCCTGCAAGAGTTCGACGTTACCCGCGCGCCCTTTCCCGAATCGGAAGTTGAAGCCGATCACCACGAGCGAAGCTCTCAGGCCCTCGTCGATGATCTGCCGCACGAAATCCCCCGCCTCGGTTTGCGCCAGACGGGGTGTGAACTTCTCGACCACCACGGCGTCGACGTTCTGGTCTTTCAGGCGGGCCAGCTTCTCTTCGAGGGTCGTCATCAGAGGGGGGCGTCTTTCGGGAGCGACCACGGAGAGCGGGTGCGGCTCGAACGTCAGTATGACGCTCCGGCCGCCGCGCCGGGCCGCCTCTTCCTTGATGAACCGGCAAATCTCTCGATGAGCGAGATGAACGCCGTCAAAATTCCCGATGCTCAATACCGAGGGAGATTCCTCAGGATCATAAGCGTCTACTCCCTCAAAGACTTCCACCGCTCGCTCACCTCAAAAGAATTGCGCCTTGCGAAAAGCAACTGCGAACCAAAGGTTTCTCCCGAAAATCTTTCTAGCAGAGCGCCGCGCACTTGCGCAAGAAAAGAAAGGGAAACGCTCTATCCCCCTAAATAACAAAGAGTAATCGCCGTGGAAGCAAAAACGCATTTCCCTTTTCGCCGCGATATGAGTAATATATCCAAAAGAAGCCGGAGAACTTGGTCGCGAGAATGACGGGTAGATTGACGGCAAAAGCGATTCAAGATCGACGCCGCCAGATACGTGGAGCAAGATTTTACATGAGACCGCCCAGATTATTGTCTTTCCGGTTTATTGCGCTTTCCATTCTCGTCTCTTGGCTCCTGCTCCCTCTCGCGGACGCAGCACCCGCCGCAACATCCGGCATGTCCGGGGAAACTTCTTTCGAACGTCCACGCAGCAACGTGGCGCCGCCGAGCATAAGAGGCCCTCGCCTCTCGCTGTCCATACGAGAAGCCGTGAGCATCGCCCTCGCGCGCAATTTCGACATCACCATCGCCGGGTTCGACCCCGACATCGCGGAAAGCAACGTCATCAGGGAACGCTCCGCCTTCGATCCGCTGGCGTTCGTGGAGACGAACGCCAGCAAATCCAAGCTCGGCGCATTCGTTGAAGGGAACGAGAGAACACGGGAAATCGATTCTCTGGGTATCGCGGCCGGCATCCGCCAGCGAATCATCACGGGAGCCGAGTATTCGCTCATCCTGCGAAACCTCCGGGAATCGACGAATTCGCAGCAAAGCGCGTTCGACCCGAGTTTCCAAACCAGTCTCACCTTCACCATCGAACAGCCTTTGCTCAAAAACTTCGGCATTGATATCAACCGGGCCAGGATCAAGGTGGCCATGGCCACGAAGGAACAAACGCTTCATGCGTATCGAAGCAGGGTTATCCAGACGGTGGACGCCGTTCAACAGGCTTACTGGAACCTCGTCTTCTCCATCGAAAATCTCCAGTTCAGGCGAAAGTCTCTCGATCTCGCGAAGGACCTCTTGCGCCGGAACAAGATTCAAGTCGAGGTCGGCACGCTTGCTCCGATAGAGATAACGGAGGCGGAAGCCACCGTCGCCTCCCGGGAAGAAGCCCTTCTCGTAGCGGAGCGCGAAGTCAAGGACAGGGAAGACACCCTGAAAATGCTGCTGAACGTAGCAGAGCAGCCTTCCGCCTGGGGCATCAGCATTCTGCCCCGCGACAAGCCGGAGTTCGAGGTGGTTCAGGTGGACGAGATGCAACTCACACTCGACGCCTTGCGCAAGCATGCGGCGCTGGAGAATGCCCGCATCGAAATCGACAAAAGAAAAATCGACATGAAAGTAGCGGGACAAAACCTGCTTCCCGAAGTCAACCTGAGCGCATCGGCCTCGAACAACGCCCTCGCGGACAACCAGGGCGAAGCCTTCGAAGAACAATTCAAGAACGAGAGATATTCCTTTTCCGGCGGAGTTTCGTTCCGCATCCCCATCGGAAACCGGCAAGCGGAGGCGGACTACCGCCAGGCGCAGCTCAGGCACGCCAAAACGGTGGCCTCCTACCACCAAACGCAGCAAGCCATCATGGAGGAAGTCCGACGCAACGCGCGCCGGGTTCGCGTAAACGTAAAAAGAATCGAGGCGACGCGCGTCGCCAGGCGGCTGGCGGAAGAACGCCTCGACGCCCAGGAGAAGAAATTCAAGGTCGGCCTCTCGACGAGCAGAAACATTCTCGAAGACCAGGAAAGGCTGGCCAACGCGCTGACGGAGGAAACCCGGGCGCTCATCGACTATCACAAATCTCTCGCCTCACTGGACAGGGCGACCCATTCCACGCTCGAACGATTCCAGATCGAAATGCTCTATCCCGGCGAGACGACCGCAAAAAAATGAGTCATCCCCGAATCCTGGGAATGGACTTCGGCGAAAAACGGATAGGACTCGCCATCAGCGACTCACTCGGTCTGACGTCCCAGCCGCTCGGCCTCATCGAAAGGCGCAGTGATGCGCAGCTGCTCGAGGAGATGAGCGGCATCATCCGTGAGCATCATGTTCATCTGCTGGTCGTGGGGCACCCCGTCGGTCTGTCGAACCGGGATACGTCCATCGCGAAGCGCACCAGAAGAGTCGTGAAATTCTTGCGGAACAACCTGGAGATCCCCATCGAGAAATGGGACGAGCGGCTCAGCACAACACAAGCGGACCGGGTTTTGAACGAAATGGAAACCAGGCCGAGCCGGAAGAGGAAAAAGCGCGACGTCATCGCGGCGCAACTCATACTGCAGGCGTACCTGGATCGTCAGAACATGAAACGCCCGATTCCCCATGACTGAAAAAGAAAATCCCCCCGAAGAATCCGATGCGCCGGAAACACCGCCTCCCGCCGAAAAGCGGCGGATCGGGAAAATCCTCGTCGCCCTTTTCTCCTCCATCATTCTGGTCACCTTCATCGGCTACCGATACATCGACGATGAATTCCATCGGCCCGCGAACCCCCGGGCGGATGAAGCAAAGGACATTCACGTCCGCCCGGGCATGTCCTTCGCCCAAATCCTGGAACTGCTGGAGAAAAACGGCTTGATTCGAAGCCCCGGATTGTTCCACTTCCAGGCCAGACTCCGGGGCGGCGCAAAAAGCATTCAGGCCGGCGTCTATGCGCTCAAGGCATCCATGACGCCGCGAGAGATATACAGACACTTATCGGAGGGCAGAGTCGCCCGGCGCTCATTCACCATTCCCGAGGGTTATAACGTCCGGGAAATCGCTCGAACGATTCGCCGCGCCAGGCTCGCGGACGAAGAGGAAATTCTCAGACTCTCCCGCGATCCTTCGTTCCTTCGAGAACTCAAAATTTCCGCGACTTCCATCGAGGGATATCTATTCCCCGACACGTATCATTTCCCGGTGGGCGCCTCGTCGAAGAAAATCCTGGGTTTCATGGTTCGCACGATGCGGAGGAAATTCTCGCCCGCTCTCAGAAAACAGGCGAAAGCGATGGGATTCACCATCCACCAGACGCTCACCCTGGCCTCGATTATCGAAAAAGAAACCTCCCTGAGCAGCGAACGGCCACTCATCGCCGCCGTGTTCATCAATCGGCTCAAACGCAGAATGCGCCTCCAGAGCGACCCCACCGTCATATACGGGCTTCCCCATTTCGACGGAAACATCACCAAGAAAGATTTGCGATACGATTCACCCTACAACACCTATCTGCACCGGGGACTCCCCCCGGGCCCCATCGCCAGCCCGGGGCTGGAGTCCATCAAATCGGCCTTGAATCCCGCCAAGGTGAAATACCTGTACTTCGTGGCCACCAAGGACGGCGGCCACCAGTTTTCCCGCACCTACCGCGAACACCGCCGCGCCGTGAACCGGTACCAGCGCAGATAGGGAATTGTTGAAAAAGTCCCACCCGAGAGGATCCGCCATTTTTTTTGGGGCAGGG
>VXPH01000042.1 GCA_009839615.1 Nitrospinota bacterium
ATTTTCATCCACCGATGGAATCGACCACGCACCGTCATTCCCTCCGCGCGGATACCGCATTCAGGTGTTGCGCGGCAACGAAGTCGCGGCCGCTCCACCCGGTGAAAAGTCAAAATGGATTCCGGCTCGAGGCCGGAATGACGACTAAATCCCGAAACCGGGCGGAGGCGCGGGCGTGGGGTTGTCGAAAACCCTCTTCGCCCGGAACCGACCACCACCGCAAGGTCCGTAGGGACAGGCCCCTGTGCCTGTCCGATACCGCGGTCCGTCCGCGCATTTTTCTCATCGACCGGAATGACGATCAAAAGCGAAGAGCAAAACCACCTTCCCGCATCGGATGGCGCTCTTTGGGGGCATCATTCCCCCGGAGGGCTTTTGCAACAGCCCCGGGAAGGACGGACCGCACCGGGCGGAGAGGTTGAGCTTCGCCGAAGGAAACGGCGGTTCCGGCAGCGGCTCCCGCCGCTCCCGGTTCTCCAGACATCGCGGTTTTATTTGTTTTATCAATCGATTAAGCGCGAAAAAAAAAGTTGACTTTGCGAAATCCCGAGGAATAAGATCGGTTTCGTTACATAAGAGGTTTCTTGTTCATCTAACTTTACGAGGGAGGTTAGCCATGAGAAGTGGCGATGAAATGATGCAGCAGATTGTCGACAAGTCCGCCCTGGACGCAGATTTCAGGCAGCAGTTGCTCTCGGACCCGAAGTCGACCATCTGTACGGAACTGGGCATTACGATGCCCGACTCGATGAACATCGTGGTCCACGAGAGCGACATGCAGACGGTGCATATCGCGCTGCCGCCGGACCCGAACATCAGCGAGGAGCAACTCGAAGCCGTCTCGGCCGGTCTTTGCTGCTGCTGGTAGACCGGTTGCCGGCGAATGGCCGGGCCAGGACGCGGAACGATCCGAATCCGCGTTGCACCAGACATAAACGACTCCTCGTCCCTGCCGGGGCGGGGATTTGTTTATGCCTGTTCGAAGCCGGTTCAGGGGGAGACCGCTCCGGAAAGCACCATGTACACATAGGCCTTGGCCTGGCTGAGCCGGTTTCCGGATATGACCAGCTTGATGTGGTGAATGCCGCGCAGCAGTATGTAGCGCCCGGATTTCGCAAAAAGCGTCGTCGGTTTCGAAACCCAGTCGACAAGCGCCTCCACCTTCTCCGGAACGACAAGGTCCTCATGGCGCATGGCTTCCAGGAACGGGTCCCAATCGGTCAGGCCGTCGAGCCAATACCGTGAATCTTTCGTGTATCTCTGCTTGACGATGAGCGTCAGCCCGAGCGTCGGACCGACGCCCTCTTCGCGCACGTCGAGGTTCGCTCCGGTTCTCACGATATCCGCGCGTTCCCGGAAGCGTGCGATCACGGCTTCGACGGCCGGGATCTGACCCGGCCAGCC
The DNA here is from genome assembly GCA_009839615.1 of Nitrospinota bacterium. Taxonomy (GTDB): domain Bacteria; phylum UBA8248; class UBA8248; order UBA8248; family UBA8248; genus Bin107. The sequence goes on from VXPH01000042.1 coordinate 1,405, forward strand.
GATACTCTCGAGATAAGAACAGATTTCCCCCTGCGACTTGAAGCCCATGACCGCCAGGCGGATGGTGCGTTCACGGGACGGGAACACCCCGAACGAGTCCAGGCGCGTGTCTTCGGGCTGCGCCAGGTAGACCCGTTCGACGTTTTCCCGCTCGGCGGAAATCCTCGCCCAGCCGACGGCGGAAACGAGGGCGTCAGCCACGACTCCGACGTCTTTCCGGAGGCCCGCGCCGCCGGACAGCGCGCGCTCACCGGGCCGCAGGAAGATTCCCGGCAGCGAATTCCCGCCCCCCGGCGCGGCGTCGATGTCATACTCCAGCATCAACTTGCGTCCCACGATGTCCCGCAGGGGCGAGTCCGGGGCTTCCATTTCCCGGAACAGCCGGCAGACCGCTCTCGCGGTCTCATCCGCCTCGTCGGTCCGCGCCCGCTCTTCGAAAAAATCGCCCGATCGGTTTCCGCTCGCCAGCGAGACGCCGAAATCCGCCACCGGCCGGCTTTCATGCAGGGGCAGCTCGAAACCGAACGGCTGGGCGCCCATGGTGATGGGGAGTTTTCCGGCGCATTCGAGTATGCGCTCCCACTGCGGATCCCCGATCAGGACTGGCGAAATCCTGTCCCGGAAGCGCCCGAGCAAATCTCCCATGGTGCCGCCTTCTTCGGCGAGATGGTCCTGGGTAAGCGCGACTGCTTCGTCGATATCCATATCGTTTCCTTACGCGATCACGGGCGCGGGGTTCAAATCGGCTTCGGCCAGGGGGTGTTCGCGCCAGCCCATGCCGACGGGCACGTCGTAGAGGCGCCCGGGCGCGAATCTTGCCCAGAAATGGCGCATGCCCGGCACGATGACCCGCGCGACCGGCATACCGATGTCCGGCCGGGTCTGGTCCAGGGCGAGGAACTCCATGCCCCTGGCTTCCACCAGCGCCCGGCAATGCTCCACGTCCTCAAGCGTGTCCGCCGACTCGATTACCGGATACCCTGAGCCTTGCTTGAGCGGCGCGTCCGGCGCCGGCGCCAGCCAGGGACAATCGGCGATTCGAGCCGTCTCCCACCACCGGAGCGCCAGCGGATCGTCGATCATGGGCCGGCCGCCGCCCCCGCCGGGACGCGGCAGCCAGGTCAGGCACTGGTTCAACTCGCAAACCGCGCGCAGGGCCGCCAGCCGCGGGTCGGCGTGGGCGCCGGCGCCGTATATGATGTCCTCGGTTTCCGCGTCCGGCCTGCGCGAGAGCGCGACGAACGCAGGGATTCCGATATCGGAAGTAACGTCGAGCATCCACACCTCCCGCTCGCAGCGGGCGTAATAATCCGCGGCCGATGCGAGGAATTCGTCGTCGAAGCTCAAAAGATCGATCCCGGGCGCCCTCAGTCCATTATACCACCAGATGGCGAACGCATCGCGCTCGACCAGCTCATAGAAGCCCTGCAGGATGGCCTCCTCCAGGGTATTCCCCGCGGCGCAGCCGTTGGAGTCGGCAATCAGTTCGCCGTCGCCGCGCTGTTCGGCGGAGGTGCTGTAGAGCATCGAGGTCGGCAGATAGCGATGCCGCTGCTGCGTGAACGACCAGGCCGGGGTCCAGTCGATTTCGGCGTCGGGTTCGAGACGCGGCGGGACGATGTTGTACGGGTGGCCTTTCGCGTTGATGCTTTCCGCGTTGTCGAGCTGATCCTCGCTGAACAGCTGCGCATCGTTGGGATGGATGGCCTCGTCTTCTTCGGCGAAGTCGATGAACCGCTTGCGGATGCGGATCTCGTCTCCGCACCGGGCGCCCGAATAACGCTCGATAGCCTCGCACAGGGCGCTGGCCTCGGATTGCTCCCGCGTGCTGCCCTTGCCAGCGCTCTTGCTGCGCAGGCTGCGCCTGAGCGAACTCAGGCTCCGGCTCCTCATGGCGGGATTGCTTCCGGCCCAATAGACGTGCAGCCAGGAGTCGCTCTCGTCGGTCGTGCGCGCCAACCAGGTGACGACGCCGCTGACCGGGCTCACCAGGTGGCGGTATTTCGCCAGGGTGGCTTCCGGCGTCACGGTCCGCGCGCCGCCGCTGTTGCGGTGGGCTTTGGGACTCGCTCTCAGATGCAGCGGCGCAGGCCTTCGATCCGGCAGGTACAATGCCTCATCGCCACAGGCCCGGCACTGCGGCCGGCGCATCACCGCGTGCTTTGAACTTGCGAACGTGCCCACGTTCATCGTTATCGCATGCTCGTGAATCGGGGCCGCCTCGTCCAGCACCAGCCATTTGACGATCTCGGCCGCGATCAGCCCGTACAGCGCCTCCAGTACCGCCGGTTCGGCGGCGAACGGCTTGAAGGCGGCTTCCTCGCCGGCAAAGCTGCGCAGGAAATCGTGGGTCTCTTTATGCCGGCGCATGCGGTAAGCCAGGCAGTCCCAGCAGGGTCCTTGTCTGTCCGCGCGGAAGACGGGGCCGAACAGCGCCTCCATGCCGCGCGGCCGCACCAGCGTCCACGGCGTTCCCGCCTCGAGCCGTTGCCGGTTCACGTCCGCAAGCCGCGCGTCGAGATAGTCGTCGCACACGGTAACGGTGAGCCGGGGGTCGCCCGTCGCCACGACGGCGCCGCTTTCTTCCAGATGCCGGACGAGGCGGCCGTCGTCGCCTTCGACCTTGATGCGTGATTCCGCCAGCCGTTCCTCGACCCAGCGGGGCGATGCGCCGAGCGACGACCAGTAGGCCGCCCGGGGTCGGTCCATGCCATGATCGGCGGAGACGACATAGCCCCTGGCGGAGAGCGAAACAACCGCCGCGAGAACGTCGGCGGCGGGGTGGCGGGCCTCGAGGGCGGCGGCAATCCCGGCCAGCGGGCGCCCGCCGTCCAGAAGCGGCAGCAGATCGGGGTAGAGGCCGCCGTGCAGCAGCGTATCGAACGACTCGGAAACCAGCAGGGTCTGCCCTTCGCCGATTTCGTGGAACTGCAGGTGAGGTGCGAGCGCGGGAAGCTCGATGAGGCCCTGGTCCGCAGGGGTCGTTTTCGTCAATATCCCTTGCCGGGGGTTCATTTTCGTCTGCGCCGGGGTCCGGGGATCCTGCGTCTGCTCAGTCGGCCCCTTCATGCGCGCGGAACAAGCGTATCGATCCGCTCGGCGGCGCGGGATGCGGTCTCGGCGACCGCCGACGTCAGCGCATCGAAATCCTCCTGCCCGCAAGCGTTCGCAAGGAGGGCTTTGACCTTCGGCCCTGCCGCCGTCGCATCGAATCCTTCCTCGCCGACGAGGCGCATGACGCCCTGCAAATCCCGCCACATGATCGCGGCTTGCGCCAGCGGCTCGGCGCCGGCGGTATCGAACACTGCCGCAGCGCTCGGCGCCGGGTCGTCGAGGTAGCTCCCGCCGCGCGACAACTGCAGGTAGCGCGCGGCCTTCTCGACGTCGTTCAGCCCGCCGCGCATCCGGGCGTATGCGGACACGCCCGTTTCGGCGGGGTCTCTCGTCTGTCCGCTCAACCGGGCGAGAAAAGACTCGTCCGCGCCGCATTCGGCCAGGATCTGGCGCCGCGCCTCCTCGAAGCGGTCGGCGATATCGGAACCCTCATACTCGAAGGCGCAGCGCGCCCTGGTAAGGGCGGGAACATCGCCCGAAGTCGAATTTCTGGCATGATCGGCCAGTTCGGAAAGCGGCAACGCAAGAATGGCGTTCGAGCCGGGCGGGACCGGGGAGAACAACAGGCTGTCCTGCGCCAGGTCCGCCAGGGCCTCCTGGAAACTACGGCACACTTGTTCGTTTTTGCCGGACCGCCGGCCGTCGTGGAGGAGCAGCATATCGATTCCAACGCCGGGGTATGCTTCCCGGCTGGCCAGATCGCCCAGGAGAACAGCGGCGACGCCACTCACGCTCAGCGTCCCGAACCGGTCGACATAATCCGCGACCACGGAGGCGAGCACGGTCGAAATCGATGCTTCGGCGAGATTCGACAGCGCAGTGCTCGCTTCCGCCGGAAACAGGTTTCCACGCATCACGTGCATGCCGATCTGAAACGCCTTGTCGTTCGACCAGTTCCGCACGATTTCAGCGGTTTCCCTCGCATCGGCCACCGGCAGTTCGGCGACCAGACCCTTCAGTTCCGGAACGTCCATTTCGTAAGTCCAGTAGACCCTTGCCAGCCCGCGCCGCGCGATCGATTCGTATTCCTCATCCGGCCCGAACCCTTTCGGCAGGTCGAGATCGACGAATTCCTGGTCTTGCAGGTTATCCAGAAGTTCCGGGTTCCGTTCAATCCGTTTCGCGAGCCGGGGGGCGGCGCCGAAGATTTCGAGTATCGCGTCGAATGCGTCGGGCCGCGCCGCGGCGAGCGGGCTGTCGTAGGGGCCCCAGTCGTGAATCTCCGGATAGAAATGCTCGCGCCACTGGTCCACCAGCGGGTCCATCTTCTCGAACCAGCGCTTGGGCCGCAGCACGATGTTCATCATATCGGCGTAGGTTCCCGGCAATTCCGGCGATTCATCGAGGCCGCTGACCTGCAGCAGGGGATACTGGCGCGACGCCACCGCATGATGGTCCGCATGACGCTGCATGTTGAAAAACATCCAGTTGCTGAACTTCCAGTCCGCGCTCCAGGAATGGCGCGGCATCGCCTTTTCCCAGCGGCCGTTGTCCAGACGGACCCGGCGCAGGCCGTAGTGTTGAAAGTAGTTGCTCATCTTCATCGAAAAGACGCATGACAGACCGAGGACGATGAATACCGGAACGGCCCAAATTCCGCCCATCCAGAAGACCAATCCGCACCAGAACGCGACGCCGATGACGTAGCGCCAGAACGGATTGTCGTAATGCCACACGGGCAAACGACGGCGCGACAGGCGTTCTCTTGCGACTTCCCAGGAACTGATGAGGTTATGGACGACTTCCTTGGGGAAATATTTCCAGAAGCTCTCCCCCTTCGGAGCGGAGCCCACGTCATACGGCGTGCCGACCAGGGCATGGTGAATATAAACGTGCTCCGTGGCGTACTGCGGATAGGAGACGGAGGCAAGCAGGAATTCGCCGACCCGGCGCTCCCAGGTCGTGCGCCGGTGAATCATTTCGTGGCCGACCACGAATACGGCTTGCGCTTCCATCGTCAATATGATCGCCAGGAGCACGCATTCCCAGATGGAGAATTGATCCCCCACCAGGATTTGCCACATACCGAAAACGAGCGTCGGCGGCCACAGGAACGACCACGACCAGACCGGCAGGTTGTGCCAGAACAGGCGGTGTTCCGGCGTATTCGACGGATCCATGTTTTGTCCGTCCCGGCCCAGCGCCCGGTCGAGATACCCCGCCACACTCATGAAGACGAGCGGCGGCAACAGCCACCAGCCCCCATGGAGCGCGCCGAGAAGAATCAACGGAAAAACAACCAGCGGCAGATAATGCGGAAGGGCGGTCAGAATGGACGGCTCGATACTCCGAGTGGCGTCAGCGCCGCTTGGGCCGGAGCCACCACTTGCAACCGGACTCTGTGGCATGTCAGCTCCTCAATGGCAGGTATTCCGGATCACTTGGACCGGAAGATATTTTATCCCCGTATGGCCTTGACCTGCAAGGATTTTCAGGCCCGCAGGATTTCGAGGAGACGCTCGAGCGCTTCGATGCAAAACGCAGTGGTCACGGCTTCGGAGCCATGCCCTATCTGCCCCACCGTTCCCCACTTCAGCGTTTGATCGCCGAACGCGAGGAGTTCCGGCCAGCTGCCGTCCTCGCGCTGCGAACCCGTGAACCTCTCCACCAGGCGTTTCGCGTCGATGCCATCGAGGCATCCAAGATAGTAGAGCGCCGAGGCGGCCTGAGCCGTTTGAAGGATGTTGCCGAAGCCTCCGTTATCGTCCCGCAAGCCCAGGATGCGATCCGCCAATATCGGGCGCAGTTGATCGAGTGCGGGCTGCGCGCGAATCATGGCGCGGGCGGTTGCGTAGCTGATCGCCACCTCGTCGGGATACCATTTGGAGGAGCCCTCGAGATTGCCTTCGGTAATCAGGGCTTCCAGCCATCGCCGGGCATCCCTGGTTTCCGGGCAGTCGCCGAGATAGGCGATGACGTTCGCATTGACGACCGGGTCGGCTTCGATGCGGAAGCGCGACACGACATCGGGTTCGTCGTCCTCCAGGACCCAGGTCATGAAGCGGCCATCCTCGTCGCGGTTCGACAATATCCGCGGGACGTTCCTCCCCAGCAGAATCCAGGGGTGCGTTCCAATCACGAGCGAACACAGCGCGGTGCTGTCGAGATCCTGGGGCAGGTGGCGATAATAGCGCCACAATCCCGGATATTCGATGGTGTCGACGAGATAGGCCCTGGTCGCGGCGCAGATGGCCCTGGCGCGCGCTTCCTCGCAACATTCCAGGGCGAGGACGCAGAAAGCCGATACGAAAGGAGGTTTCTCGTAATGCCGTGGCACGTCCGGGTCGGCTACGTTGAACCGGATGCAGCGCCAGGCGCCGTTTTCGTCCAGGGCGGATTCCAGGAAATCGAGACCGCGGCGGATGCTTTCCCTGCCCGCTTTTACTAGCGCCTCTGCGGTGGGGGCGTCCTTCGGGACTCTCTGCTCTCGAGGCGCGGGCGGGCGAAGGGGCGGTGCGGGGTCGTGCATGGTCTTGCGAAGAAACTCGATCGACGCCGCGCCGTTTTTCGCCTCCTCCCTTTCCGCCTCGGTGAATTTGCTGCGCGGCGGAAGGACGAGGTGCGTCGCGGTATAGGTTTCTTCGTGCACGTGAATCGCATGGTCTTCGGCCATCCTTACGCCGAATTCCGCTTCGATGGTCTCTTTGGGCCTGGCGAGAAGACGTTCTCGAAAGTCGTGGTCCTCACCGGCTCGCGATATGAGGAAATCGGCGAGGCCAAGGGGTTTCTTCATGGACGTCCGCTCCATTCGGGGCTGTTGAAAAACCTCCCCATCGAGATTGTTCACCGTCATTCCGGCGAAAGCCGGAATCCATTTTTACGCCTTTTGCCTTTCGTCAGGGTTCCCGCGCATCGGCGGGGAATGAAATGCCGCTATTCATTCACCCGCATCCGCAAATGGATTCCGGCTTTCGCCGGAATGACGAATAATACCGCATTCGCCCGTAGGGACAGGCCTCCGTGCCTGTCCTGATGCAGGCCTTCGCCCCGATCGATAAAGACGCAGGACAACCACGGAGGGCAGGACAGGCACGGAGGCCTGGCCCTACAAAACTATCGCGTGCTCCCACGCCACGTGAACCTCCATACCGCCGCTACCGAAACAAGGTTTTTCAACAATCCCCATTCGCGCGGGTCTGGGCCGAACGCGCATTTTTCGCCGCCGGGTTGCTTGCTGCATATCCGGGTCAAGCAATTTGCCTTTTGATCAATTCCTTGAATACCCCGTCGACCTCCATGAGTTCGTTGAACGAGCCGCTTTGCACGACTTTCCCGGCTTGCAAGACATAAATGCGGTCGGCCTGTTCCAGCGTGGACAGGCGGTGGGCGATGACGAGCCGGGTGGAAGTCAGGTCGGCCAGGTTCCGCATTACCTTGGCCTGGCTTTCGTTGTCCAGCCAGTTCGTCGCCTCGTCAAGCAGCATGATTCGCGGGCTGCCGATCACCGAGCGGGCGATTGTGATGCGCTGACTCTCGCCGCCTGAGAGGACGGACCCGCTGGCGCCCACCATCGTCATCATGCCCATGGGCATGTCCCTGATCTGGGCTTCGACTTCGGCGGTCCGGGCCGCCGCCCATACTTCCCCGGTCGTCACGGCATCATGGTGACTGACCAGATTGTCCCAGAGATCCTGGGGATGGAGTCCGACGGATTGCGGCACCGCGCCGATTCTCCGGCGCACCTGTTTCAGGTTCAAGTGCTTCAGGTCGCGTCCGTCGTAATACACCGCGCCGGCGGTCGGCCAGTCGATACCGAGCGCGAGCCGGAACAGGGTGCTCTTGCCCGCGCCGGACTCACCGGCGATCGCGATGAATTCGCCGGGACGGGCGTGAATCGTGACGTCGTCGAGAATCAACGGACCTTCGGGATCGTAGCGGAAGGAAATGCGGTCGAACAGTATTTCACCGCCCAGGTATTCGACCGGCTCTCCTTCCGTCACGGTTTCGGGAACCGCGGAGAGAAGCGGGCGCATCTGCTCGAACGCTGGCAGCATGGCGGCAATGGCGCCGAAGGACTCGCCGAGCCGGGCGACGGCGGACTGGAATACGATGAAGACCGTGTAAACGACGAGAAAATCGCCGACCGGGATGTTCCGGTCTCCCGTCGCGGCCGCCGCGAAAAGCAGCACCCCGCCGGCAAGAAAGGGAAGCGCGGCGCCGAACGCCCGCGAATGTCCCTCGAGCGCGCCCAGTTCGATCTCCGCGCGTTTCTGCTCACGATAATCCTTCGCCCAGATGGCGTAAGCCGACCCTTCCGCATTGTCCATTCGCAGCTTGGAGATGCCTCCCACGAGTTGAAAGAGCCGGCCGGCCACGCGGCGCGCTGCGCCGATCATCCGCCCGTAAGGGGAAATCTGGCGTAACCCGAGGACGACGGTGATCAGCAGCGAAGCCAGGCTGAAGACGAGGGTGATGACGCCGAGGGTGGCGTCGTGGAAAAAAATGACGCCGAAAACCGGTAGCAGGAATATGATCGACAGGAAGCTGTTGGCGACGACGCCCCGCAAGCCGTCGCGAAGATTCTGGAACGTCATTCCCGACATGGCCAGATCGCCGGATGGATGGCGGTGCAGAACGCTTGGCGGAAGGCGCATGAGGCGGTCCCAGAAAGCGGCTTCGACCCGGGATGCCGAGCGCCCCTCGATCCGCATCATCACCGTGCTCTGGAGCAGGTGCAGCAAAGCGCCGAGCAGTCCGAACGCCGCCAACGCCACGGCAACGGCATAGAGCGTTCCTGCGCTTCCGCCCGTCAGAATTTCATTCGCAACGAATCCGAGCGCGAGCGCCGGCAGCAGTTTGATCATGCCGCCCGGAAGCCCGGCGATGACCAGCCGCGCCAGATCCGCGGCCGACCCGTGCAGGGCGATTCCCAGCAGGTCCGCCGGTTTCACGTCCTCCGGCGGCAATGGCCGGTAGAACATCCAGGCCTCCTCCGCCAGCGCGTCCGCGCGCTCCGCCGTAACCCGGCTGCTGCGCTTGGTGAGCGGGTCGATTTCCCGGTATCGCCCGAACCTTCCCGGCAGCAGCGCCACGGGCTGGCCGTCCTCCGTGCGGAACCCCAGCATCGCGTTGCTGTCGCCGTGCCACCAGCTGCCCTCGGCCTTGAACCGCACGCGCCGGGCGCGCAGGCCCGACGCATCGAGAACCTCGACGAGGCCGACCGGAGAACCGGAAGGTCCCGAGCGCGCCGGAATCCTGAAATCGATTCCTTCATGGCGGCCGATGATTTGCAGGGCGTCCGCCAGCGCCGTGTCCTCGACACTGGCGTCCCGGTCCATCGGAAGATCATAGATATTGAAGAGCCGCTGCCGCGCGGCTTTTTCGGCCGTGCGGCGGCTGGTTGTCCGCGCGCGTTCTAGGTTGACGTCATCGACCACGACCAGTCGGCGGTTCAGGCGCTCCAGGGAGAAAGCAACCGCGTGAAAAGAGGCGAGCGCCGCCAGCAGCGTGCCTTGCGCCGCCAGCGTTTCGGTGGATTCGCCCGTCAGCGTCGCCTCGTCGGACAAGGTGAGCCAGCTTGTCCGCGTCAACGGGATGACGGCTTCGTTCGGGCCGCCCGCCTCCGTCAGTTCCGCCGGATCGACGATACCCATGAACAGGCTCGCGCCGAGCGGCGGTTCGGATACCCATACCACGCCCCGCCGGACGGACAGCGTGCAGGGGGCCAGGTTCTGTGTCAGACCGGGTTCGGCCAGCGCGGTCGGACGCGGAAGGGGGTTTGCGAAACGCGACAGCGTTTCCGTAATGGCGACCAGCCAGGTGTCGGTCTGTTCCGCCAGTTCCGCCGGGTCGACCCGGGACAGCACCGAAACCGGCAGACGCTTCAAAATGGTGCCCGGCGCTCCTTTGGCGATGATGCTGAGCGTATTGTCTTCGCCACCCTCTGGCTGGTCCGATGCGACGCCCGGCAGCAGCCAGCCCGATTCCCGGCGCAGCAGATGCTGCGGCGCCGCCTGCTCCACGCCGTCCTTGAGTTCGACGAGGAACAGGTTGACGGCGCCCTCGTCGATGAACCAGACGCTCTCCGGTTCGTCGAGCCGGACCGGCAGGTTGCCGGCGCAGGGCACGGACGCGCCGAAGCGCTCGGCGAGTTCGGCGATGGACGCGTATTCCGGCTCTGTATGCTGCATCAGCCCGACTTCACCAGTCTGTAATACGCGCCGTCGCGATCCGCGATCAACTCGTCGTGCGTGCCGCGCTGCACGGTGACGCCCTTGTCGAGCACGATGATTTCATCGCAGTCCCGCACGGTGCTCAGCCGGTGCGCCACGATCAGGCAGGTGACGCCGCGCCGCCGCAGGGCGTCATCGACATATTCCTCCGTCGCGGCGTCGAGCGCGCTGGTGGCCTCGTCGAGGATGAGCACCGTCGGGTTGCCCACCAGCGCACGGGCGATCTCCAGGCGCTGCTGCTGGCCGCCGCTGAAGTTCGCCCCGCCTTCTTCGACGAGGGAGGAATATCCCTGCGCCCGGAGCAGGATTTCGTCATGGATCCGGGCGTCGCGCGTCGCGGCGAAGAGGACCTCATCGGGAACGGCCGGGTTCCACAGCGTGATGTTGTCGCGCAGGGACGCGGTGAAGAGCACGATCTCCTGATCGACCATGGAGATGGACTGCCGCAGCACTTCTTCGGGAATCTGATCCCGTGGATGGCCGTCGAACAGGATTTCGCCCGACCAGGGCGGGTAGACGCCCGAGACCAGGCGCGCCAGGGTCGACTTGCCGGAACCGCTGGGACCGACCACGGCGACGCGCTGCCCCGGCTTGATCACGAGGTTGAAGTCGTTGATCAGGGGCGGGCGGCTCTTGTTGAAGCCGAAGGTGACGTTTCGCAACTCAAGCTGGCCGGCGAGCTGGAGCCGGCCGTTGAACGTGGGGATGGACTCCGATTCCGGACTCCGGCGGCTGAAGACGGGGTCTTCATCGGTTTTGGAGATGTCCTCGAGGCGCTGCATGTCGGTTTCGAGCGCCTGGCGGGTTTCGGCGAACTCCAGGAAGCGCCTGACGGGCGCCAGGAACATCTCCGCCAGGATGTAGAACCCGACCAGCGCGCCCAGGGTCATCTCTCCGCTCATGACGAAACCGCCCCCGACCCCGAGAATCGCAGCACTTCGGAGCGCGTCGACCAGCCCCGGAAGCGAGGTGTTGACGGCGCCCAGTTCGGAATAGAGCTGGCGCGCGCGCAGCTCACGCGCCTGCTGACCGCTCCAGCGCGAGAAGAACCTGTCGTCCGCTCCCGTCATGCGCAGGTTGTCCGCATGACTCAGCATCTGCATGCCGAGGCCGATCAGCAGTCCCTGCTCGCGCCGCATCGCCTGGCTTCGAACGGCCCGGAGGGCGTTGAGAAAGTGAGCCGACATCCCGTGCAGGAGGGCCAGCGCGAGCACGATCAGCGTGAGCACGACATCGTAGGCGAACATCGCCAGGAGCAGCACGGCGCTCATGGCCATGTCGATGATGAGGACGAGAAACTGATCCGCCAGGTTCCTGGCGATCCTGTCGGTGGACGAGACCCGGTCGGTCAGATCGCCCGCCAGCCTGTGCTCGAAAAACTCCACCGGCAGCCGCAGCAGCCTTGAGATGCCGCGGCTGAAGCCGATCACCGACACCCGCACGGCGAGCCGCTTGAGGAAGCGGTGCTTGAGCAGGGAGAGGACGTATACCAGGAGGCCGCCGCCGAGCAGGGCGGTCACCAGTCCGCCCCAGGACCCGTGCTTTTCGATGACGTCGTCGATGAAAACGCCGAGCGTTGCGGGAATGATCAGCGTCAGCAACGTCAGCATGAGTCCGCAGGCGATTACCCCGGTTAGCAGATTCCATGAGCCGGCGAGCAGGGCGCCCAGTTGCCGGAACAGGTCGGGACGTTCGCCCCCGGGCTTGAAGTCGGGGCCGCACTTGAAGCGAAGCGCGATGCCGCTGAAGTCCTTGTAGAACTCTTCGGCGGAAACCCTGCGCCGCCCGGTGGAGGGGTCGTTGAGATGGAAATAACGGCCGTCGAATCCGTCGAGGACGACGAAGTGGCTGAACTGCCAGAACAGGATCAAGGGCAACCGCAGCTTTTGCAGTTGATCGGCGCGCACGCTGAGCCCGCTGCATTCGAGGCCGTAGTGCCGGGAGGCGCGCAGGATGCTCGCGGCGCTGCTGCCGTCCCGGCTCACCTCGCATTTTTCGCGCAATTCGGTGAGCGGCACCCATCGCCCGAAGTAGGCCAGTACGATGCCGAGACAGGCGGCGCCGCATTCCGACGCGTGCATCTGCAGCAGAACCGGCGTGGTCACCTTTTGTTTCGATTGGTCCGAAGCGGTCTCCTCCCCGGCCCCCTTGGGGGTGCGCGTCGGCATCTTATGAGCGTCTCATTCGAAACAGCGCGATCGGGGACTGCCTGCCGAGTTCGATGACGATCCGGCATTTCCCGTCCTTGAGCGAACCCGGATCGACGCTTTCCTCGAGCGCGATATCGACGCGGTGCAGGGAGGCCGGCGCCGCGGGCACAGACGCCGCAGGCCCCCCGGAGGAAGGCGCGGCGGAAATGGCCCTGATCTTTCCGCCGAGCGTGAGCGTTTCTCTATCCGCCGTATCCGGCTCGATCACCACAGCCATCCCGGCCTCGATGCGTGGAGCGATATCGCTGTCGATCCAGACGAGAACCCGCACGGACCGGCCGCCCCCGGGCGGGTTTTCGCCTTGTGCGACCACTACGCCGTCCACCGCGATGCTGCGGGCCACGCTGCCGAAGATGAGCCATGCCGAGAGGACGCACACCAGAAGAGCGATCGCGGCGACGAGCAGACGCTCCCGAGGCGTGGAAATCGTCAGCAGCCGGTCGAGTTGTTCGCGCTCTTCCTTCGCTTCGGCGACGATATTATGAAATGAGTCGAACGGATTGTTGAACACGATCGTAGAGTAGCCTCCGCATAGCAATCCATATAGGTCAAAAAAACATCATACCCTTTGGTAAAATGAAACGAAATGACACAAAATCACAGGGCGGGGACTTTTTCAACGGCCTTGGGCAGACGCCCTGCGCAGCGGACGGACGATCTTCTCAGGTCAGCAGGCCTCACTCGTCATCCCCGGCCCTCCTCGTTTCGAAACCTTAGAGTTACCAATCCGTTGGCGTGGAATCAACCTGTGTTGAAATTTTCCGAGACCGGCGCCTGGCAGCCCAGCCCCTGGGAAATCTGGGCGTAACTGGTGAGAGGAAGCGCGCACATCCGATTCCAGTCCGTTTTGTCGATGACCGCCTGGTTGATCAGCTCGATCATTTCGTCGAATTTTCGGAGCGCGTCGCAATCCACCGCTTCGGGGTCCGTCGCCGCCCGGTATTTCGGCCAGGCGTGGTCGCGGGCGTATCGCCAGAATTCGCTGTCATACCGGGAGCCGCAGGAATAGTGCCAACCGACGAACAGGCTGTAGCGCAGCATGTTGTTGATGAGAAACCGGTTGACCACCGGCGCGTCGCGCTCGAGGTATTCTACCGGACGGTTCAGGCGCATATGGAGAACCATCCCGACCTGCAACTGGGCGGACACGATCGCCGTTGCTTCGAGCGGCTCGATGAAGCTTGCCGCGTTGCCGATGCGGGCCACCGCGCCGTCGTAGATCTGACGGTGGACAAAATTGGGAAACGGAATGACGGCGCGCTGCTCGAATTCCGGTACGCCGTCGGTTTCCAGGAAAGCGTCGAAATCCGATTCGACTTCGGCGAGGCCGGATACGTCGCGGTTGAAGATGTACCCGTAGGAAGTATGCAACGTGAGCGGAATCACGAATATCCAGCCGTGCGGACGCGCCACCGCTCGGGTATAGGTAGGCTGCAGGACCAGCCCGTCCCGCTCTTCTTCGACGATGGCCGGACAGCGGCGGATGACGGCCGTATTGGTGGGGATGAAGGAAACGTCGATGTGCCGGTCCGGGTCCAGTTCTCCGGGAAACCCGCGAGCATCGAAGACCAGGTCGTAGCGCTCCGGCGGCAGGCCCTCGAACTCCACTTGGGCGCCGCCTTCCACCCTGGTGATTTTGAGCACTTTCGCGTCGATGCGGCGCGCGCGCGTGCTTTCGTGCAGCAGGTCCGTCAGATAGTCGGCGGACAGGTGATAGGCGTAGGACACTTGTGGCGGCGTGAAATAGTGGGTGAAGTCCTGATTGCGCCGGCCCCATCCCTCGAATGCGACCCCGTACTTGCGCGTTCCTTTCAGGCGCTGCTGGATGGTTTCGTGAGGCAGATTCGTCAGTTCCTGCAAATGCTGAACCAGGCTCGGCCAGCTGCCTTCACCCACGCCGATGACCGGGATGCGCGAATCATAGATGTGGTGCAACTCATGGTCGCCCTCGGGGTGAAGGCGCGCCACGTTGGCGGCCGCAAGGGACCCTGCGGTTCCTTGCCCGACAACCGCAATCTTCCGTAAAGATTCAGCACCCGGCTGTATCATCCCACATCTCTATTGCAGGTATCGGTGTATTACCTCTGCAAAGTATAGATAAATTAGCGGGTATGAGCTATTGCCGAATCTGAGGCATGATCTTCACCTTGTGGCCGAATCTATCAACCTCGCGGCCCACTTGATCGATGAAGGAGAGGCCGCGGCTTTGCCGGATGAGGGAGAAATGGCGAGGCCGGGTCGGGCCCCTCACTCACCGAGGAGACTCGATTTCGTGAACACGGCGTCGAGCTCGTAGCCGCGCGCGGCCAGGTTCTCGCGTCCGCCTTCTTCGCGGTCCACGAGGCAGATGACGTGCGCGACTTCGAGGCCGAATGCCAGGGCCGCGTCAATGGCCGTGAAGGTGGAGGCCGCGGTGGTCACCACGTCCTCGATGATGGCGGCCCTCATCCCGGGCCTCAGGTTCCCCGCCCCCTCGATGCGGTTCTGCAGCCCGTGGCCCTTCTCGGCCTTCCGGATGATGAAGGCGGGAACGTCACGGCCTTCAAGCGCCGCCGTCATCGAGACGGCCGTCACCATCGGGTCCGCCCCCAGGGTGGGGCCGCCCACGGCTTGGGCGCTCCCCTTGATGCGCTCAAGGATAACCCGGCCCACGAGCCGCGCCCCCTCGCCGTGAAGGGTCACCTGGCGGCAGTCCACGTAGAAATCGCTCACCCGGCCCGAGGCGAGCGTCACGGTTTTTTTCTCATACGATTTTTCCAGCAGAAGCCGCCGCAGGGCTTCCAGGTCCGCATCATAATTCGTCATGGCGTCGTCTCTATGAATCGGTGGATGATTCGGGCGCTCCTCCGGTGGCCCTGAGTTCCCGGTAGAGGTGGAGGGCCGCCTCCGCGAAGGCTTCCGGCACCATCAAGTGCACCGCGCCCAGGTTCGTGCGGCTGAAGGCGTAGACCGAGCCCGCCGAGTCGTAGCTCAGGTGCACGGGGATGCGCTCGGCCTCGAGCCTGCTCTTGAGGATTAGCGCCTCCATCTGCCCGCCGACGGTGGCGATTCGCTTGAGATCCGATGAACCCTTCACGCCCTCCGGCGTCCTGTCGCCCCACACGTTCTCGCTCTCCACTTGGGATTCAGAAACCACCGCCCATGATCAAAGAAATCCGGTCGGGACGCAAGGGCGGGGTGGGCGCAGGATGATTTTGTAGGGACAGGCCCCCGTGCCTGTCCAAGGTCGCGACCTGTCCCTAAGGTGAACAATCTCGAAGGTTTTGATTCACTCCCCCCTTGAGGGTCTGGCTTCCCGAGGGGAAAGCCAGACGAAGAGGCCGAGCGGTTTGTGCGAAGGCCGATTCGGTGGGGGGACATGCCACTGAAAAAGCTCCCCCCACCAGCGCGACTTCGGGCTTCGCCCTCGTCTTGCTGACTCCCCCTCAAGGGGGGAGTGAAAAAGCGGTGGCGGACAACAATAGGGCAGGGTGGACACACGGGTCCGCCCCTACAGACTCGAACCGCAGGCGCCGAACGGCGTCACAGCCACGCGAACTTCACGGCGAACAGGAGCGCGACGGCGATCAGCGTCGGTGTGCATTCGCCCAGGCGTCCCGCCATCAGTTTGATCAGAACGTAGGTGATGACGCCCAGGCCGATGCCGTCGGCGATGGAGAACGTCAGCGGGATGGCGATGACGGTCATGATCGCCGCAGCCGATTCGGTGATGTCGTTCCACTCCAGGTCCATGAGCGGGCGCGCCATCAGGCACGCCACGTAGAGGATGGCCGCCGCCGTCGCATAAGGCGGAATCGAGCCTGCGAGCGGGGCGAAGAACAGGCAGGCGAGGAACAGGACGGCCACGACGACCGCGCTCAGCCCCGTGCGTCCGCCCGCGCCGGTCCCGGCGGCGCTCTCGATGTAGCTCGTGACGGGCGAGGTGCCGAGCAGTGCGCCTCCCACCGTTCCCGCCGAGTCGGCGATCAGCGCGCGCTGTATGCGCGGGAGCCGTCCTTCGTCGTCGAGGAGGTTCGCCTGGTGCGCGACGCCGATGAGCGTGCCCGTCGTGTCAAACAGGTCGACGAGCAGGAATGTGAGGATGACGGCGATCATGCTCACCTTGAGCGCGCCGGCGATGTCCAGCGCGAAGAGCGTCGGCGTCGGGTCGGGCGGCAGCGAGGCGACCCCCTTCCATTCGGAGACGCCGAAAAGCAAACCGGCGGCGGCGACGGCCAGCATCCCGATGAGCGCGGCGCCCGGTACCTTGCGCGCGGCGAGCGCCGCGATCAGGCAGAAGCCGAGCAGGCACAGCAGCGGCCCGGGCGTCGTCAGATGGCCGACGGTGACCAGCGTCGCCTTGCTGCCCTGGATGATGCCGGCGTTCTTGAGCGCGATGATGCCCAGGAACAGTCCGATCCCGGCCGCAATGGCCAGCTTGAGTCCCTGCGGTATCGCCTCGACGATCCAGCGCCGCACCGGCAGTATGCTGATCGCCAGGAACAACAGACCGGAAACGAAGACCGCGCCCAGCGCGACCTCCCACTTGTGGCCGAGACCGAGCACGACGCTGAAGGCGAAGAACGCGTTGAGGCCCATGCCCGGCGCCAGCGCGATCGGGTAGTTGGCGTAAAGGCCCATCACCAGCGTAGCGAGCGCCGCCGAGAGGCAGGTGGCGACGAACACCGCGTCGAACGGCATGCCGGCGCTGGAGAGGATCTGCGGGTTGACGAAGGCGATGTAGGCCATCGTCAGGAACGTCGTCGCGCCCGCCGTAACCTCCGTCCGTACGCTGGTGCCGCGCTGCGCCAGTCCGAAGAAGCGCTCAAAAATCTCTGTCATGAATTCTTCTCACGGGATTTCGGTGCGGGCGGTTCCGGGCGGTGCCTGTCGTTCGCGATTCGAGGTGACCTGCGATTCGAGATCGTGTCGCAGGCCGTATTCTATTACAGCGACGGTGATTTTTCGAGGGAGGCCTGTCCCTACGCAAGTTTTGTCAATAGGGAATTACTCCCCCCTTGAGGGGAAGTCGATGAGCTGAGGGCGTAAGCCCGAAAGCGAATCGGTGGGGGGTAAAAGTCGGAATAGCGATAAAATGCGTTTTACCCCCCACCGAATTGGCCTTCGCAAAAAATGCTCGGCCTCTTCGTCTGGCTTTCCCCTCGGGAAGCCAGACCCTCAAGGGGGGAGTGAAATTCGATGCACTCCTTCTGTGGGACTTTTTCAACAACCCCCTACCGGGCGGACACACGGGTCCGCCCCTACGAAAACGAACAGAGGCTTCCTAGGCCCTTTCATTTCCCCCCGTCTGGTTTCCGCTTCCATGAAATGGTAGTTTGGAGCCGGAAACGGGAGGAGACGCCTTGCGCCGGAACATACTCATCATTATGGCGGCGGCCCTGGGGCTGCTGGTTCATCCGGGGGGCGACGCCCTGGCCGGGCCTGCGCGGGAGAACGCCCGGAATCAGGCCTCCCCGACGCAAGCGGCGAAGCCGGGCGCGCCCAGGGAAGCGGCGCCCTTCGTCGTGGTGATCGACCCCGGCCACGGGGGGCGCGATGCGGGAAGCCGCGGCGCGCTGCTCGTGGAGAAGGATTTCGCGCTTCGAGCGGCGGGGATGCTGGCCGCGCTCCTCGCAAGACGCCCCGAAGTCAAGGCGATTCTCACGCGCGAGGCCGACACGGAGATGACCGCCGTGCAGCGCGCCTCGGTGGCGAACTACAACGCCGCCGCCTTGTTCCTCACCCTTCATGCGGACGCCTCCTGGCGCCCCGGCGCGCGCGGGCCGAGCATCGTGGTGGCGGCGCCCAGGCGTCCGCCGCGCGTGGCGGGAGAAGCGGCCCGGGCCGTGGCGTTCCGCTGGCAGCGGAGCCAGAACATCCACCTGGCCTCGAACCGCCGCTTCGCCCTGAACCTGCAGCGGCGCTTCGCCGCCATCCGCGCGAATGAAAAACCACCGGTTCACATTCTGGCCGTGCGCGATCTGGAAGGCGCCCGCATGCCCGCGGCCTACGTGAGCCTGGGCGTCATCAGCACGCCCGAAGACGAGGCGCGCTTGAGCGAAATCGCAGAAGAGGATCCATACCTCACGGCGCTCGCCAGGGCGGTGCTCAAGTTCGCGGGCCTCACGGAAGACCTGCCGCCGAAGCCACCCACGCCCGAAGAGACAACACCGCCTGAATCTTCACAAGCGCCCGAGTCGCCGGGGCAGCCCGAATCGCCCGCGCTGTCCGAATCTTCTGAAACAGAGGCCGCGCCGTCCGAATCGCCGCGGCCCGAGCCTGACGCGTCCGAGGCGCAAGACGCAGCACCCCCCGGGGAGGGCCGCTAGGATGGTCAAGAAGCTCGCGCTGGCCGTCCTGATCGTCGCCGTGAGCGGGGCGCTCGTGTGGAATTACCAGGAGGCCGTCCTGGACTTCCTGGAGCGGGGTCGCGACGCCGCGTTCGACCCCGCGCGGCGGGACGCCGCGCGCGCGCCGAGCGTGAAAAAAGTGCTTTATTTCACAGGATCGGAAAAAGACCTGCTGGCTCCCTACCCCGTGGAGGTGGAGATAGGAAAGAACAGCGTCGACACCCTGCGCAACGTGCTGGCGGCCCTCATCGCCGGACCCAACGGGGAGGGATACGCGCCGGTTATCCCGAAAGGCGCGAAGCTGCGCGCCGCGTTTCCGGGGCCGGAGGGGGTCGCCTACGTCGATTTCGACGAGACCTTGAGAGACTCACACCCCGGCGGCGTATGGGCGGAGTTGATGACCGCTTACGGCGTCGCCGCCACCGTGATCAAGAATTTTCCGGATCTCTTCGATCGCGTCGTGCTGCTCATCGGGGGACAGGAGGCGCAGAGCATCGCCGGATCCCTGGCCATCACGGGCCCGCTCCGGGTGCGCGAGGATTTGATATCGGAGGGGGTTTCCGCGCCCGTAGCGGGTGGTTCTCCCTCGACAAAACCAAACACGCCGGTGGTGAGCGGCGCGCCCGCGACGGACGCCCGTCAGCCTCCCGCGAGCGCCGTGGGCGTGCCTTCGGGAAACCTCCCGCCGGTGGGCGGCGCGCCTCTCCCCCCCGTGGGCGAGCCGCAGAAAAAGGCGGACGTGGGGGGGGGGGGGGGGGCCGGGTGTTTTTAAAAAAAAACCGCCCCCCAGACGGAGAGGTTGGAGGGGGCTGG
>VXPH01000226.1 GCA_009839615.1 Nitrospinota bacterium
ATAAGACCCAGTCGGTGGGCTGGGTCGTTTGCGTAATGAAATTGTAGAAGCGGAATAGCGGATTTTGTTGATATCTCTGGGGAGAATGATAGATGACCGAAGAATTTTATCCACCGGCAATTCGACGAGGGGATACGCAATACGGAGAAGGCTACACGGAAAAACTATTTGGTCGACTGAATAAGCTCGATTCTGATTTCTCCATGTTGTTCCAGCGATTCGTTCACGGGGGGCTGTACGATCGCGATGTTCTTCCGCATAAAACCAGAGAATTTTGCGCTCTCGCCGCCTTGTGCGTCACGGGACGATTCAACCAGATGCGCTCCCATTTTACTGCTGCGCGAAGTTACGGTGCAACGGATACAGAAATTATGGAGGTGATTTTTCAGATGTCGCCATACAGCGGAGTCCCCGCTGTCTTAGAAAGCCTTCAGGTGTTTGAGGATTGGTTAGAAGCGGGAGGGGCCATGACAGGATATGGGAAATAGGCGATGTCTTCCACGCCCCCAAGAGAACGCGGCCTTAAAGGCAAGGTGGCGCTCATCACCGGCGCTGGAGGTGGAATAGGTCGCGGCATCGCCCGATGCCTGGCGGAAGAGGGTGCCCATTTGGCATTGGCCGACATCTCAAAATCCGGTGCTGAGGCAGCAGCGGAAGAAATAGGGAAATTCGACGTCAACACCATTCCATACGTTCTTGATGTGACAGATAAGAGTCAATGCGTAGACATCGTAGATGCGACCAATAAAGAAATGGGCAGCTTGGATATTGTTGTCAACAATGCAGGTGTCATTGGCGGGGCGGATTTCAAGCTAGGGATGCCTCTATCCGACATCAATGAAGACGATTGGGACGACACGTATAACGTCAACGTCAAAGGAGTCTTTTTGCTGTGTCAAGCATCGCTTGAAAAGATGAAGGGGAAAGGCTGGGGGCGTATCATCAATATTTCCTCGCGTGCCGGACGTGATGGCCGCGAAACCATACCCCATTACAGCGCGAGCAAAGCGGCGGTAATTATTTTCACCCAAGCGCTTGCGCGGGAAGTAGCTCGAGCAGGCATTACAGTGAACGCAGTTTGTCCAGGTTTAATCTGGAGCGCAATGTGGGAACAGTTGGCCACTCAGTTCAGAAAAAAATTCCCAAATTTTAAAGGAAAAGCTGCCAGAGAAGTTTTCGACTATTATGTGGAACAAACACCTATGGGAGTTGAGCAATCGACTGAAGATATTGGGCGTGCGGTCGCCTTTTTAGCGAGCGATGATGCAAAGACTATTACAGGTCAAGCTATTCTGGTCGACTCAGGAGCTGTAATGCACTGAATTTGGATTTCAGTAAATTCAACTGCTTATCGTTCCAAATGTTAGTTTGACTTGTCTCCGCAGCCTTGATAATTTGTGTTACTTATTACAAAGTGAGCGACTCAGGAAATACGTGCTTCCATTTGTAAAACACACATTTTAGCAAGTTCCTGGGAGGTGTACCCCATGGGTAAGAAGTACACCATTATAGTGATACCGAGTAACTCGAGCAGCACCCGACGCTTTAGCATCACCAGGGGAATGCTAATCTTGTTGCTCTTTGGTTTTTGCTCCCTTGTCGGAACGACTCTTTACCTGACACAAGAGAGAATTCATACAGCGAAGCATTTGGCCAAGCTTCCCCCTCTGGAACAACAAAACCAAGCACAAAAGGGACTTCTCGAGAAATTCACTGCCAAGCTCCAATCTTTTGACAACAACTTGATCCAACTCAAGCAACTTGAAGACCAACTTCGAATCATGGCCTCTCTGAAGCCGGGCAAACCCAAAGACGACTTAGGGGTCGGGGGTGTTTCAAAAGACGCACTACCTGAAGACCTCGAGAAACTCACCCCGTCTGAACAAAGGTTCATTCGGAGATTAAATCGTCAGTTTCAAGATATCGAAAAGCGCGCCGCCGAGCAGGAAAGCGCGTTCAAAGACCTATTGAGCGCGTTCCGCGACAGAAGTGTCTTGCTTGCCCACACACCCTCGATATGGCCTGTCAAGGGCTGGCTTTCCTCCAGCTTCGGTTATAGGCGCTCTCCGTTTACGAATCGGCGAGAATTTCATGCAGGAATTGATGTTGTCGCAAGGGTAGGAACCCCCATATTTGCGCCGGCGGATGGCGTCGTCATTAGCACCAAAAGAATGAGCGGGTTTGGGAAAACTGTCCGAATCCAGCACATGCAGGGCATTGTTACTACATATGCTCATAATAGTGTGAATTTGGTGAAAGTCGGTCAGCGTGTCAGGAGAGGTGACATTATTGCCAAAGTCGGCTCCACAGGCAGATCTACCGGACCCCATCTTCACTATGAAGTTAGGATAAACGGAGTCGCAGTCAATCCTAGACTATATATTGTCGAGTAAATAAATCCCAATACCCCGCCTGAGGATTCAGCTTTTTCTCACTAATGCAGCATGGTAGTCTATGTTTGTGCAAAGGTAACTCGTACGCATGAACCGTATGGAGTGAAGAATGATAGGTTCGGTTTTAGAATCAAGCAAATCGATGTTTAGGTCTGTGTTCGGCACAGCGAATGGCCGCTTGCTCAAAAAGATGCACCCGGTAGTCACGGAGGTTAATGCTCACGAATCCCGCGTGAAAGAGATGACCGATGAACAGATGCGTGAAGAAACCGAACGCTTCAAAGAGCGGCTCGCGGTCGGTGAAACATTGGATGAGATTTTGCCGGAAGCATTCGCTCTGGTGCGAGAGGCGGGTTGGCGTCATCTCCAAATGCGTCATTTTGACGTTCAACTCATCGGAGGCACGATACTTCACAGCGGAAAAATCGCCGAGATGAAAACAGGGGAAGGTAAAACCCTCGTCGCTACGCTTGCGGCCTATTTGAATGCCTTAGAGGGCGAGGGTGTGCACATCGTTACCGTGAACGATTATCTTGCGAGCCGTGATTCTGAATGGATGGGTCGTCTCTATCGAGCGCTCGGTCTCAGTGTCGGGTGCATACAGCATGGCATGGATGATGAAGCGCGTCGCCGTGCATATGCCTGCGACATCACGTATGGCACGAATAATGAATTCGGGTTCGACTATTTGAGAGACAACATGAAATTCGAGCCCGGTACTCGCGTCATGCGCGAATTAAATTTCGCCATCGTGGATGAAGTTGATAGTATATTGATTGATGAAGCCAGAACTCCTCTTATCATCAGTGGACCGGCGGATGAGGCCACACGAATGTATGGCGTTGTAAACCGTGTAATACGCCCTCTGCTTAAGGAGCAACAAGGCATTGTTGAGAAAGACATTGAGGAGGAAGACGATGGATATATCGAAGGGGGTAAAGATGCTATCAGCAAGAAAAAATATGAATATCTGATCGTTGATGAAAAAAGCAGAACGGTAAACCTAAAAGAAGCAGGTGGGCATGAAGCCGAAAAACTTCTCCGTCGCTCCGGCATCATGGCGAATGACCAAAGTTTGTATGACATGAACAGCATCACGGTCCTGCATCATGTGGAGCAGGCGTTAAAGGCGCATGTCCTGTTTACCAAAGACGTCGATTATGTCGTGAAGGACAATGAGGTTGTCATCGTCGATGAGTTCACAGGGCGCATGATGCCAGGCCGGCGTTTCAGTGATGGCCTCCACCAAGCACTAGAAGCGAAAGAAGGCGTCAAGATACAGGAAGAAAATGTGACCTTGGCGACCATCACATTCCAAAATTATTTCAGGCTCTACAACAAATTGGCCGGCATGACAGGCACAGCGGATACCGAAGCGGCGGAATTCAATTCTACCTACAAAATAGATGTGGCTGTTGTGCCGACGAATCGTGAATTGATCCGAACCGAATATCCCGATGTGGTCTATCGCTCAGAACGAGAAAAGATAGATGCCGTCGTGGATGAGATATTCGAATGCAACAAAAGGGGACAACCGGTCTTGGTGGGTACAATCAACATAGAAAAAAGCGAAAAGCTCGCCTCGTTTCTCAAGAGAAGACGTATTCCGCATCATGTGCTCAATGCAAAAAACCACAGCAAAGAAGCGGAAATCATTGCACAGGCAGGACGCAAGGGAGCTGTCACCATCTCCACGAACATGGCGGGTCGTGGAACAGATATTCTCCTTGGCGGGAATCCGGAGTTTCTTGCTTCTGCAAAAACGAATACGAATGAAGGTTCTGAGTATGAAGAGACTTTGAAGGATTTTCGAATTTCGTGCCAAGCCGAGCATGACGAAGTGGTCAAGCTAGGTGGCCTTCACGTGTTAGGTACCGAGCGCCATGAAAGTCGTCGCATCGACAACCAGCTCCGCGGTCGCTCTGGCAGACAGGGAGACCCAGGGAGCTCGAGATTCTTCCTTTCTTTGGAAGACGATCTGTTGCGCATTTTCGGCTCTGACAGAATCAAGGGTTTAATGGAAAAACTAGGGATGGAAGAGGGAGTACCTATCGAAGCCAAAATGGTGACGCGCGCCATTGAAAATGCCCAAAAACGTGTTGAGGCGCACCACTTCGAGATGAGGAAACATCTTCTTGAATATGATGACGTGATGAACAAGCAACGCGAAGTCATCTATTCGATGCGCCAGGAAATTTTAGAAGGCAGCGATGTGCTCGAGCGAATCAGAGAGTTCGCATCTGGTATTCTTGATTCCATTGTTGATTTGCATTTGCCGGAGTCTGAACATTTTGAAGATTGGGATCTGGAGGCTTTTGCGGGTGCAGTAGAAAGTCAATATGGGATCCATGCTACAGTGGAGGGGCAAAAAGTCATTTTCTCAACCTCCGAGCCCATGGTCGTAGATGTCGAAGATGAGTTGAGAGATGAACTTGTTCAAAAAGTCCACAATCTCGTGCAAGACGTTTTTGAAGAGAAATACCATGACTTTGAATCTGATACTGTCCTAGAACTTTCCAAACTCATATATATCCAAATATTGGATACGCAGTGGAAGGACCATCTGACCAACATCGAACAACTCAAAGAGGGAATTGGACTGAGGGGCTATGCTCAGATCAATCCCTTGAACGAATACAAAAAAGAAGCCTTCGACATGTTCGGAGCAATGACAGAAAGAATCGAAGCAGAGACGGTGCTCTATATGTATCGCCTCGATGTTTCAGATGAGGATGTTGCTCTTGAAGAATCGCGCCATGAACAAGAGATGGTGTTTTCCCATGCTGACGCTTCAGGATTTGGCGATGCTCCCGCCGGGGAGGCGATACAGACATCCATCCCTGTAAGACGAACCACCCCCAAGGTTGGTCGTAATGAACCTTGTCCCTGCGGCAGCGGCAAAAAATACAAGTTTTGCTGCGGAAGATCGTAACGCCGCATATCTTTGAGATGACATCCCGTAGCGATATTCCCACGTTTGTGTGTGCGGTATCGTGCCGCCCAATTCGAAATAATACTTTTCTCCTTATCTAGAAGGTATGGAAATGCAATTCGGAATCATGCTTAGAGGTCAATTCACCCTGGAAGACGATATGCAGTCTCGTTTCCGTGAATTGATGGAACAAGCAAGAAGAGCCCAAGACTTGGGGTTCGTATCGGTCACCAAGGGAAATCACTATAGCGCTTACCCACTTCAGGATTTCCAGCAATTGCCTTTTCTCGCTCGCATAAACGCAGAAGCCCCAAAACTGCGTCTCAATGCCGGCATTGTACTCCTATCTCTACACAAGCCAATGGATATCGCTGAGCAGTTAGCAACCATTGATGTGATGTCTAACGGGAAGCTCATATTCGGTGCTGGGCTCGGCTACCGTGAAGTGGAGTTCAGGGGATTCGGCACAACGCAAAAGGAGAGGGTAAAGCGTCTTGAGGAAAACTTGGAGGCCGTCAAGCGACTTTGGTCAGAAGAGAAAGTGTCGATGAAAGGTTCTCACTTTGAGCTCATCGAAGCATCGTGCCCACTAAAGCCTATTCAGAAGCCACATCCTCCCATCTGGATTGGAGCCAACAGCGATGCGGGCATACGCCGCGCCGCCAGACTAGGAAATTGTTATTATGTGAACCCGCATAATCGCCTTGATACCACAAAGCGCCAAATCGAGCTTTACCGCCAAACACTGGATGAAATCGGCAAACCTTTTCCAGAAGAATTCCCGATGCGCCGCGAGGTGTTCGTCGCTAAAGACCGTTCAGAAGCCATTCGACTCAGCAGGCCCTATCTCGAGATCAAATATCGTGAATACCACCGTTGGGGTCAAGATAAAGCCATGCCCAAAGGAGACGACGATTTAGGACAACAGTTTGATGATTTATTGGAAAATAGATTCGTTCTTGGTTCGCCAGACGAAGTAGCGGAGAGCATATTAAAACTGGCGGAGCTCGGCATCAATCATCTCATTATGAGCGTTCAATGGCCGGGGATGCCTCAATCTCTCGTTTTGGAAACGATGCAGATGGTCAGCGAAGAAGTTTTTCCGAAGGTTCAGCAAGGAGTATAACCACGTGTCATCAACACCCAGTGAAACATTGTGCCGGTTTTCTCAGGCCCTGGAGTTTTCTGACATCCCTCCAGCAGTGATCCATCAGACAAAATTGTTGATTCTTGATTTCATGGGAATTGCACTGGCAGCTTGTTCCACGAAAATTGACAAACCCTTGCGGGCAATGGCGAATGCCATGACCGGAAAAATTCCGGACTCCGAAAATGTCTCACATGAATTAGGGCCATGCAGCGCAATCGGGGGGAAAAGCCGAATGCCCGCGCCCAACGCCGCTTTTTTGAATGGTGCGTTGGGTCATTCCCTTGATTTTGACGATACGCACGCGAAGTCAATCATCCACACCGCAGCGCCTGTTGTGCCAGCGGCATTCGCGGGCGCGGAAGAATTCCAGAAAACAGGAAAGGATATGATTCGTGCCTGTGTTGCCGGGTTCGAATCGGAAACCAGGATCGGGTTAGCCGCTCCCGGGAAATTCCATGCCCGCGGCTTCCATATGACGGCCATCGCCGGCACTTTTGGCGCCGCCATAGCCTATGCGCTTCAAAGCGGATTGAGCGCTGAAAGAATGAACTGGGCGCTTGGCATATGTGGAAGCATGGCTGCCGGGCTCTTTGAATACTTGGAAAATGGAAGCCCTGTAAAGGCGCTTCATCCTGGTTGGGCGGCGCATAGTGGCATTTGTTCCACGATTCTCGCGAGTCATGATTTCGCCGGTCCGCAAACAGTATTCGAGGGTAGATTCGGCTTGCTCAAAAGCCATCTCGGTGATGAAGAGTTCGAGGTGGAAGCCCTCACACGGGGCCTGTGCGAAACTTGGGAAACCTTGGCCATTGGTTTCAAACCCTATCCTTGCGGCCATGTGATTCATGCGTTTTTGGATGCCGGACTACGCCTCAAGGAACGTGAGAAAATACCGCACACAAAAATTAAAAGCATTATTTGTCATGCTGCCAAGGGAGCAATCGACTTGGTGCTCGACCCGATCGAAGTAAAACGAAAACCCAGAGGTGAATACGATGCAAAATTTTCTTTACCATATTGTCTGGCCAGTATTTTCGTAAGGGGCCAGTGTGGCGTAGATGATTTCGAAAAAGATGCAATAGCAAACTCCGCAGTTCTAGCCCTAGCGGATAAGGTCTCCTTTACCCAGGATGATACACAAGATTTTCCGAGGTTCTTTCCTGGCGTCGTTGAAGTTCGACTTGATGATGGGAATATCTATACCGAGGAAGAAAAACATCAAAGAGGGTGCGCTGAAAATCCATTCACAGATGAAGATGTGTATGAGAAATTCAAGGACAATGCCCATCGCAGTCTCTCACCTGAAGAGGTAGAAGATTTGATGGCAATGGCGATGGCTCTCGAGGAACTGGAGAGCGTAAATGCGATAGGTGAACTCCTAAGAAAGGCAACTAATCATCGAGCGGATCTTCAATCACTGTTACGAAATCCGGCATAATGCAAAATCTGATTTCTTCGCCGACATCGACCCTTAAATTAGGATGCACACGCATTTTTAGCCGGTGTCCCTTGCCTATTTCATCGATTATTTCGACTTCCAAAAGGATAGATTGTCCCACATAGCGAATTGCGCAAACCTTCGCCCCAAAGGGGCCATCCGGGTCGATTTCAAAACTCTCGGGTCTGATGGAAATAAAAGCATCCGTGCCGAATTCAAGGTCTCGCATGGAAAGGCATGGCACGGGTCCAATACTCGTCATCACCTCATCATAACCGGCCGATAAAACGATACCCTGTAAAATATTTGTTTGTCCGACAAAACGAGCAGCGAACTCCGTAGCGGGAAATTGGTAAATTTCACGAGGCGAGCCGCCTTGTTCAACTTTTCCATCTCGCATGATCAAGATATGGTCGGCCATATACATCGCTTCCTGCGGGTCGTGCGTGACCATCAACGTTGTAACGCCCATTTGCTTAATCAACCCCAGGGTATCCTCGCGCACTTGGACTCGCAGGTTGATGTCAAGCCCGGCAAATGGTTCATCCAAAAGCAAAAGCCGGGGGAGAGGCGCCAATGCCCGAAGAAGAGCAACGCGCTGTTGCTGGCCTCCTGACAGGGTATGGGGATAAGCATCTGTCAATTCTACGATATCCATCTGGATCATGGCTCTTTGTATTTCAGCCAGTTTTTCCGGGGAAGGATTATTGAGCCCGAAAGTAATATTGTGCAAAACATCCAGGTGAGGGAAAAGGGCATAATCCTGGAACATGAATCCCACGTTTCTCTTTTCCGGTGGGATCTCGATTCGACTTGCAGGTTCCGATATCACAATTTGATCTAGGCGAATTCTTCCAGCCTGCAGCGAAGTGAGTCCAGCCACCAACCGCAATAATGTCGTCTTGCCGCATCCAGAAGGCCCCAACAGACATGCGACTTGACCCTCTTCGACAGTCAAAGACAAATTCTCGATGACTTCTTTGGTTCCATATGAGTGCGAGATATTTTCGATATCAAGCTTGGCCATTTAGAGCATAATCCTCATTTTCCTGCTCCGGGGCGCGTCCCTCGGATGGTGCGGCTCAAATAAATGACTGGCAACAAACCTGCCGCGACGATGCTCAAAGAGCCAAGTGCACTTTCTTCTAAAAGTTCATCCGTAGCCAGTTGGTGAACCTGTGTGGCCAGCGTTTCAAAGTTAAACGGACGCAATATGATTGTCATGGGAAGTTCTTTCATCGTATCTACAAACACCAATATCGCCGCCGCCAGGATACCGCCACGGAGCATGGGCAAATGAATTCGCTTCAGAGTCTTGCCAGGCCCGAGGCCAAGCGTTCGAGCGGCACCATCCATGTTGGGCGTAACCCTCATCAGGCTGGCTTCCATGGTGCCATAGGAAAGCGCCAGGAAACGAGTCAGATATCCATAGGTGACAGCCGCGATTGTGCCGCTAAACAGCAGACCTGTGGAAATACCAAAAATATTATTAAGAAACCCTTGGATGAATACATCTATTTTGCCCATGGGAATCAGGACGCCGACGGCGAGAACTGCACCGGGTACAGCATATCCAACACTGGCGAGCCTTGCAGCCGATTTGAGCAACGGGTTTTCCTGGAGACGGACGCCATACGCCAGAAAAATGCCTGCCAATACGGATAGAGTTGCGCTCAGGGATGACAAAACCAGGCTATTTGAAAGAATGGAATAAAAATCATGTGAAATGCTTTCCTCATAATAGTTCCAGGCGTAATAGCCTAAAATCGATGAAGGGAGAATGAAGCCGAATCCGATTGGTAACAGACACGTGAGCACCGCGCCCAGCATCTTTATGCCTCGCAACTGGTAACTTGGAAGAGCTTGATATTTCGTGGAAGTATTAAAATACCTTTGATTGGTGCGTGATTTTCTCTCCGCCCACAATAGAAGTAAGACAAAACACAGGGCGATAACGGCAAGTTGAGCAGCGCCTGACAGATTGTTCATGTTGAGCCACACGTCGAAGATTCCGGCAGTGAGCGTTTCCACGGCAAAGAAATCAACCGTTCCAAAGTCATTCAGCGCTTCCATCAGAACCAAACTCACACCGATGACCAGCGATGGACGTGCCGAGGGCAGGGCAATGGAAATAAAACTCTGCCACGCGGTTTTGCCCAGAGTTCTACTGACCTCCAATATGCAAACCGATTGTTGAACAAAAGCGACGCGTGCGAGCAGGTAAACATATGGATAAAGTGTAAGCGTCATTACGAAAATTGCGCCGCCGAGAGAACGTATCTCTGGAAACCAGTAGTCGCGACTCGATTCCCACCCAAAGATGTTACGCGACAGCGTCTGCACCGGACCCGCAAATTCAAACACGTCGGTATAGACATAGGCCACTACATATGTCGGCATCGCCATGGGTAAGAGCAGCGCCCACTCGACAATTCGTCGTCCCGGAAATCGGCATAGAGTCACCAGCCAAGCGGTGGCGGTACCGATGAGAAGCGTGCCTATGCCTACTCCCACCATCAGACCCATTGTGGTCATTACATAGCGCGACAATACGGTAGTGAGCAGGTGGTGCCAGATGTCACCGCTAGGCTGAAGGGAGAATATACTAACTGCCAGTAGAGGAGCCGCTATGAAAAAAGCGAGCAGAAGAGTTCCGCTCGTCCAGAAATCTAGTTGAAATCTTTTTGCTAAACGCCTAGGGAAGGCTTCTATGTTCAATCCAGCTCCTGCACCCATGCCATCCCTGCTACTAGATTTACCTTCAAAGAATTACCTCTCGAAATCTTTTCATATAAACCAAAAGACCCCAAAAGCCTGTACCCGCAAGGAGGATAATAAGGCTTTTGAGGTCTTGATACTAGCTGTTAATTGCTGGGCCTGAAATTATTGTAATCTACCTGGTCTGCCAGCTTGGAGGCGGTAGCCCGCTTATTTGCCACTTTGGCCAAATTGATTGTATCGGCCTTGAATTTTCCCCATGAATCGACGAGCGGATGGGTCTTCACGCCCTTTTTCAACGGGTATTCATAGTTCTGGTCGGCATACAGTTTTTGCGCATATTCACCGCTCAAAAACTCGATGAGGCGAACCGCGTTTCCCCGGTTTTTCGCATGTTTGGTAACGGCGGCACCGCTGATGTTGACGTGCGTGCCTCTATCCTTTTGGTTAGGAAATACGATGTAAACTGCTTTCGCCCATTCTCTTTGAACTTTCTTTTTCTTGTTTGTCGCCATTTTCGCCATGTAGTAGGTATTGGCCAAGGCGAGGTCGCATTCTCCCGAATGAATGGCCTTCGCCTGCGCGCGGTCGTTGCCTTGGGGCTTGCGGGCTAGGTTGGACTTGAGGCCCATCAGCCATTTCTTGGCTTTCGCTTCGCCTGAATGCGCCACGATGGAGGCGAACAGGGATACGTTGTAGACGTGCTTGCCGGAACGCGTACAAATTTTGCCCTTCCATTTCGGGTCGGCCAAATCCTCATAGCGGGTAATGGCACCCGGCTTCACGCGCATTTTGCTGGCATAAATGACGCGTCCGCGCAGCGTGAGGCCAAACCAATGGCCCTTGGGATGTCGGTAGGGGGAGGGGATATTCTGCTCTAAGACTTTCGACTGCACGGGCTGCAACAATCCCGCTTCATCCATGTCGTGGAGACGCCCTATGTCCACGGTCAAAACCGCATCCGCCGCCCCTGGCGTCGCCTTGATCTTCTCCAGCATGCCTTTTTTCGCAAAAACGACATTGGTCTTGATGCCCGTTTTTTCAGTGAATCCTTTCAAAATCGGCTTGATGAGGAAAGGTTGCCGGTAAGAGTATAGGTTGACAACCTCTTCAGCGCTGGCCGTAGTCTTGCCCAGGGTTAGAGCCGCCACCATGACAATCATGGCAATTCCAAGGTACAACCTCACACGCTTTGCGCCATTCGGTACAGCAAACATAAGTTCCATCTCCTGTCTAGAGGTGTCGGCCAGATGGCCTATTTGTGTGAATAAGGCTCAAGAGCAAGCCTTGGGACAAAAAATCAAAAACACTTGCTGGAATCAGTCTGGTCGTTCAGGTTCCCTTGTTTTTCATCAATGCGTCAAAATCGATGACGCTGATATCACAATGGTAAGAACATGTCGGGCATGTGTCGTCGCTCTCGCACGAGCGGCGAAACTGATGAAATTTCTCCAATATTTCCTGGTTGCCCGATTCCTCGAAAAAGCGCAGCAGATCGAGTAACCTGTCGATGGAGTTGCCGCTCACGTAATGCTCCATGACGCAGGCGTCGACAAAGGCTTGACTTTCTTCGACTCCTAAAACGTCCATGAGAAAATGCATCAAAATAGAAAATTTACCGGACACGCTTTTTGCCCGTTTTGCGCCTTCTTCCGTCAAGAGAATGCTTTCATAGACACGGTGAGATACGAGCCCGTTCGAGCGGAGTGTCTTCACCGCGGCGGAAACCGCCGGCTTCGCCACATCCAGCATAGAGGCGATATCTGTCACGCGCGCGTAACCTTTACTTTCCTGAAGGTCGAATATGGCGCGAAGATAATGTTCCAAACTAGGCGATAATGAACCGCGCGAGTGGTGTGGTTGTGGCGTCATAGCATGAACCTCTTTGGCGATTGATAATCCAACTGTTAATGGAGATCAATATAGTTAAATTCAATTAACATTGTTGATCGCGTTTACAATATTTGTCAAGAAGGGAAATGAAAAAATTTTTCATGCCATACCCGAGCGAGATAATTAGGTGAGAAATAAGGATGAGGAATTTACTTTCTAACTTTGCCCATACTTGAACTTGAGGAAGAGAAAATCAATTCCTCAAAAATGGTTGAATAGCGCCTCTGACGCCCGCCCATTCTCCCAATTTGCCCAAAAAAACTTTTGATGAACGACTCGCTTGCTCGAAAGAATTCGCCTCCCAGGCTCTCTGAGCGCTCGGCAGGAAATGCTCTTTAGCATTCATTAGCCCTCCCACGAGAACGATGCTCGCCGGATTCAGCAAATTCATGATGTTGGCGATTCCAACCCCGAGTGCATAACCGCCGTTTTCCCATATTGCTCTTGCGTCATGGTCTCCGGAAACAGCGAGTTCGGCCAAGAAAATCGGTGCTATTTCATCGAGCGACCCGATAGCGGAATCTAGGTGTTGCGCTGCATGGGCTTTGGCATCTCTTTCCAGGGCCCAACTCGAAAAATATGCTTCCAGACACCCACGAGAACCACAGGTGCACGGCTTGCCGTTTTTTTCGATTATCATATGGCCGATTTCTCCCGCCATTCCAGACGCACCCCTCCAGATTTGTCCATTTTGGACGAAACCTCCACCCACGCCCGTGCCCAGCGTGATAATGAACATGCTCTCATATCCTGCTCCCGCGCCGGCAAAATATTCCCCCAACGCAGCGGCGTTCGCATCGTTCATCATCTGCAGCGGAACAGGGGAGAAGACATCTTTCAACATTCCCAAGAAGGGAACTCCACAAAGAGCGGGCAAATTAGGAGAGTCGACAACTTTACCGGCATCCAAATCCAGAACGCCCGCAACGGCGACCCCGATGCCTTTGGGATGTTTATCCGTAGAGAGGGATTTTATCGCATCCTTGAACAAATCGAGGTAATTTTCCGCTCTCTGGCACCATTGTGTGTCTATGGAGAAGCGTTCTTGTAATGCTCCATCCATACCGAAAGACGATGCCTTTAGAAAAGAGCCCCCAAGATCAAAACCAACATAGACTTCGCTACCGGGCAATTGTCAAAACCTCGGTTCAGGCGAATCGTTCCCTGCTTATCTACCCTATATGGACGCTCTATAACGAGAACGAAAATCTAACCTGCCTCAATTATCCGTAGGCCCAGGAAATGGTTTGGACTACTTTAGCGAGGCAACCAGATCCTCGGCAGCAGAAACCTTCAAGACGTCACCTTTGAATTCGACTTTTGCGAAATAACTCTCTGCATCAGAAAGCGTGTCGTCCGTATCGATCATTAACGCGATGCCACCGACTTTCGGCGCCTCAGAACCAAATACCCTTCGATAATCATCCATTACATTGCGTCTTTCAGTTATCCATTTACCGAGATTATCAATGCCGCTTCTGATGACGATATAGTGGACCATTGGATTTTTGCGGCTTCTTAAAATCGTGCCCTCTGGAGCACTCGTCTCCCAGACGTACCCAATGAGCTGACTGTTAATGAGACTGGGAAACCGAGGAAATACGACATAAACACCAGCCGCCTGATCGTCGGATTCCACATTTCTCGCATCCGCACCTTCTGGAAGTTTCGTCACCTTCCATTTCCATGAAAGAACCGGAAATTTCTTGAGGTCGAGCTTCACTTCCCGGTGAATGGAAACGGCCGCTTTTTCGCTTCGCATCCGAAGCACTTTCCCATCCCTGCTTTGATCCCAGATCAGTCGAACATCGGCCTTTCCATGCCATACCTTGAGCGCCCATCCTTTTGGCAATTGTCTGGAATTTTCCTGAGCCGGACTCAAAGTGAAGTCCGTCACGACCACCTTTTCCTCCTGGGCGGACGCAGAGTCAAGCAATTGGGTGGCCATCAAGATCGCCATGACGGCGATAATAGCCAAGCGGATATACTTCATGAGCATGTCCTGTGGATTTCCCGGCGATTGGGCGACCCGTGGAATCACGGATAACCGCCGAGATTTACGTGATGCCGCTAATTCACCAACATAATCACCAAGTCCATTACGTTGGTTCCAGTCGGCCCGGTGCATATGCACGCGTGCCTTTGGCGGAGGAAATGGTGACTATTATTATCGCGTAAATAGTCATTTGGGTCAAGCCCTTGATTTTGCGACGTTTTTGCGGTTCTTCCATCGACAATTGCACCTGCGGCTTCTGTGGGGCCGTCTCTTCCGTCGGTACCTGCGGCGAGAAGGCAGATGTTTTCATGCCCGCAAATTTCGATGGCGAAAGATAGAGCGAGTTCCTGACACCTGCCGCCTATACCACCTCCCACCACTCTCACTGTTGTTTCACCACCATATAACAGGCACTGCGGCGAGCGTTTTTTGCGAGAACTACCTGAAATCATCTTGCCGTCTTCCGCGATTGATTTGCCTACTTCCTTGGCTTCGCCACTGAGGGAATTCGTTTGCACCTTGACATTGCAGCCTATTGATTTTGCTTTCTCATATGCGGCCCGGAGGGCGATTGTATTGTTCGCCACCACATGATGGCTTACACGTTTGAAAATCTTGTCTCCGGGAGCAGGGGTATCTGGAATTTCATTCCTGCAACCGGCTTCAATCCTTTCTTTGATTGCTTTCGGCATTTCCTGGAATACTCCGTAGCGCTCCAAATGCGCTTTTGCCTCAAAGAAAGTAGTCGAGTCACCGATAGCAGGACCGGAAGCAATCACATCGAGGGGGTCGCCGATCACGTCAGAGACAAGAAGAACGCACATGCGGGCCGGAAAAACTTTCCGGGCCAGATTCCCGCCTTTTAGCTCCGAGAGGTGCTTTCGCACGCAATTGAGAGCTTCTATGGGGGCGCCTGCCCGCAGGAGCGAATTCGTTGCGGATTGCTTATCCTCAAGAGAAATTCCGGGCGCAGGCGCGGGCATCAGGGCGGAGCCTCCCCCTGAGAGCAGGAATATCACCAAATCCTCTTTTCGGGCGTCAGCGGTCAGTTTTTCTATTTTTCGGGAGGCTTCCAGCCCTGAAGAATCGGGTACCGGGTGGGAAGCTTCTAATATTTCAATGCGCCGGCATTTTTCCGCATAGCCGTATTGGGTGACGACGGCGCCGCCATCAATTCGATTTCCGAGACGCCGCTCAACCGCACGCGCCATCTGGGAACTCGCTTTTCCCGCTCCCAAAACGAAGATTCGCTCCGTTTCATCCATAGATATTTTTTGTTTGCCGCAAACGAGATACTCCTGGCCCTTTTCCTTTTCAATTTTCATATACCGATAAACGGCTTCACCGGCATGAACGGCATTTAGTCCGGCGCGGAAAATGGCGCGCGCTTCTCTTTTGAGGGATCTACGGCGTTTCGCTTTCATATCGCGAACCATCTCACTGAGCGGAGGAATGGAACATGAACGATGCTTCGCCCTTTTCACCGATTCGATGTAATCTTGATTTTACAGGAATTTAGAACTTCTTTCTTGGCGATAAATAAAGGAGAAGAAGTGGCGAGTGTCGGAATTATAGCCAACCCGCAATCAGGCAAAGACATCCGCAGGTTAGTGGCGCTGGCAAGTTCTTTCAGTAATAACGAAAAAGTCTTGATGCTTCGCCGCGTGATGGCTGGCCTGGCTGCAATGGGTCTGGATAACATCCTGATATTCAACGACCTTGGTTCCTTGGGCGCCGTCGCCGTAGATGGTTTTCGACATGAGAACAAAAACTCGAAAGCGAAACTCTTTGAGGTGGATGCCAGGGGAGAGACGATTGACTCCACGAACGCGGCTCGGAAACTCGATGAACTGGGAGTCCGGTGCATTATTGTTCTTGGAGGCGATGGTACTTGTCGCGCTGTCGCCAAAGGATGCGGCAGGATTCCCATGATCCCTTTATCGACCGGAACGAACAATGCCTTTCCCTTTTCATGGGAAGGGACTGTGGCCGGTATGGCCGCAGCTTTATATGCCCTTTACCCGAAAGCCTATGGAAGCGAGAAGCAAGTTACAAAACAACTCCACGTGAACCTGAACGGCAACTCCGAAAAAGCTTTGGTTGATATCGCCATCCTCAAGGAATCATTCTACGGGGCGCGCGCAATTTGGGATATCGGACGCGTAGACTCACTGGCGCTCACGAGGAGCGAACCCGGGCGTTTGGGGCTTTCTTCTTTAGGCGCGAGTCTGCGTCCGATAGGTGCAGACGAACCCTTGGGACTGTGGTTGAAGCTGGGGCCGAAAAGCAAAACTAATCACCGAGTCCTTTCGCCGATCGGGCCCGGGCAGGTTGCTTCCGCCCAGGTGATGGAACACGAGATAGTCAAACCAGGGGAAGCCGTGAAATACCGGGCGCCAGATGATAGGGTGCTGGCTTTCGATGGGGAGAGGGAGTGCCTGTTGAACAAAGGAGAAGACATCGAAATATCGCTGAGACTCGATGGGCCGTCGATACTGAATGTTCCCGCCATTTTGAGGAAAGCGGCCATTCGAGGCGATTTGCAAATGCGAAATTGATGGGAATGGCATCCCGGTAATTCATATCAGAGGAAGAAATATATTCGAATATGGTTGACAAAAGGAGGCCAAGCGATTATTTTATCTTAGCACTCAAGATAGTCGAGTGCCAAAGTATTGATAACAAAGAACTTAATTGGTTTTCTTGTTCACCTCAGAAGTTCTCGGGATGTTTTAATCACACAAATGAATCGCACAAATTAATGTCTGGGAAGAGTAAAACGGCTTGGATGCCGGTGAGTAATTTTGCATAGATTCTTTTGGGGAGTTCTTCGTTGATACGGGTTGAAAACCTCACTAAGTATTACGGTAACCTTCGTGGTGTGACGGATATATCCTTCCAGGTCGAGGAGGGAGAAGTTCTGGGGTTTCTCGGTCCCAATGGCGCCGGGAAATCCACGACCATGCGCATTTTGACGGGATATATGCCGCCAAACTCCGGTTCCGCCTGGGTGGCGGACATCAATGTGTCGGAATCACCGCTGGAAGCTCAGAAAAATCTCGGATACCTTCCGGAAACCAATCCACTGTACGCAGAAATGACCGTCAGGGCTTACTTGAATTTCGTAGCGTCCATGAAGGGTATGAGTGGCGCGGGTAAAGAAGCTGGCATTCGAAGGGTGCTCGGTAGCTGTGGGCTCGAGGATGTCGCTCACCGGCTCATCGGCAATCTCTCCAAAGGATATCGCCAGCGTGTCGGTTTGGCACAGGCGATGGTGAACGACCCGCCTGTGTTGATTCTCGATGAACCCACGTCAGGTCTTGACCCGGCTCAGATTGTGGAAATCCGGAATTTGATTACCGAACTCAAGGGCAACCGAACCCTGATTTTGAGCACACATATTCTTCCTGAAGTAAACATGGTTTGCGATCGTGTCGTCATCATCCACCGGGGTCGGATAGCAGCCGAGGGGGCACTCGATACGTTGGCGGCAAACATGCAAGCCGACTCGACCATACGCATTTCAGCAGTCGGGGTTGCAGGCGCGTTGTCCGATAAAATGAAAACGGTATCCGGAGTCGAACGTGTAGAACTGTTAGGAACTTCTACAGGAGAGGAAGCGCATTTCGAAGTGCACGCAAGAGGCGGTGATGACATTCGCTCTAACCTGGTAGCCGCTGTCTTTGCGGCAGAGGGAAAACTGACCGAAATCCGCCAGATGAGGCTGACGCTGGAAGACCTTTTCGTTCGTATCGTCAGCGGAGAGCAGAAAGACGATGAGGAAACTGTAAATGCATAACACCTTTTATATATGCCGACGCGAACTCACATCTTTTTTCTTCTCGCCCGTCGCTTATGTGATCCTCGCCGCATGGACGGTATTGATGGGTATCTTCTACTCCGGTGCTTTTCTCTCCTATGCTGTCGTTTCCATGCAGTTGGCAAGAAACCCCCAAGCAGCCGCGCAATATAACATCACGCCAACTTCCGCCGTTCTGGAACCGGTCTTCTCTAGCGTCACCGTGATTCTCTTGTTCGTTGCACCTTTGCTTACAATGCGTCTGTTCAGTGAAGAAAAAAAGCAGGGCACCATAGAGTTGATGCTCACTTTTCCACTGCGTAACGGACAGATGTTCGCCGGGAAATACCTCTCTGTTCTATCCATCTATCTGATAATGCTGGCGATTACTCTTGTTTATCCGATTATTTTGAGTACTTTCGTCAAGGTGGATTGGAGCATCGTCTCCTCCGCCTACCTGGGAATGATATTGGCGGGCATGGCGTTCCTTTCCGTTGGGCTTTTGGCCAGTTCATGGACTTCAAATCAAATCGTTGCAGCCATGATTGCCTTCATGATCCTTCTCGCAACCTTCCTGATGGAAGCTCTCGCGATAGCGGCCAGCGAGCCGTTATCCTCGATTCTCAGGCATCTTTCCGTGGGAATGCACATGCGGAATTTCATTCGGGGCATCATCGATACGCGCGACATTATTTATCTCATCAACATCAACATCTTATGTGGTTTCCTGGTGCTCAGGTCCCTTGAATACTACAGGTGGAGAGGGTAGGAACTTGGAAAACAGAAACCTTTACTTGTTCATCGCCTCCGCCGTCTTGTTGCTGATTGGCATTTCCGGATGGGCTGGTCATGACCAGTTTTCCGAGCCTCCCCGGTGGGCGTACGCCACCATCGCACTGGGAATAGTTTGTTTCGTATATACGGTGTGGATCTCACGGCGTGAGCTCCAGGGCGGCATCCGGCTCCGCTCGACCCGAACGGGCATCCAGGTTGCGCTCATGGTCGTTGTGGTGACCGCTATCTTAGTCATCGTTGAACTCGCGAGCATAAAGCACTTCAAGCGCTGGGACGTCACACCCGGAAATTTTTACAGTTTATCCGCGAAAACCATGAACCTGCTGAACAAACTCGAGAGAGAAAAAAGGCGGATCGAAATCATCGCCTTTACCCGCAAGATCGAACAACCGGCGATAACGGAAATTTTGGCGCAATATGTCCGGGCATCGAAACAAGTCTCTTACCGGTTTCTGGACCTGGACGCCTCTCCACGAACCGCCAAGAAATATGATGTGGACGCCTACGGCACGTTGGTCGTGGTTCACCATTTCAGCAAAGAAGAAACCGGGAAACAGAACACATCAGATTCCGCCGAACAGGAGAAGAAACCGACCTTCCGATCGGAAAAGATATTCAATCTGTCGGAAAATGCGATCGCCAACGCGATATTGAAAACCATTCAGACAGAGCAAAAGCGCGTGTATTACCTCACGGGCCATGGTGAGCGCCCCTTCTCCGGGCAAGGACGCGAGGCGATGAGGGCGCTGTCTATCAGCATGAGGGACGACAACTACCAGGTGGAAGAACTCCTGCTGCTCAGGAAAAAGGGCGTGCCCGACAATGCCAATATGTTGATTATCGCAGCCCCCCAAAAAGAGCTGGAAGAAATCGAAATCAAGTATATCGACGATTACATCAAATCCGGCGGAAGACTCCTCGTTTTCCTGGAGCCCGATATGAAGCCGGGCCGTCTGACCGCGCTTCTGGAAAGATATAGCTTCGGAATTCCCCAATCTTTCGTCGTCGACCCCGAATCCGTTCGCTTCGAGTTGGCGGGCGGAAATATCATCACACCGTTCGCCGTGAACTACGGACTGCACGACATTACCAAGCAGTTGCAGGGTTTGGCGACGGTATTTCCAACGGTGAGGAAAGTATCCGCCAAGGGCATGCCCAAGGCGGGGCTGCATTCCGAAGAATTGGTCAAAACGGGCGCCGGAAGCTTTACTGTCGATAGCATCGCCATCCAAAATGGCCAGCTTGCCTTTGACCCGAAGACCAAAAAAGACGGCCCCGTGCCGATAGGAGCCGCCGTCACCGTTACGCTCGATCTTTACAAGCTTGCGCAGGGACCGGGCTCTCCGGATGATTCGAAAACACCTGCCTTGAGTAAAACCAATGAGAAAAACGAAGCCCGGATTGTCGTGTTCGGGGATGCCGATTTTGCGAGCGATGCCTTCATCGGCGCGCAAGGAAATGCGAATCTCGTGCTCAACACCGTGAACTGGCTCGGCGGCGAAAAAGACCTGATCACCATTCGCCCCAAAAGCCGTACGGGTGAGCCTCTTGTGCTGGCCGGCGGGGAAGGGCGATTCGTTCACTTGTTCACCGTCTGGATCATGCCCTTGTTCATCATCCTTATCGGAGCCGCCGTCTACGTCAGGAGAAGGCAACTGCGGTGAACCCCAAGAAAAATCTCATATTACTACTTGTTTTAGTCATCCTTGGTGGCGCGTATTACGTCTACGGAGTGAAATGGGCCGCCGAGGAACGCGCCGCCGAAGAGCGAAAAGTCAAACTCTTGAAGGGAATCGACGAAAAGGCGCTGATAAGAATCGACGTATCGAGAGAAGAGGAACCATACCAGGTTATACGAACGGAGAAAGGGTGGCGTTTCATTAAACACATTGACGCTGCCGTCGATTAT
>VXPH01000115.1 GCA_009839615.1 Nitrospinota bacterium
CGGCAGGGATGATCAGCCACCTGGTCGAGCAGACGCCCGCTCGAAATTGAAGGCGGCGAAGTCGAAACAACAAGAGGCTGGAGTATCAGTCGAAAAAAGTGCGGTAGTCACCAATATTGAGGGAATCAAACCCTAGACTATAAAGTTCAACTTCTTCAACTCCAAAGTGGGGGGTATCGAATGTGAGTGTCATATCGTTTGAAGTCATTTACAGAGGTATTTTTCAGAAAAGCCTTGCGGTGAAAATTTCGCGGACGCTGATCCTCGCGGCCGTGAAGGAAGGAAAGCCGGGCATCTCCTTCGGGCGCTACAGCGATTCGCCCGAGCGCAACGGGATTCCGGCGAAGCAGTTCGGCTACATCGCGGACAACGAGGAAGAGCTCGAGACCGTGGCGGCGCAGTATGAGCCCAAGCAAGTGGACATCTCCATTTGCGTGGATGACACACTGTGCAAGGGCGTGGAATCGTGGGCATGGTATGGTCTTCAGCCCATCAACGCAGTTACCAAGCCCGGCGGCACCTTGATCGTTACGTCCAACCAGAAAGAAGATGAACTCGTCAAGCACATCCATCGAAAGGACACGCCCTACAAGCTGGCGATCATCCCCGGTGAGGCGAGTTTCGCGGGCCTTTGGGTCTACAAGGACGACGGCACCGACGCGCGCTGTCTGGCGGCGGCTCTCAAGGCCGAGCCGAGCATGTGCTCCATCGCTTCGCTGGAGTCGGCCATCCGCGAGAACATCGGCTCTGAAACGCACGTCGAAGCTGCGCGTGAGGTGTATGAAGACCTGCGTCCGGTCGAAATCGAGCCGGGCCAGGGCAACGATGAAGTGCCCTTCACGTTTGAACTCCTCAAATGGCACGAGATGCGCCAGGGCGTCGTCATCGACGGCGTTGGCGGCCACGAGGGCTTCCGGGGCGGCGAGGGCGGCTACGAGCCGGGGCGCAACCCCTACTTCAAGAAATGGTCGACCCGCACCATGCGCCCGGTCGTCTCGTTCGATAAGTGCACCAAGTGCACGCTGTGCTGGATTGCGTGTCCGGACACCTGTTTCGACGTCACGCCGGACGGCTACTTCGACGCCAACATGGAGGCGTGTTGCGGTTGCGGCGTGTGCGAGGCCATCTGCCCCGTCAAGGACTGCATCACCATGGTGAACGAGGTCGTCTTCGAGGAACGCGACAGCCAGTGGCAAATGTGGGACGAGAACAAGGAAGACTACGACAAGTACATGGACGAGAAAATTTCCACCGGCAAGATAGAGGGGCGTCATCCCATCACCGGCCTGGGGCAGGCATTCTCCGGCATCGGCATCGAGATGGGTCACAACCCCGAAACGGCCCAGGTCAAAACTCTCCAGGACCTCAAATAGGAAAATAGGAGCGAACTGATGGCAACAGCTACCGAACAACAACAAGGTGCGGGAGTTCACCTCCTCACCGGAAGCGAGGTGATGGCCCACGTGTGCCGCCTCGCCGACGTGGATGTCATCACGGCGTATCCTATCCGGCCGTATGACACCGTGATGCAGTACGTTTCCAAGTTCATCGCCGAAGGCGACTTCGACGCCGACTACATTCCGGCGGAAAGCGAGCACGGCCAGTTCGAGATCGTCAAGCACGCCTCGGCCTGCGGGGCGCGGGTGTTCACCGGTTCGAGCGGCGTGGGCTGGCTCTATGCGATGGAGCCGCTGGCCGTTACGGCGGGTCTTCGCCTGCCGATGGTGGCCCTGGTGGGCTGCCGCGCGCTCGATGACCCCGGCGCGTTCGGCACCGAGCACAACGACGCGATGCTCGTCCGCGACCTGGGCTGGATGATCAACTTCCCCGACACGGCGCAGGAAGTCGTTGAACTCGGGCTTCTGTCGTACCGCGTGGCGGAGGATCCGAGAGTCTACCTGCCGTGCGCCATCGCGATGGACGGCGCATTCCTGACGCACAGCCAGGCGACTGTGCGGCTGCCGGGCCAGGAGGAAGTCAACGCGTTCCTCCCGCCCTACGACAGGGGCGACCTGCTGCTTCACCCCGACAACCCGATCACCATCGCACCGCAGGCCAACGAAGACTGGCTCATGGAGGTGCGGCGCCAGAGCAGCGAGGCGGCGAAAAATTCTTACGGCGTGCTCAAGGAAGCCCACGCCGATTTCTGCAAGACTTTCGGCGTGGATACGGATCCCTTCCTCGATGAATACATGACCGAGGATGCCGACGTCGTGCTTTGCGGCATGGGAACGCTGAGCCTGCCGGTGAAAGTGGCCATCCGCGAAATGCGCAAGGAAGGCAAGAAGGTCGGTATGGTTCGCCTCAAGTGGTTCCGCCCCTTCCCGACGGAAGAGTTGCGCGCGTCGCTCTCGCGCTTCAAGGCGGTGGGCGTCATCGACCGCGATTATTCGTTTGGTTCTCCCTACCATGGTGGTATAGTGTTCAACGAAGTGAAAG
This sequence comes from Nitrospinota bacterium, assembly GCA_009839615.1. Classification (GTDB taxonomy): domain Bacteria; phylum UBA8248; class UBA8248; order UBA8248; family UBA8248; genus Bin107. The sequence goes on from VXPH01000115.1 coordinate 2,440, forward strand.
CCGCCATGTACGGGGCGGACAAGGTGCCTCACATGAAAGGATTCGTCTGCGGCCTCGGGGGCCGTGAGGTGCTGCTCGAAGACGTGAAACAGATGGCCGACAAGGTCATTTCCATGGGTCAGAACGATGCGGCCGACAACGACGTCGACTGGATCGGAGTGAGGGATTAATCATGGCTGAAACCTCTGAATACAACATCGGAACACAGGAACTTCCCTTGATGGGGAAGGTGAACGCCATCCCCGAAAAAGCGGTGGAAGAGTATTTCACCAGCGGGCACAGGACGTGCCAGGGTTGTGAGAGCGCGCTCATCATGCGCCTCATGGCCAAGGCGGCGGGCCCTCGCTCCATCATCCTGGGCAGCACGGGCTGCATGTATGTGGCGAACACCACGTACTACAGCACTCCCTGGGTCGTGCCGTGGATGCACACGCAGCTGGGTTCTTCGGGCTCGGCGGCCACGGGAACGGCGGCGGCGCTTCGCGCGCTGATGCGCAAGGGCAAGATGAAGGAAGAGCCGATCAACGTCATCGCCTTTTGCGGAGACGGGGGCGGCATCGACATGGGCGTCTCCTCCATATCGGCGGCGCTCATGCACGCGAAGTACAATCTGGCGATCATCTGCTACGACAACGAGTCGTACGCGAACACCGACATCCAGATTTCGGGCGCGTCCCCCTGGGGCGCCAACACGACGTTCACGCCTCCGGGCAAGAAGTTCCGCATCATGCACGATTGCTGGAAGAAGAACATCGCCGCCATGTACGCGGTGGGCCACACGCGCTGCAACTACGTGGCGACGGCGGACGCCTCCTATCCCGCCGATCTGATCGACAAGGTCCGCAAGGCGCTGGCCGTGAAGGGGCCTGCGTTCGTGCACACGCTCGACCCGTGCCCGAAGGGCTGGGACTACGACCCGTTCTACTCCCACAAGCTCGGCGAACTGGCCGTCGAAACGGGCCTCTTCCCCCTCTGGGAGATGACGGACGGAGCGCTCACCTACACGGGCATTTCCGCGCGCCAGGTGTACGGCAAGCGTGGCCGCAAGCCGGTACGCGAGTATCTGGAGACGCAGGGCCGCTTCCACCACTTCGAAGAGGAAGACTACGAATACTTCCAGAGCGAAGTCGACAAGATGTGGGACGACTGGATGGTTCCCGGCGTCATCCCCTTCAAGGTGAACAACCCGAGCAAGAAGTAGGGTTCGGAAACAGGAAACCAGCAGGTTTCAGGCGGGGCCCTCCGGGGCCCCGCTCTTTTTCGCTCATGCCTGACCCACGAACCCGAAGAGACGACGATGGACGAAGCGAGGGAAATGAAAAGAGGCAAAGACGAAGCCGCGATGGTGTGCGTGCCCGAGGGGGCTTTCCTGATGGGCTCGGAGACCGGCAACGCGGATGAGCGTCCCCAGCGCGAGGTCACCCTCGACGCTTTCTGGATCGACAAATACTGCGTGACGAACGCGCAGTACCGCGCCTTCCTGGAGGATACCGAGGCGTTTCCGCCGCCCCCCTCATTCGCGAGAGACGATTTCGTGGGGCCGGAGCAGCCCATCGTCAGCATCAGCTGGGAGGAGGCGAACGCCTACGCCCGGTGGGTGGGCAAGCGCCTGCCGACCGAGGCGGAATGGGAGAAGGCGGCGCGCGGAACGGACGGCCGCAAGTATCCCTGGGGGGAGGATGAGCCCTCTCCCGATCGGGCCGTCTATGCCAGTACGGAAACCGACATTCAATGCCCGAGCAACGTGGAGGCGTTCGCCGCAAGCGCCTCACCCTGTGGTTGCGTGCAGATGGCGGGCAACGTCTTCGAGTGGGTCTCGGACTGGTTCGACGGGTTCTATTATCAGACGGGGCCTGCGGAGAACCCGAAAGGGCTCGCGAAGCCGACCTTCGAGGTGGCGATGGCGAAGATCCCGGTATTCGCCGTTCCCGGCGGGGGGAGCCTGAGCCTGGGCGAAGTCAAGCGCGGGGAGCGCTACGAAATCCTCCAGCGCGACGAGGACAGCTACAGGATCCGCTTCGGGAACACCGAGGGCTGGCTCCCGCGCAGGGCGGGCTACGCCTGGACCGCCAAGGTCGCCCGGGGCTGCGGCTGGGATTACATCGAAGACAGTCTGCGGTGCTCGGCCAGAGAGGGCTTCGAGCCCTGGTACAAGAATTTCAACATCGGCTTCCGGTGCGCAATGGACGCCTGAAACCCCACTTCTCCATTCAATCCGTTCAACCTGGAAACGCTTCGCCTTACTGAATGATTCCGGTGCGAAACGCTCCCCGCTCAGGAGGAAGTGCCCGCCCGGGAAACCCTGAACTTCAAGATCATCGGCACGAGCGGCAGGACGAACAAGACGGCGGAAACCATCATCAGCACCGCGGCGATGGGATGTCCGGCGAAGTCGAAGAAGATGCCGGGACTGCCGTGGCTCATGATCATGCTCTGGCGGAAGGTGCGCTCCGTGAGGCCTCCCAGGACCAGGGCCAATACCATCGGGGCGAGGGGATAGTCGAGTTTGCGGAATATGTAGCCGACCGCGCCGAATATGAACATGAGGTAGACGTCGAACATATCCTGCGTCGGTGAGAATCCGCCCACCGCGCAGACGACCAGGATGATCGGCGCCAGAATCGTCATGGGCATCCTGAGCATCCAGATGAAGATGGGAACGGCGAAAATAGCGACGATGACCGCCATCGTGTTCGCGATATAGAGGCTCCCCGTAAGCCCCCAGACGAACTCCGCGTTCTCGACGAACAGCCGGGGACCCGGCACGAGCCCCCACACGAACAGGGCGCCGAGCATCACCGCCGTCGTCGGGGAGCCGGGAATGCCCAGCGTCAGCATGGGGAGCATGGAGCCGGTGCTCGCCGCGTTGTTGGCGCACTCGGGCGCGGCCACCCCTTCGAGCGCGCCCTTGCCGAATTCTTCGGGTTTTTTCGCAAACCGCTTCGCGATGCTGTAGCTCATGAAGCTCGCGGGCGTGGCGCCCGCGGCGGGAAGCATGCCGACGAAAAACCCGAGGAGGGATCCTCTCATGATGGTGGAGGTGCATTGCGTGAGGCGCTTCAGGGTTGAGAGGATTTCGGCGACGCCGAGCTTCGCCTGGTATCTCTCTTTCGTCTTGAACCCCTCTTCGAGGGTATAGAAAATTTCTCCGACGCCGTAGATGCCGATGGCCAGCACGAGGAAATTGATGCCGTGGTAGAACCCCGTGATGCCCCCGAATATCAGGCGCGGCGAACCGCTCACGATGTCGGTGCCCACGGTGGACATGAGCAGGCCCAGCATGGTGGCGATGATCGTTTTGAGGGGGCTTTCGCCGCCCAGCCCCGCGAACGTGGCGTACGCCAGCAGGACGACGGCGAACTCCTCGGGCGGGCCGAAGCGCAGGGCGAACTCGGCCAGGGGCGGGGCGAAGAAAGTGAAAAGGACGATGGATATCGTCCCGCCGATGAAACTCGCCACAGCGGCCGTCACAAGGGCATCCGCGGCTTTACCTCTTCTGGCCAGGGGGTAGCCGTCGAACGTGGTCGCGACGGCCGTGGACGCGCCCGGGATGTTCAGTGTGATCGAACTGATGGCGCCGCCGTACATGGCGCCGTAGTAGATGGCGGCCAGGAAGATGATGGCGCTTGTCGGCGGAACGGCGAACGTGATGGGCAGCAGGATGGCGACGCCGTTCACCGAGCCAAGACCCGGCATCGCGCCGATGGCGACGCCCAGGATGACGCCGAACAGCGCCATCAGGAGGTTTTGCGGCGAGACCGCAACACCCAGCCCGTAGAATAGATTTCCAAGGATTTCCAATTCACACGACCCTTAGGACAAACCTTGCCCCTTGCTCACAGAAATTTTTCCAGGCAATGGGCAAAGGAAACGCTGAACCAATCAGTTCCAGTAAAACAGAAACTCCGCATACCCTTTCGGCAAGGGGATGATCAGGAATTTCTCGAAAATGTAATACATGACAACAGGCACGCCTATCGATACGCCGACGCTCGTTTTGAGGTTGTGCCCCCCGACCATGAACAAACAATAAAAGATGAAAAGGGCCGCCGAGAAATACACCGAGATGACGCCGATCAGGAGAATCATGATCATTCCCGGAAGGCCGACGCGCAGCAGGTCGCCCAGACCTTCCCGGCTCATGAAAACGCCGGCGCCGCCGGTATTCGATTTGTCTCGCCGGGAGGAAACCAGGGACTGGATCAATACCATCAACGCCACGGCGGCGATTCCCAAAGAGAGCCAGAAGGGGAGGAAGCCCCCTCCCGGCCCTTCTTTGGGAAGAATGCCGACGGGTAGTTCCGTAGATTTCCAGGCGACGCCGAGGCTGACGAAAATCAGCCCGATGGCGACTATTCTATCCGCCCGTTGCATCTAGTTTCTTCTCCAGATCTAATTCTTCAGCAATCCCATGCCCATGAGCAGCTTCTTGTGCTTTGTATCCTCATTGGCGAAGAACTTGCCCAGCGGGGCGCCACTCAGGCAGGCGCGGTTCAGCGCCTTCTTGGACGTATAGTCTTTCCACTCATTGGAATTGCACAGCTTGTTGAACAGGTCCGTATACCATGCGAGAGCATCCTTGGGGATGCCGCCGGGCGCGTTGATGCTGCGCTGCATGAAATATACGAGTTGCGGCTGGCCGAGTTCCTTGAACGTGGGGACCTCCTTGAACGCGGGAATACGCTCAGGCGTCAGCGCGGCAATCGGCCGCATCTTGCCGGGATAGTGCGGCAGACCCTCGGAAGGGTTGTTCACCGTCGAGTCCACGTGACCGCCGGCGAGGTTTTTCGCCACGGTGCCGCCGCCGCGGAAGGGCACGTAGGTGATCATGCCCTTGAGGCCATAGGCCTGCATGAGCATGTTCGTGACGAGCTGGTCCTCCTGCATCTTGCCCGTGCCGCCCATGGTCCATTTCCCTTTCTTGGCCTTTACGGCCTTCACGAAATCATCGATGTTCTTGATTCCCGATTTCGTGTTGACCCACAGCAGGAATGTGTCCATGGCCAGGCGGTAGACCGGCGTGAGCTTCGTGTAGTTCACCGGCAGCTTCCGCAGGGCAGGGGTGGTGAAGAAGCTGTTCAGCGTCACGAGGATGACGTGCGGGTTTCCTTTTTTCGAGAGCAGGTAGAGCATCGCCTCGGCGCCCGAGCCGCCTTTCTTGTTGATCGGCACCAGGGGCTGCGGCGACCATTTGTTCTGCGTGACGATTTTCTGCATCAGGCGGGCGATGCGGTCCGCGCCGCCGCCTTTACCCGCCATAATGACGAACTCAATCGGCCGCGTCGGCTTCCATGCAGCAAGAGCCTGTGTCGTCCCCAGCGCAACGACGATGAACAAACTCAGCGCGAGGGTGAGGAACGGAATAGCGCGTCTCGATGCTTTCAGCGATTTCATCATATTCCCTCCTTTTTGTGCTGCGGAATGCTGTGCCTGCTACAGCGATAAAAAATCCATCATCAGTCGATCATTGAAATCGATGATTTCAGCACTCTTGTCCACGACGGGACGTCTCTGCGATGAAACTCTCTAGCGGCTATGATGCCCTGAATTTTACCACGAAGCGGCGCGCTTCTCAATGATGCGATTTTCGCCGGCGCCCATACAGTGGGGTGAATTGGGTTATCCGCACCGGATTGGGCGGAAAAATGGCCCGCGGCTAGGTTTCCTCAATATCTTCTCTCGACTCGAATTCCCGGACGGCGCGGCGGATGTAGGGAGGCACCCGGACGGGTTTTTGCGAATCCTTGCCTACGATGACGTAAGCCGTCTGCGCCCTGGCGACGAAGCGCCCGGATTCCGCTTCGTAAATCTCATAGTCCATCTTGATGCTCGAGTTTCCGATCTCGTAAATGCGCGCGTAGACTTCGAGAACCTCGTCGAAACGGGCGGGCGCCAGGAACTGGAGCGAGGCGTCGACGATGACGATGTCGTACCCGCGCTCGAGCATGTCGAAATAAGGGACGCCGATGGTGCGCAGGTAGTCCATCTGCGCGGTATCGACGTAGAGGAGGTAGTTGGCGTTGAACACCACGCCCTGCAGATCCGTCTCGCCGAAGCGCACGCGCATTTCACTCTTGTAGCTGTACTGGTCCTTTGGCATAGGGCATTTCTAATGAAAACGGCGGAAATTCGCAAATACGAGGCGATGCTCTGCTCTTGAACCGGCCTTAGGCTTGTTCCCTCAACGGCGTCGGTTATAATAGCGGCGTCCGGGAGGACGGACGTCACCTTCAAGTGCATGGAGTCGTTGATGATCAGCGTGGAAGACGCCCGGAATTCGATACTGGAGATGATTCGCCCGATGGGGCGCGAACGGGTGGGCCTGCTCGATTGTCCGGGCCGGGTGCTGGCCGAGGACGTCCAGTCCCCGCGCCCCGTTCCGCCCTGGAACAACTCGGCGATGGACGGCTACGCCCTGCGTGCGGAAGACGTGCGGGGCGCGAGCCGGGAGGTGCCCAGGACGCTGCGAGTGGTCGAGGAGATTCAGGCCGGCGTCGTGGCGAGCCGTACGCTCGGCCCGGGTGAGGCCATCAAGATCATGACGGGCGCGCCGATTCCTGATGGCGCGGACGCCGTCGTGCTCGTCGAGGAGACGGAGAGAATCTCGGACGATGAGGTGCAAATCTTCCTCGCGGTGCGCGAAGGGGAAGCCATCCGCCTTGCGGGAGAGGACGTGGAGCCCGGTGAAACGGTTCTCTCGCACGGCGCCCGACTGGGCGCGGCTTCTGCCGGTATGCTGGCGAACATCGGCCGGGCGCGGGTGTATGTATATCAAAAACCCAAGGTGGCCATCCTCGCGACCGGAGAAGAACTCGTCGATCTGGGCGATGCCCCCGGCGTCGGGCAGATATTCAACTCCAATTCCTACGCTCTCGCGGCCCAGGTGCTCGAAGCCGGCGGAGAGCCGGTTCTGCTGGGCATCGCCCGCGACAACGCCGAAGACCTCACACGCCACATCAACGACGGCCTGGCCGCCGATTTGCTGATAACGAGCGGCGGCGTGTCGGTGGGTGATTTCGACCTGGTGAAATCCACGCTGGGCGGGCTGGGGAACGACATGCGCTTCTGGCGCGTTCGGATGAAGCCGGGCAAGCCGATGGCGTTCGGCGTGCTAAACGGTAAGCCCGTGTTCGGCCTTCCGGGGAATCCCGTCTCCACCATGGTCAGCTTCGAGCTTTTCGTGCGGCCCTCGCTGCTCAAGATGCAGGGTTATGAGAACCTCTACAGAACGACGGTGGAAGCGCGCCTCTTGCACCCCCTCACGAAATCCCCCGAGCGGCGCCACTACGTTCGCTCGATCGTATACCGCGAGGGGGAGGAATGGACCGTTCAGGCCATCGAGGCGCAGGGCTCCAACATCCTGCACTCCATGGTACGGGCGAACGCCCTCGTCGTGTTCCCCGAATACGAGACCGAACTCACCGCCGGCAGCCGCGTGCAGGTCATGTTGCTGGGGGAGACACCCTCTCAAAAACCCGAACACGTCGAGACGCCTACTCCGGAACGGGTGCACTCCTGAACAAACCGCTTCCAGGCTATCGACTCCTCCCGGAGCGCCCTGCATGAACCCTGCAGCAACGACGAGGCTGCCTTTTTCCGCCGCCGTCCTGGCGGGCGGCCAGAGCCGCCGCATGGGGCGCGACAAATCCATGCTGGAGATAGGCGGCGTTCCCATTATCAGGCGCATCGCGGACACTTTGGGCGAGATGTTCACGGAAGTTTTCGTCGTTGCAAACGAGAAAGAGGAATTCGAGCGAATGGGCCTCGCCGTGGTAGGAGACATTCATCCCGGCAACGACTCGCTCGGCGGTCTCCACACGGCCGTGGCGAGTGCGCAGGCCTCGCACGTTTTCGTGGCGGGATGCGACATGCCGCTCTTGCGGCCGGCTCTCATCCGCGGCCTCGCCTCTTTGGTGGAGGCGTGGGACGTGGTGATTCCCGTCAAGGACGATTACCCCGAGCCGCTCTGCGCGTTTTACGGAAAAGCGTGCGCGCCTCATATCGAGGAGTCCATTTCGGGAGGGCGTCTCAAGATGATAGGGTTTCACGAACTCGTGCGCGTGAGGCGGGTGGAAGAGACGACCTGGAGGGCGTGGGACCCCGAGGGCGCCTCTTTTCTGAATGCGAACACGCCCGAAGAGTTTGAAAAGATCAAAGCCATCTCGATGAGGGGAGAAGCGAAATGAGCACTGCCGATCGAATGAATGAACTGGGTATCGAATTGCCCGATGCGCCAGCACCCGTCGGGGCGTATGTGCCGTATGTCATCTCCGGGTCCTTGATGTTCGTGTCGGGCCAGATTCCCATCAAAGACGGGGCGATGATTCACGAGGGAAAGGTTCCGCTCGATGTCACTATCGAGCAGGGACAGGAATGCGCCGCGCTCTGTTTTCTGAACGCCATTGCGCAGGCGAAAGCGGCCCTGGGCGATCTGGAGCGCGTGGAGAGAATCGTCCGCATGACGGGGTATGTGGCCGTTGCGCAGGATTTCACCGCCCAGCCGCTCGTCGTGAACGGTGCGTCCGATCTGGCCGTCGAGATATTCGGAGACAAGGGCAAACACGCGAGAGTGGCGGTGGGCGTGGCGGAACTGCCCCTGGGAGCGCCCGTGGAACTTGAAATGATACTTGAGGTGAAGTGATCTATGTGCTCGGAATCTAAAGAATTCCGCTGGGTTAGAGGTTGTTGAAAAACTTTAGAAAGCGATTTTGAGTTGCGCGCACGCTTTTGAAGTTCACTCCCCCCTTGAGGGTCGGCCTTTCCTTCTCGGGAAGGCCGATGATGAGGTGAGGGTGTAAACCCGAAACCGAATCGGTGGGGGGAGTTTTTTTTTGTGGCATGTCCCCCCACCACATCGGCCTTCGCACAAACCGCTCGGCCTCTGTCGGGCTTTCCCCTCGGGAAGCCCGACCCCCTCAAGGGGAGAGTGAATTTCTTCTCTACATGGTCGGGTTTGGCCCGCGACGCTTTCAAAGATATGGCATCGCTGTATAATCTTTGGAGAACCTGAGCCGTTGGCGACACAGCATCATGGGGGTGTGATGATTTATCGTTTCATCGTGTCGATGCTTTTGATTTTCTCCATGGGTTCTATTGCGCCTGCGCAGGCGAACCCGGGCATCGACTACATGCGAAAGATCGAGGCGGCCTTCACCCGGATTGCGGAAAGCGTGAAGCCGACGGTGGTCAGCATACGGGTGGAGAGAAAAAAGGGGACCGCGTCGCAAGTTCCCGGGTCGCCCCATCCGAACGTTCCCCTGTTCTCATCCGGCTCGGGCGTCATCATCGACGGGCAAGGCTACATCCTGACGAACAACCATGTGATCAGTAATGCGAGAAGACTGCGCGTGCGCCTTTGGGATGAGTCCGGGCACTGGGGGAAAGTCGTCGGCACGGACAGGTATACCGATCTCGCACTCATCAAGATCAACGCGCACCGCCGGCTGCCCGTGGCGACGCTCGGAGATTCCGACAAGGTGAAGGTGGGGCAATGGTCGATCGCCGTGGGCGATCCCTTCGGCATCACGAGGACGTTCACGGTAGGCGTCGTGAGCGGCATCGGGCGCAGCGGCGTCGGCGTCGCGCGCTACGAGCACTTCATCCAGACGGACGCCGCCATCAACCGGGGCAACAGCGGCGGACCTCTGGTGAACATCGACGGCCGGGTCATCGGCATCAACACGGCGATTCCGGCCCCCGGCAGCGGCATCGGTTTCGCCATTCCCGTCAACATGGCGAAAGACGTCATCAAATACTTGAGAAGAAGCGGGAACTTCCCGCGCGGTTATCTGGGCGTCACCATCCAGCCGGTGAGCCAGGACATGGCCTATCTGCTGGGACTTCCCAAGGCGAAAGGCGCGCTCGTGGGTTCCTTGCTCAGAGACGGCCCGGCGGAGGGCGCGGGCATCAAGATGGGAGACGTCATCGTCCGCCTCGGCGGGACGAGCGTCGTGGATACGGCCCACTTACAAAGGCTCGTCGGCTGGACGCCGCCGGGAGAAGCCGTCGCCGTGGAAGTCGTGCGCGACGCCCGGAGAAAAAAATTCACCGTCAAGCTGGTTCGTCTGCCCGAGCCGGAATCGACAAGTACGCCGGCGGGGAACAGCAAGGTCGATGAACCCGAGACCAGAAAAAGTTACGGCGTGGCGCTCGAGAACCTGACCGATGACTTAAAGGAAAAAGGCAACCTGCAGACGGACGGCGGCGCCTACATCAGCGATGTGGAAGAGGGGAGCAGGGCGTATTACGACGGTTTGCGTGAGGGCATGGTGATACGCGGTCTGACCTATCGCCTGCCCGGAAACGGGAAAACGCCCATCCGCGTTGTGATCGAAAAAATCGAAGACATCGAAGCGCTGCTGAAAAAAATCCCCGCAGGCTCGAACGTCCTGGGGCAGGTCGTCCGCGGGACGGACCGCGGGGAGCGGACTTTCTTCACCGTGCTTCATGGTTTCAAACGCTGACGGCTCAGGCCGCCTGGGGAGAGCATTTTCATGCCGCAGATGAGAAGCGTTCTTTTGGCCCTGGTTATCCTCGCCTCGCCGGTTCTTTCAGGCGCGAGTCCTGAAACCGAAATCCGCACCCTGCTGCCCAAAGACGGCATCCCGGCCATCGACGCGCCCGAATACGTCGGCGCGAAAGACGCCGAGGGGTTCATGCAGCCGGATGAGATGGTCATCGGAATCAACATCAAGGGAGACAAGCGGGCCTATTCCGTTCCCCTGCTCAGTTCGCATGAGATCGTGAACGACGTGGTGGGAGGCAGCGCCGTCTCCGTTACGTGGTGACCGCTTTGCTATACGGCCATCGTGTATGACCGTAACCTGGACGGGCAGAAACTCTCCTTCGGCGTTTCGGGGAAACTCTGGAAGAACGTGCTCATCATGTACGACCGCCAGACGGATACGCTCTGGAGCCACCTGACGGGGGAGGGCCTCATCGGCCCGCTCAAGGGCAAGCGCCTGGGGACGTTCCCCGCCGCCATGATGCGCTATTCCGAATGGACGCAGCTCTATCCCGATACCCTGGTGCTCAAGAAAAATACGGGGCGGGGGAGCGTGTTCGGCAATCCCTCGCGGGACCCGTATGAGGGCTATTACTACAGCTCGCAAACCGGCGTGATCCCCGAGAAATACCGGGACAACCGCCTGCATCCCAAAACCCTGCTGGTCGCCCTTGCGCTCGATTCCCCGAAGGTGAAAGGGGAGCAGGTCGCCAAGGTATACCCTTTCGCCGACTTGAACCGCGCGGGCGTCGTGAACGACCGCTTCGCCGGGCGCGACGTTCTGGTCACCTACTGCGAGGGCGCGGGTACGGGCGTCGTTTTCGACCGCGTCCTGAAGGGCGAGACGCTGGCGTTCGAACTCGTAACGGACGAGGGGGCCAAGGGCGCCGCCGCGTGCAGGTTCATGAAGGACAGGAAAACCGGTTCGCGCTGGCTGCGCCTGACCGGCCTCGCCGTGGACGGGCCTATGAAGGGCGCCAGGTTGAACCAGCTTTCCACGACGCTCGCGTTCTGGTTCGGCTGGAAGGATTATTTTCCCAAGAGCCAGGTCTACCGCCACGCGAAATAGGTGGATGGATTTGTAGGGACAACCCTCCGTGGTTGTCCTTCGTCAGGACAGGCACGGAGGCCTGTCCCTACCCAAGCGCTATCGCCCGTTCTTCGGAGCCTTTTCACCAACCCCGTCCGCCTTCGCCTGTTAAGGAATCAGAAATTTGAGCCCCGTCATATTCGAAATCGGACCCTTCGCCCTCCGCTGGTACGGTCTCATGTACGTCGCTGCCGTGCTGGCCGGCGTATGGCTTGTGAAGCGGGAAGCCGTGCGAAAGGGAATGCCCATCACGCCCGATGAGGTGATGAACTTCGGCCTCCTCGTCATGTTTGCAGGCATCCTGGGCGGGAGAATCTATTACGTCCTGTTCAACTGGGATTTTTACCGCACCGCCTTGTGGGAGGTCTTCGCCGTCTGGCATGGGGGCCTCGCCATACACGGCGGCCTCATCGGCGGCGTGCTGGCGGGCTATCTTTATCTGAGAAACCACGCCGTATCCACCTGGGAGTTTGCAGACGCGGTGGCGCCCGCCATCATGCTCGGCCAAGTGTTCGGGCGTTTCGGCAACTTCATGAACGGCGATGCGCACGGCGTGCCCACGTCGATGCCCTGGGGCGTGGAGTTTCCCATGACCTCCATCGCGGGCCGGGAGTTTCCGGGGCAGGCCACGCACCCCGTGATGATCTACGAGCTCCTCCTGAACCTCGTCTGGTTCTTCATCCTGAGGAGACTCAGGCTCACGAATCACAAGCCCGGCTTCATCTTCTGCCTCTACTTCGTTCTGTATTCATTCGGCCGCGCCGCCGTGAGTGGTTTCCGCGCGGACAGCCTCTGGTTCGGCCCCTTGCGCGCCGCCTACCTCGCCAGCGCGGTGCTCATCCTCGTATTCGGGGCGATCATCGTGCGGTGGCGGATGTGGGAGAGGGAGGAGTAGGTTGGATATTTTCGTGTAATATCGCTTGCTTAATTGACTATACAGTCAAATATGTGAGATATTTCTTTTTGGGATTTATATACAATAGCGCCTAAAATGTTCCTTGATACTGCTGTTTGATATTATCCCGTAAAGCCCGAATACTTGTAACCGAAACAGGGGGCAGGACCTCATGGGCGAGCGGTTCAAGTGGATCAGAGAACATGCCGGGTTGTGGACTTTCGGCATCTTGATGGTTGTTCTGCTCACTGCGTTATGTGGCTTAGGCGCATGGGCGCTCGCGGCGCAGGATGCAAAGCAATTGGCCCGCAATAATACTTTACAAACCAATCTCACCGTTGAAGTCAAAAGGCTCGATGGCGATATCGCAGACCTGAAAAATGTCCTGCAGGCAGTAAGCGGGAAAATTGACAGGTTGGATATAAAAATTGACAGGAAAATAGACAGACTGGATATGAAATTAGACAAAAAAATAGACAAGTTGGATACGAAAATAGACGGCGCAAAAAAGGAAATTAAAGACGATATCCAGAGGATAAATGATCTGCTCGTCAAGATATTGGCCGCGTCCCCCGGAACAAAAATCACCGTTCCAGGCCTCCCTGAAAAGCCCGGTAAATAATTTCAGGCGCTTTTTATGTAAGTTCCATGGTTCAGGTCCGAGCAAAGCCCTGAGTTGTTGGGGCCGAGCGCGACCTGTTCCTACGGGTTCGTTTTATTACCCGAGATGTGCGTAGGGGCGTTGAACTTCCCCGAAGTTGTTCCTGCGCGGTCAGGCGGAGGCCTCGGACAGGCACGGGGCCTGTCCCTACGATTCCCAAAGTCGTCCTGCTCGGAATCTTTTCATGTTTCGGGCGGACACATGGGTCCGCCCCTACGAAATCTCGTGCTCCCTTCATATTTTCATGGAAATTTACCACCTGACCCCAGGAGATTTATCGCCCGCTCTCGGGTAGAATCGCGCCTTGCATCTTTTCACCCAACCACCCGATTCAAAACTGGAGAGCGTAGACATGGGAATTCGCATCGTTGATTTATCGCAGGAGATTTATGACGGCATGCCCGTTTATCCGGGCCACCAGCGGACGGGCGTCTTTCCGAACAAGACGCACGCGGAGACCGCCAAGGCCTATGCCAATTCACCCTCGGGCCATACCTCGACGACGAACTGCCTCGTCATGAGCGACCACGGCCCCACCCACGTGGACGCCTTCTACCACATCGACAAGGACGGGGAGACCATCGACCAGCTCGGCCTCGAGTGGTTCTACCACGAGGCGATTTGCCTGGACCTCACCAAATTCTGCAACACGGAGGACTGGATGGGGCCGGCGGACCTGGAAGAAGCGTGCGAGAAGGCAAACCTGGAAGTACCGGACAAGGGAAGCGTTCTCATCTGGACGGGCCACTACGAGGCGAACTACGGCGGGGATTTCCACGACTGGCTGCATACCTATCCGGGCATCAGTGAAGCGGGGATGAACTGGCTCGCGGACCGGGGCTGCATCAACGTCGGCATCGATTCGCCGAGCGTCGATTCCTCCCAGGCCTTCCGCGACAAGGGCTACTGGGCGCACAAGGTTTGCCGGGAGCGCAAGGTGCTGAACGTGGAGAACCTCGCGAACCTGAAAGAGGTGGTGAACACCAGGTTCTTCTTCTCGTGCCTGCCACTCAAGATACGCGGCGGAACGGGCTCGCCCGTGCGCGCCGTGGCGATTTATCACGGGTAGGGGGCAAATCGCGAGAGCAGGGGTGGTTCGCAGTGGTGGACATTTGTGTCTGCCGCCCGTGTGGGGCTGTTGAAAAAGTCCTCCAGGGGGAAGTGCTGTCCCCAGGAGTGCCGCCCGATGCGGAAAGATGGTTTTGCTTCTCGCCTTCGATCGTCATTCCGGCTTTCGCCGGAATGACGGCAAACCCTCCCGTATTGAGGTTTTTCAACAGCCCGCGTGTCCTCCCGCTTGCGCCTTCTCCCGCGCGGAGACGGGTTTGAAGGATGCGGCCGAGGCGCGGGTCGGCCCATGCGGGGCGTGATGTTTGTTCGTCGTTCCGGCGCATGACCTCCTGGCCGGGTCTCGACCATGAGGACGAACCATTTCGGACAATGGTCTTTCTTTCCGGCTCCAGAGCCGTTCTTCGCGTCCGGCAGGCAGCCCCTCGCTCATCGCTCGTCAATTTCTCCCGTCTTGTTCGTTAGCCCTCCTCCACAGTTGAGACCGAGCGCGCATCTGCCCGCATTTGCGAGGATTTGTATCCTCTGCGCCCGCGCTATCCTCCGAACGCCCCTCCATGAAGGCGGGGCGGAGAACTTCCCCGATGCGAAAGAGGGCGGAAGGCATGAAATCTCTCGAGGCGGCGATGAGCGCAACGGATTTTGCAATTCCGAAAAATACGATAAATATCGATAAATTTCCGAAAATGTTTGCGGGCCAAACTAAAATGATATTCATCTATATAATAGTTAGTTATGAATTTATATTAAAGTAACACATTATATATTTTCGGAAATTTATCGAATTAAAATTTTTTTCGGACCACGCATTTCCCCGCATTTGGGCGCTCGAAAGACCTCCTCCTCAGGGCATCGATTCTCCGGTTCGGCGGGTTGCTCTCCAGCCGAATATCAACCCTGAATCCCGATTGCGCGCGCAGGTACGAGGGGATACTATCAGGGGCGCATCGACGACAAATCAACCCGGACGCAGCGCCAGGGGCTCTCTTCGCCCGCCGGCGCGGCTCATCATCAGAGGGCAGGATATGGACTTCTCACTCACTCCCGAGCAGGAACAACTCCAGAAGACGGCGCACGACTTCGCCGCGCAGGAGATACGCCCCGTCGCGGCGGCGCTGGACAAAGAGCCCGACCCGATGAAGCGCTTCCCCTGGGACGTGCTGGAGAAGGCGAGCAAGCTGGGCTTGAGAACCCTGGCGCTTCCCAAGGATATGGGGGGGCCGGGGTGTGACATACTCACACTGTGCATCGTGGGCGAAGAACTCGCCTGGGGCGATATGGGCACGGCCGTCACCCTCGATCAGGACTGGAAGATCACCCATCTGTTCGAGAGGCTGGCGAATGAGGAACAGAAGGCGCGATTCCAGCAATCCTTTCAGGAGGACCACCAGTTTCACCTGGCCGTCGGGATGACGGAGGAAGCCAGCGGTTCGGACAACATCATTCCCTACGACAGCCCCGACGCCGGCGTGCGGACGACCGCCGTGCGCGACGGTGACGGTTGGATAGCCAACGGGAAGAAGCGATACATCAGCAACGGCGGAGTCGCGAAACTGTGCATCGTCGCCATGCGTACCGATACGACGAAAGGCGTGTCCGAGGGAATGACGTATTTCCTCATCACGCCGGACATGGAAGGTTTCCGCTACGGAAAGATTCACGACAAAATGGGGCAGCGGCTCTCGCTGAACGCGGAGCTCATTTTCGAGAATTGCAGAATACCGGATGAAAACCGCGTCTCCGAGGTGAACCGCGCCACAGAGGCGCGCCGCTTGTTCTTCCCCGGCTCGAACATAGAGGCCGCCGCCACCGTACTCGGCGCCGCCAGGGCTGCCTATGAAGACGCCTTGGCGCACGGCCGGAGCCGGATTCAGGGGGGCAAACCGATCATCGAGCATCAGGCGATAGGCTTCATGCTGGCGGATTGTTTCGCCGAATACGAAGCGAGCAAGCGGTTGCTCCACTACGCCGCCTGGACGGTGGGCCAGAAAGGCCTCTATGACCCCAAAATGGGTTTCATGACCAAGTGTTTCGTGTCCGAGTCATCATACCGGATCGCCACGCGCGCACTGGAGGTCTGGGGCGGCACCGGTTACATGACGGATGCGCCAATGGAGAAGTACTTGAGAGACGTAACCAGTTTCTTGCATTCCGACGGAACGAACCAGGTGATGCGCATTCGTTCCATGAAGTTTTTATAGCGGAGACGAAATGACAAAATTAGCTATACGCTCTCTCGAGGCGATACCCCTCAAAGTCCCCCTCCAGAAAACCTTTCAAAGTTCGCTCGGCGTGTATACGCATCTTGATGTTGTCGTGGTGCACTTGCATACACAAGGCGGCCCGAGCGGCACGGGTTTTACGATGGGCTTGGGAGGTGAGGGCGGTGCCGCCATGCTGCCATACATCGAAAATGAATTGGCCCCACTGGCAGTCGGGCAGGATGCACTGGCCCCCGAAGCGCTTTGGAATCGCATGTGGGCGCCGAACAAGGCGAGGATGCGCGGCGGCTTGGGCTTGTACTCGCTTTCAGCCGTGGACATCGCCTGCTGGGACATCTTGGCGAAAGTCGCAGGCCTGCCGCTAAACCGTCTGCTGGGCGGGTTTCGCCAAAAAGTGCCGGTTTACGGCAGCGGCGGCTGGCACACGCTCCCGGATTCGGAATTGCTCGAAGAAGCACAGGAAGCCGCCTCGCTCGGCATGAGTGGCTACAAACTCAAAATCGGCACGCCGCGTGACCCCGAGCGACTGGAGTATCTCAGAAAAAATATGGGAGAGGATTTCATCCTGTTTTGCGATGCGAACCAGAACTACAACGTGCGCGAGGCGGTAGAAGTTTCATCCGTACTGGCGGAATACGGCGTTGCCTGGTTCGAAGAACCCGTACTGGCCGATTGCGTCGATGATCTCGCGGAAGTGGCCGAAAAGAGCATGGTGGCTACCGCGGCGGGCGAGAACGCTTATATGCGGTGGGGATTCCGGGAAATATGTGAGCGCCGCGCGGTCGGGTTTCTGCAGCCCGACGTTTGCCGTTGCGGCGGGGTGACGGAATTCATCAAAATTGCGCATCTGGCGGATGCTTTTAACATTTCCCTGAGCAGTCATCTGGCCCATGAGTTATCGGTGAGCCTCGTAGGCGCGACCCCGAGAGGCTATATGGTCGAATACATGGAATTCTTCTCGCCGGATGATTTCACGCAAGATTTTACGGTACGCGATGGGCACATCAATGTCCCCGACGCGCCCGGTCACGGCGTGGAATTCACACCGGATGCGATCGAACGCTACAAAGTTTCCTGAATTTCCAAGAATCACCAATTTTTAGGAGATGCGCATGAAACTGTTGTCATACAATTACAGAGGTCTTGAGAGAGTCGGCATTTACGTGGGAGGTAGGATCTCTCACCTGTCGCGTCTGGCTGGGATTTTAGGAAAGAAAGAACTCGCATTCAACAGTATGATTGAACTAATCAAAGCCTGGGAAACTCATGGCCCTGCTCTGCATGAGTTGGTCGCACGAGCAGAGGAAAATGAGAAAGATTTAGCCCCCATCCTCATGGCGCCCGAGGATGTACATCACATATCTCCGATTCCCCACCCCCCCAAGCATGTTCTTTGCATGGGGCTCAACTATCAGGACCATGTGAACGAGGGGCTGCAAGCAAGAGATGTTCAAACAACCAAGGTCGAACTCGATCACCCCATCTTTTTTACTAAAGCCCAAAGCACCCTCATCGGACACAATGAAGGCATACCTGCGCATCCGGTGACGGAAAAGCTCGATTACGAAGCTGAAATCGCCGTCATCATCGGCAAAAAAGGAAAAAATATCCCCAAAGATGAAGTTTATGGGCACGTTTTCGGTTATTGCTGTGCAAACGACATCTCCGCAAGGGATATTCAAAGGCGCCATAAGCAGATATTCAAGGGCAAGACCCTTGATGGTACATGTCCACTTGGACCATACATCGTTCCCAAAGAAGACTATGGCGATCCGATGAACCAAACCATTAAAAGTTGGGTAAATGGCGAAGCACGCCAGGATTCAAACACAAATATGATGATTCACGATATTCCGTCGATGATCTCGGTGCTTTCAGAAGGTTTCACCCTAGAGCCGGGCGATATCTTTTTGACGGGTACGCCTTCGGGTGTGGGCTACGCGCGTGAAACACCCTCTTTTCTCACTCCTGGCGACGTCGTGGAAGTGGAAATCGGTGGGCTGGGT
>VXPH01000192.1 GCA_009839615.1 Nitrospinota bacterium
ACGCGGGTGCCCGCCGCCAGGGCGCGGCCGAGTTCATCTTCGGCATACACCTCCACGAGCGCGCCCATGCCCAGCTCCTCAGCGAGCGAGCGCAAATCCTCCATCTGCGGCGTCTCGAGGATGGCCGCTATCAGAAGCACGGCGTCCGCCCCGCCCGCACGCGCTTCGAATATCTGGTACTCGGTGAAGATGAACTCTTTTCTGAGAACAGGCAGGCCTACCGCTTCGCGTACCTGTTCCAGATGCGCCATCTCGCCCAGAAAACGCCTCCGCTCTGTGAGCACCGATACAGCAGCAGCGCCTCCTTCCTCATAGGCTTTGGCGATTTCGCCCGGCTCGAAACGCTCGGCTATCTGGCCCTGGGAGGGAGAGGCCTGCTTTACCTCGGCGATGACGCGCATCCGGCCACCGCCAGTGTCTTCAGCAGATTCAGGCCGCCTGAGCGCGCCCGCGAAATCAAGCGCCTGCGGCGCATCCCTCGCCATTGACTTGATATCGGCTTCCGAACGTCGTCTCTTGTCCGAGGCGATGTCCTCGCGGACGCCTTCCACGAGCTTATCGAGAACCGTGTGCGTCGCAATCGTCACGATTTCATGCTCCCAGGAGGTATCGACAACCTATCGGCCAGCGAAGCCGGGTTTGTTGAAAAAGTCGGAGAGGGAAAATTTGTTTGTGTGTAGGGGTCGCATATATGCGACCCTCCCCGTTAGGGGCACGCGGGCCGCATAATATGCGGCCCCTACAAAAACCGTCCCTTTCCGGTCGAGTCGAATCCTCGTTAATAAGGTCCTTTCCAACACCCCCAAGCCGCGCCGCCTGGCTCAGGAATTGGACACCTCCACGAGACGCGCGAGGACGCTCGCCGCCTCGCCCGAATCTATCGCCGATGCCGCCTGCGCGACTCCCTCTCTCAAATCCTCCGCCTTGTCCGCGGCAATGAGAGCGGCGGCGGCGTTCAAGAGCACGATGTCGCGCCTGGGGCCTCGCTCACCGCCGAGGATGGCGCGCGTGATCTCCGCGTTCTCCTCAGGCTCGCCCCCCTTCACGGCGTCTGCGCCTGCGCGGTCAAGACCCGCATCTTCGGGTGTGACGTCATACGTCCTGATCCCGCTGCCGTCCCATTCCGATACGCGCGAGGAGCCGGTGAGCGTCAACTCGTCCATGCCGTCCGACCCGTGCACCACCAGCGCCTTCTTACAGCCCACCTGGCGCAGCACGTCCGCCACCAGTTCGGTGAGTTCGGGCGCGTATACGCCCACCAGCTGGCTCTGGGCGCGGGCGGGGTTCGTGAGCGGCCCCATGACGTTGAAGATGCTGCGCATGGCGATCTCGCGCCGGGGGCCGATGGCGTGCTTCATCGCGCCGTGGAGCATGGGCGCGAACAGAAAACCCACGCCCGCCTCGTCGATGCACTCGCCCACCTTCCCGGGCGAGGCCTCGATGTTCACCCCCAGTGCCTTCAAGACGTCGGCGGCGCCCGATTTGCTCGACACCGCGCGGTTGCCGTGCTTCGCCACCGGCTGGCCCGCAGCCGCCACGACGAGGGCGGCGCTCGTGCTGATGTTGAAGGTGTGGGCGCCGTCGCCGCCCGTGCCCACCACGTCGACCACGAAGGGGTGTTTCGTCTTCACCCACGTCGCCCTGGCGCGCATGGAGCGGACGCTGCCGGCGATCTCCTCGGGCGTCTCCCCCGCCATGCGAAGCGCCACCAGATAGGCGCCGATCTGTGCCTGGGTGGCCTCGCCCGTCATGATGAGGTCCATCACCTTCTCCGCCTCATCCGCACTCAGGTGACGGCCTTCCACGAGCTTTCCGATGGCTTCCTGAATCATGAACGCATATCCTCATAAAGTGGAGAAATCCAATTTCGCTCCCGCATCCTCTCATCAAGGGACTCTTGAAAAACCCCTCCTTGCGCGGTCGATTCCTCCCTCATCGGGGTTGATGAAAAACCCGGACCCGCTTGGTCGAATCCTCATTCCTCAATCGGATTCGACCTTCCTCATCGCTCGGAACCAGCCACCGTCGTCATTCCGGCTTTCGCCGGAATGACGGTAGTTTTCCTCCATCGGAGGGCTTTTTCGGCAACCCCGAAAAGAGCGATTGCCGCCTCCGCCCTGAAATCATGCGTGCGATTGCCGCAAATTCCGGCCCACCATACCGCGTCCGCGCGGGTTCCCTCAAGGCCGCTCGACCCCGCCCTCGAGCGCATTCTGGAGCAGCGCCTTGCCCTCGGGCGAGAGTATGGATTCGGGATGAAACTGAACGCCCGCGACCGCCTTGTCCCGGACCCGCAGCCCCATGATCTCGCCTTCGTCCGTCTCCGCGCAGACCTCGATCCCGGGAGGAACGCTCTCGCGCGCGAGCAGGAGGCTGTGGTAGCGCGTGGCCGTCATGGGATTGGACAGCCCTCGAAACACGCCCCGCCCATCATGGCGAATCTCGGAGGTTTTTCCGTGCATGATCCGCTCGGCGCGGACGACCCGCCCGCCGAAGACCTGCGCGATAGCCTGGTGCCCCAGGCACACGCCCAGGATGGGGTATTTCCCCGCGAATCTTTTGATGAGCGGCATCGAGAGGCCGGCGGATTCGGGCCGCCCCGGCCCCGGGGATATGACGATCAACTCAGGTCCCAGTCCGGCCACGTCGTCCAGCTCGAACTGGTCGTTTCGCCACACCGTCACCTCGGCTCCCAGTTCGGCGAGGTACTGGACGAGGTTGTAGGTGAACGAATCGTAGTTATCGATCATCAATACGCGCTTCATATCGCCTTCTCCGCCCTAGGGGAGGCCGCCGCGCGCCACATCCAGCGCGCGCAGCGACCCCCGGGCCTTGTTGATGGTTTCCTCGTATTCGAAGCCGGGCTTCGAGTCCGCCACGACGCCCGCCCCCACCTGGAGGTAGAGCCTGCCGCCGCGCGCGTAGAGCGTGCGGATGGCGATGCAGGTGTCCATGCTGCCGCCGAAGCCGAAATAGCCCACCGCGCCCGAGTAGGGGCCCCGGCGCACCGGCTCCATCTCGTCGATGATCTCCATGGCGCGCACCTTGGGTGCGCCCGAGACGGTGCCCGCCGGAAAGGAGGCCCTGAGCACGTCGAACGCATCCTTGCCCTCGGCCAGCTCGCCCACCACGTTGCTCACGATGTGCATGACGTGGGAGTAGCGCTCGATCACCATCTGCTCGGTGACGCGCACCGTGCCGCGCTCGCAGACGCGGCCGATGTCGTTGCGGCCCAGATCCACGAGCATGATGTGCTCGGCGCGCTCCTTCTCGTCGGCGAGCAACTCCTCCGCCAGCGCCCGGTCCTCCGCCTCGTCCACCCCGCGCCTGCGCGTGCCCGCGATGGGGCGCACCTCGACCTGCTCCCCCTCGAGCCGCACGAGCACCTCAGGCGATGCCCCCACGAGGGTGACGTCGCCGAGTTCCAGGTAGAACATGTAGGGGGAGGGATTGACCGTCCTGAGCGCCCGGTAGACGGCGAAGGGGTGCACGTCCAGGGCGCTTTCGAGGCGCTGGGAGAGCACGACCTGGATCGCCTCGCCCGCGTGGATGAGTTCCACCGTATCGGCGACGACCTTCTCGAACCCCTCGCGCGTGAAAGACGAGCGAAGGCCCGGCATGTCCTCGACGGGGTGCCCGCCCGCCTCCTCCCGGGGCGTTCCCGCCGGCGCATACGGCGGGGCGACGGAAGGGCCTCTCAGCTTTTCGATGAGCGCATCGACGCGCGCGCACGCATCCTCGTAGGCGGCCTCAGCGCCTTCATCCGTGATGTGGGCATGGGCGAGGACGTAGATCTTCTGCGCCACGTTGTCGAAGATGATCAAGGATTTCGTGATCATAAAGAGAAGCTCGGGCAGTTCGAGATCGTCATGCGCATTCTCGGGCAGGCGCTCGATGAAGCGAACTGCGTCGTAGCCCATGTAGCCGATGGCGCCCCCCCAGAACCTCGGCAGGCCGGGAAGGTCGACGGGAATGTAGGGCTGCATCAACTGCCGGAGCGCGTCGATGGGGTCATCAACGGTGAATTCCTCGCTCTCCTCCTCCTGCGTGATGCGCACCCGCCTCCCCTTGCTCTCGAAGATGAGGTAGGGCTCGCCCCCCAGAAAGGTGTATCTCGCCCACTTCTCCCCGCCCTCGACGCTTTCGAGCAGAAAGGAATGCGATCCGTCGGCAATTTTCAGATAGGCGGACACGGGCGTATCGAGATCGGCGAGAATTTCGCGATAGACCGGTATGACGTTGCCCCGCTCGCAGAGAGCGAGGAAGGTTTCCTTGTCTGGCGAATGTTTATTCGGGTTCATCTTTGTTCGAGGCATCCTCTTGCGGGCAATGCCTCTCCTCCATACAAAAAAAGCCACGGGACCGGGTGGGCCGCCATGGCTTGGGGGTTCGCTTCCAATAGATTCAGACAACAGCCCTTATGGCGCACCTCCAGATTTGGCGGAGCGTCGCCAGGGCCAGGCCTCTTTGCATCTTTCCCGCGCTTTCATTCGTCCCCATCCCATAAAAGATAATTCCGCTGCTCAGGCGAAGATTACCCAATTTTGCGAAAAATGGTCAAGCGTCGGTTTCTTCGGGCCCCGGAGCGGCCTCGGGCGGCAGCTTCTCGCCATAGTCCACGCCCACAAGCGCCAGCCCCTGGGGCGGCGCGTTGACGCCCGCCAGCGCTCTGTTCCTGCCCTCCAATACCTCCCGCACGGAGGCGGCCTCGCGCTCCCCGCGGCCCACCTCCACCAGGACGCCGGCCAGGTTCCGCACCATGTGGCGCAGGAACCCCCCCGCCGTCGCCTCGATGACCACCTCATCGCCCGCGCGCTCCACGCTCAGGCGCTCCAGGCGGCGCACCGTGTCCTCGGGCCTCCCCTTCTCCCGGCAGAAGCTCGCGAAATCATGCTCGCCCTCCAGGATGTCCGCCGCCTGCCGCATCGCTCCCGTGTCGAGGCGCTTTCGCACGTGCCAGACGTATGGACTACGGATGGCGCTCGGCGAGCGGCGGTTCAGGATGCGGTAGCGGTAGGTCTTGCGAACGGCGTCGAACTGGGCGTGAAAACCGCCCACAGCTTCCCGGCAATCGAAGATCGAGACGTCGCGGCCCATCATGGTGTTCAGGCCGATCCGCACCTTGTAGGGTTCGATCCGCGAGCGCGTATGAAAGTGCGCCACCTGTCCCCATGCGTGGACGCCGGCGTCGGTGCGGCCCGAGCCGATGATGCGTACCTCCTCCCCGCACATCCTCAAAAGCGCGTTTTCTATTTCGCTCTGGACGGTCCGCTGGCCGGGCTGGGTCTGCCAGCCGTGAAAATTCGTGCCCGCGTATTCTATCCACAGGACGAGGCAGCGTGTATTTTCGGCGCTCATCGGTCAGGCGGGCTGTGGGTTCGAATGCGTCCCGTTCAGCGCTTCACGCAGGGAAATGCCCGTGGCGGAGGTCTCGATTCCGGCGATTCGCTCGGGCGGGCCTTCGGCAAGCAGGTAACCGCCCTCCTCCCCACCCTCGGGCCCTAAGTCGATGATGTGGTCGGCCGCTTTGATGACGTCGATGTTGTGCTCGATGACGACCACGGTATTGCCCTGATCGACCAGGCGATGCAGCACGTCGAGCAGCTTCTCGATGTCGGCGAAGTGAAGCCCCGTGGTCGGCTCGTCGAGAATGTACACCGTCCTGCCGGTGGCCCGCTTGGAGAGTTCTCTGGAGAGCTTGATGCGCTGGGCCTCTCCGCCGCTCAGCGTCGTGGCCGGCTGGCCGAGGCGCAGATACCCCAGACCCACGTCCTGGAGCGTCTTCATCTTCCAGCGAATTGCGTTGATGTTCTCGAAAAACGCCAGCGCCTCGTCCACCGTCATTTCGAGCACCTCGGCGATGTTGCGGCCCTTGTAGCGGACGTCGAGCGTGTCGCGGTTGAAGCGCCTGCCCTGGCATTCCGAACAGCGCACGAACAGATCGGGCAAAAAGTGCATCTCGAGCCGGATGTAGCCGTCCCCCTGGCAGGTCTCGCAGCGTCCGCCCTTGACGTTGAAGCTGAAGCGTCCGGCGAGATAGCCGCGCTTCCTCGCCTCGGGCACCTGCGAGAAAAGGTTGCGAATCGGGGCGAAAACGCCCGTGTAGGTGGCCGGGTTGCTCCTCGGCGTCCGCCCGATGGGCGATTGATCGATGGCGATGACCTTGTCGATGAGTTCGGCGCCCTTGATGGAATCGTGCGCGCCGGGCGTGGCGAGCGAGCGGTAAATGCGCCTTGAGAGAGCGCGGTAGAGAATCTCATCCACCAGCGTGCTCTTGCCGCTGCCGCTCACGCCGGTGACGCAGATGAGCAAACCGAGCGGGAAATCCACGTCCACGTTCTTGAGATTGTGCTGCCGCGCCCCCCGGATGGAGATGCAATCCTCGCCCGGCGCGCGTCGCTGCTCGGGGCGGGGGATGTCGACTTCGCCGGCCAGGTATCGCCCCGTCAGCGAAGCGGCGTTCGAGCGAACGTCGTCCGGCGCGCCGCAGGCCACGAGGTACCCGCCGTGCTCGCCCGCGCCGGGCCCCAGATCCACCACGTAGTCCGCCGATTCGATGGTCTCGCGATCGTGTTCGACGACGATGATCGTGTTGCCCATGTCGCGCAGGCGGCGCAGCGTATCCAGAAGGCGGCGGTTGTCGCGCTGGTGCAGGCCGATGCTCGGCTCATCGAGCACGTACAAGACGCCCACAAGAGAGGTTCCGATCTGGCTCGCCAGCCGGATCCGCTGGCCCTCGCCCCCGGCGAGCGTGCCCGAGGGCCTCTCCAGCGTGAGGTAGTTCAGCCCCACCTTTTCGAGAAACTCAAGGCGCTCGATGATTTCCTTCAAAATCCGCTCCGAAACGAGGTCGTCGCCATCCGAGCGGTTCTGCGCTTCAAAAAAGGCGCGCACGCTCTTGATGCTCATGGCGGAAAGTTCCGCGATGTTCTTTCCGCCATACGTCACGGCGAGGCTCTCCGGCTTGAGCCGCCCTCCTCCGCAGGCCTCACACGGCATGACGCTCATGTATTTTTCCAGGTTCGCCCGCATCCCGTCGCTCGCCGTATTCTCCAGCCGCTCGGCGAGCGCGGGCAAGACGCCCGGAAAAACGCGCTCGCGCCTGAGCGTGCGCCTTCCCGTCTTGTGACGGATCTTCAGCTTCCCGCCCCTGCTCCCGTAGAACAGGATGTTCCTGTGCCTTTTGGAGAGTCTGGCGAAGGGCCTGTCCCCCGGAATCTTTTCGGCCTCCATGACCGCGCGCAGGGCGGAGGCGAGAAAACTCTTGCTCCCCGCGAGGGGGGCGATGGCCCCTTCATCGAGCGTGAGCCCAGGGTCAGGGACGATTTTCGCCTCATCCATCCGGTGCACCACGCCCAGACCATTGCACTCCGCACACGCGCCGTAGGGGCTGTTGAAGGAGAACATGCGCGGGGCCATCTCGGGAATGTTCACGCCGCACTCCGCGCAGGTGCATTCCTCACTGAAGAGATACTCGGTGCCGTCATCCCCCAGGAAAATCACGAGTCCCTTCGCCAGGCCCAGGGCCGTTTCGATGGATTCGCCGAGGCGGTTCTCGACGCCGGGCCGCAGCACGACGTGATCCACCACCACCTCGATGTTGTGCGTCATGTGGCGGTTGAGCGATATCTCATCGCCTAACCGGAAAAACCGCCCGTCCACGCGCACTCTCAAGTATCCCTTGCGCTCCAGATCCTCGAATTCCTTGCGGTATACCCCCTTGCGGCCCCGCACGATGGGAGCGAGGATCTCGAGTTCTTTCCCGGCCCCAAGACCCATCGCCCGGCTCACCATCTGCTCCACGTTGAGCGCGTTCATGGATTGTCCGCACGAGGGGCAGTGCGGGAGACCCAGGCGGGCGTAGAGGAGCCTGAGGTGGTCGTATATTTCCGTCACGGTGCCGACGGTCGAGCGCGGGTTCTTGCTCACCGTCTTCTGCTCGATGGCGATGGTGGGCGAGAGGCCCTCGATGGAATCGACGTCGGGTTTTCCGATCTGGTCGATGAACTGGCGCGCGTAGGCGGAGAGGGATTCGATGTAGCGGCGCTGCCCCTCGCCGTAGAGGGTGTCGAAGGCGAGCGAACTCTTGCCCGAGCCGCTCAGGCCCGTGATGACGATGAGCTTGTCGCGCGGCATGTCGAGGCTTAAATCCTTGAGGTTGTGCTCGCGCGCACCCCGTATGCGGATTTTCCTCTCCCGCCGCGTTCTTCCGTTCAGGGACGTCATGCGGGGTCCCCGAATACGGGGTTGTTGAAAAAATCCCCCCGGCGAGGCGGGGCCGGGGGGCCTTCCGCCGACAGGGGTTTTGCATTTGCAGGGGTCGCATATATGGGGCTGTTGAAAAAGCCCACAAAAGGAGCGCACCGAATTTCACTCCCCCCTTGAGGGTCGGGCTTCCCGAGGGGAAAGCCCGACAACGAGACAAGGGCGAAGCCCGCAGGCGAGTTGGTGGGGGGACATGCCACAGAAAAAGCTCCCCCCACCGAATCGGCCTTCGCACAAACCGCTCGGCCTCTTCGACTCCCCCTCAAGGGGGGAGTGAAATCAAAAGCGTGCGCGCAACTCATAATTGCTTCCCGAGGGTTTTGGCGATGAGCGGGCTAGTAAAAGATGAGCCCGCCCGTCACGTTGATGTCCTGGGCGGTCATGTGGGCGGCCTCCTCGGAAGCCAGGAAAACGCACAAGGCGGCGTGATCCTCCGCGTCGACGAGCGTCTTCAAGGCCGCCGGCGCGGTGAAGGTCGCCTTCGCCTCCTCGAAGGTGGTGCCGAAGCTCTGCGCCATGTTCTCGATGACGTTGTCGATCCTGGGGCCGGAAGTCGCTCCCGGGCATACCGCGTTCACCGTTACGCCGTATTCGCCGAGCTCGAAGGCAAGGGTGCGCGTCAAGCCGATGACCGCCATCTTGGACGCCGTATACGGCGTGCGGTTCGGCAGGGGCCGCTTGCCGCTCATCGAACTGATGTTGAGGATGCGACCGTATCTGTTCTTCTTCATCGTGGGGATGACGTGCTTGGTCATGAGGAACGTGCCCGTGACGTTCACGTCGAAGCACTCCTCCCATTCCTCGCGCGTCACGTCCTCGCACGCCCTGGTGGGACCAGCGACGCCGGAGTTGTTCACGAGGATGTCGATGGTCCCGTACTCGGCGAGCGTCTTCTCGACGAGGACCTTTACCGCCGCTTCGTCCGTGAGGTCCGTAGGGACGACCAGGGAGGCGCCGTCCGGCATCTCGGCGGCGGTGGCTTCGAGGTTCGCTACCGAGCGCGCCGCGAGCACGACCTTCGCCCCCTCTCTCGCGAACGTAAGCGCGATGACTTTTCCAATTCCCTGCCCCGCCCCGGTAACGATGGCGACTTTATCCTTCAAACGCATTGTGTGGCTTCTCCCGAAGTTTCGAGTATATGTATTTCTATTCCGCTGCCGGCAACTCCGCTCCCGGGAACCAGTAGCCGAGTTCGAAGGCGGCGGTATCGGGGGCGTCGGAGCCGTGCGTGGAGTTGCGCTCGATGCTCTCGCCGAATTCCGCGCGAATCGTGCCCGGATCGGCCTCCGCGGGGTTCGTCGCGCCCATCACGTCGCGCCAGCGCCTGATGGCGTCCTCACGCTCCAGCGCCAGCACCACCGTGCGGCCCGAGGACATGAAGGTCGTCAGATCCCCGAAGAAGGGACGCTCTCTGTGAACGGCGTAAAAACCCTCCGCCTGCGCTTTCGACATGTGGACGAGCTTCATGCCCAGAACCTCGAAACCCTCCTCCTCGATGCGCGAGAGAATTTTGCCGCTGATGCCGCGCGCCGTGGCGTCAGGCTTGATCATCGCGAACGTGCGTTCCATCTTTCGTTTCCCTTTCCGTATATGACGTTATACCTTGCCGAGCGCCTTCGCCATGGTGAGGCCCATCTCGGCCGGGCTTTCGGTGACGTGAATGCCGCATTCGGACATGACTCTCATTTTCTCGGCCGCTGTGCCCTCCCCGCCCGAGATAATCGCGCCCGCGTGGCCCATCCGCCGGCCCGGAGGAGCCGTCTGGCCCGCGATGAAACCCACGAGCGGCTTGGTGACGTTCTCCTTCGCCCAGCGCGCCGCGTCCTGCTCGGCGGTCCCGCCGATCTCGCCGATCATGATGATGGCTTCGGTCGCGGAATCCTCCTCGAACATGCGCAGGAGTTCGATATACATCGTGCCGATGATGGGGTCGCCGCCGATGCCCACGCAGGTGCTTTGCCCCAGACCCTGCTCGGTGAGCTGAGCGACGACCTCGTAGGTGAGCGTGCCGCTCTTCGAGATGACGCCGATGGTGCCGTTCTTGTGGATGTGGCCCGGCATGATGCCCATTTTGCAGCCGCCGGGCGTGATCACGCCCGGGCAGTTGGGGCCGATGAGCACGGCGCCGCTCTCTTCCATGTGGCGCTTCACGTACACCATGTCGCGCACCGGAATACCCTCGGTGATGCACACCACGAGCGGGAGACCGGCGTCCACGGCTTCCACAATGGCGTCCGCCGCGAAAGGGGGCGGCACGAAGATAAGCGAGGCGTTCGCCCCTGTCTCGCGCACCGCATCGGCCACCGTGTTGAACACGGGTACGCCGTCCGCCTCCTGCCCGCCCTTGCCGGGCGTCACGCCGGCCACCACCGCGCCGCCGCCGTCCGCGAATTCGCGGCTGTATCTCTGACACTGCCCGGCATGAAAGCCTCCCTCGCGCCCGGTGATGCCCTGCACGAGGATGCGCGTCTCCTTGTCGATCAGAATACTCAAAACCAGACCCCCTATCGGTTCAGGGCCGCCACCACCTTCTCGGCGGAATCGGCCATGCCATTGCCCACGGTGAAATCGAGACCCGAGCCTTCGAGTATCTCGCGGCCCTTTTCCACGTTCGTCCCCTCCATGCGGATGATGATGGGCACGTCCACGTTCACGGTCTTGACCGCCTCCACGACGCCCTCCGCCAGAATGTCGCAGCGCAGGATGCCGCCGAAGATGTTGATGAAGACGGCCTTCACGTCCGGATCGTCCATGAGGATGCGAAAAGCGTTCTCCACCATCTCCTTGCTCGCGCCGCCGCCCACGTCCAGGAAGTTCGCGGGCGCGGCGCCCGCGAGCTTGATGATGTCCATCGTCGCCATGGCGAGGCCCGCGCCGTTCACCATGCAGGCGACCGAACCGTCGAGCTTGATGTAGTTCAAGTTGAATTTCGAGGCCTCGACTTCGAGCGGGTCTTCCTCGTCCTCATCGCGCATCGCGGCCACTTCCTCGTGGCGATAGAGCGCGTTGTCGTCGAAGTTCACCTTGGCGTCGAGCGCCAGGATGCGGCCGTCCTTCGTCTGCACCAGGGGGTTGATCTCGACCAGCGAGGCGTCCATCTCGTCGTAGAACTTGTATAGATTCGTGACGAATTTTACGCCCTCGCGCACGAGGTCGGCGGGCAAATCCAGCCCGAATGCGACGCGGCGCGCAGTGGAAGGCCAGACGGACAGCGCCGGGTCGACCGGAATCTTCAGGAGCTTTTCGGGCGTTTTCTCGGCCACCTCCTCGATGTCCATGCCGCCCTCGGTGCTCGCCATGATGGTGGGGCGTCCCGTGGCGCGGTCGAGCACGACGCCGAGATAGAGTTCGCGCTCGATGTCGCTCACCTCTTCCACCCATACCTTCTTGACGAGGCGACCCTCCGGCCCTGTCTGGTGCGTCACCAGCGTCATGCCGAGAATCTGGGAAGCCGCCTCTTTCGCCTCCGCAGGCGTCGCCGCCAGCTTGACGCCGCCTCCCTTGCCGCGTCCGCCCGCGTGGATTTGCGCCTTGACGACCACCGCCCCGCCCAGTTCCTGGGTGATGCGCTCGGCCTCGTCCGCCGTCTCGGCGACGCCGCCCTTCGGGACGGCCACGCCGTATTTCGCGAGCAATTCCTTGCCCTGATACTCGTGGATGTTCATCCAACCCCTCCAGAATCAATATGATAAATACACTTCAACGCTGAACCCTCGAATCCGTGGGGACAGGGCGCGACCTGTCCCTACAGTCGCCATTCAAAAGGTCTTGTAGGGGTCGCATATATGCGACCCTAGTTTTTCACGCTCCCCGCGAACGGGCCGCATATATGCGGCCCCTACAAAAAGCAACCCCCCAACCCCGTATGCGTTCCCCTGCGGAACCCCCGGCTCGTCCAGCCATCGCGTATGTCGTAGGGACAGGCCTCTGTGCCTGTCCGAAACCCTGACAAAGGACAACCACGGAGGGTTGTCCCTACGGGACAGTTGAAAACTCCCGCATGGGGGAGTGATTACATTATTCCCCAAAGATCACACCATCAACACCAAGACCGAAATTCATTTCGCAAACGCCTTGTAGCCTTCCGCGAAAATATCGCGCCCCCGGCTGTCCACCGCGACCACGACAGGAAACTTCTCGACCACCAGCCTGCGAATCGCCTCGGTCCCCAAATCCTCATAGGCGATCAGTTCGACCTCCTTGATTCGCTTCGCCAGCAGGGCGGCCGTTCCGCCGATGGCGGCGAAGTAGACGGCGCGGCACCGGGCGATGGCCTCCACCACCGCCGGGCTTCGGCCCCCCTTGCCTACCATTCCGGTGAGGCCGAGTTCCAGCATCCGGGGCGTGTAGGCGTCCATGCGGCCGCTCGTCGTGGGTCCCGCCGATCCGATGACGGCGCCCGGCTTGGGCGGCGTCGGCCCCACGTAGTAGAGCACCTGGCCCGCCACGTCGATGGGCAGCGGCTCTCCGCGCGCCGCATCCTCGAGCATCCGCTTGTGGGCCGCGTCCCGCGCCGTGTAGAGAACGCCGCTCAACTCGCACATTTCCCCCATCGAGAGGGATTCCACCACCTCGGGGTCGAGCGGCAGGTCGACAGACCGCATCCTAAAGAACCACCTCGGCGTGGCGGTGGGCGTGACACTCCACGTTCACGCAGATCGGCAACGCTCCGATATGACAGGCGTAGGTTTCGACGTGCACGGCGATGCAGGTGGTGTCCCCGCCCATGCCCATCGGACCCACGCCGGTCCTGTTCACCGCCTCCAGAATATCGCGTTCGAGTTCGGCCACGAGCGGATCGGGATTGGGCGCGCCCAGTTCCCGGAAAAGCGCCCATTTCGCCTGAAGCGCCGCTTTTTCAATCGAGCCGCCCAGACCGATACCCAGGAGAACCGGCGGGCACGGGTTTCCCCCCGAGTTGAATACGTGGTCGACAATCGTCTGAATCACTCCCTCGCGGCCATCCGAGGGCTTGAGCATGCGCGCCATGCTCATGTTCTCCGCCCCCGTTCCCTTCGCGGCGAAATAGAGCTTCAGGCGATCACCTTCGACGACGCGGTAGTGGATGACGGCGGGCGTGTTGTCCTTCGTGTTCACGCGGCGGAGCGGGTCGTTCACCACCGAGCCGCGCAGAAAGCCGTCCCGGTAGCCCTGGCGAACCCCCTCGTTGATGGCGTCTTCCAGAAGCCCGCCCTCAATGCGGACGTCCTGGCCCACCTCGGCGAAGACGATGGAAACGCCGGTGTCCTGGCAATAGGGAACGCGCTCTGCGGACGCCAGGGCCGCGTTCTCGGTGATCTGATCGAGCACCATGAGGCCCAGGGATGAGGTTTCACCGACCTTCGCCTCTTCGACCTTGCGCACATAGGCGGGGTCGACATGGTAGTTCGACTCGATGGACATCTCGCGAATCCTGGCCGTCACCTCGCTTGCGTCTATCGTTCGCATGGCCTGCCTGTCCGTTGCCAGCCGTCTGGTTACGGCGCGTTCAGGTTTCGAGGGTCTTTATCAACTCGCGCACGTGATCTGCGGATGAATCGAACGCCGTTTTTTCCTCGGGCGTCAGATCGAGTTCCACCACTTCTTCCATCCCGCCCGCGCCGAGCTTGGCCGGAACGCCCATGAAAATGCCCTCCTGGCCGTATTCGCCCTCCAACAGGGCCGCGCAGGGGAGAATCCGCTTCTTGTCCTTCAGGATGGATTCGACCATCTGGACGACGGACGCCCCGGGCGCGTAGAACGCGCTGCCGGTTTTGAGGTAATTCACTATCTCCGCCCCGCCGTCGCGCGTCCTCTGCACCAGCTCCTCGATGCGCTCGGGCGCCATGAGCGCCGTGATGGGAATGCCCGAAACCGTGCTGTACCTCGGCAGCGGGACCATGCTGTCCCCGTGGCCGCCGAGCACGGTGGCCGTGATGTCCTCGACGGATACGCCCAGTTCCATGGATATGAACGTACGGAAACGCGCGCTGTCGAGCACGCCGGCCATTCCCATGATGCGCTCGCGCGGGAATTTGCACTGCATGTGCGCCTTGGTGACCATCACGTCGAGCGGATTCGAGACGATGACCAGGATGCAATCGGGCGATTGCTTCACGACTTCATCCGTCACGGAGCCGACGATGCCGGCGTTGATGCTGATGAGATCGTCGCGGCTCATACCCGGCTTGCGGGCGACGCCCGCCGTGACGACGACGATGTCGGAGTCTTTGGTGTCCGCGTAGTCGTTCGTGCCCGTGACGCGGCAGTCGAAACCCTCCACCGGCGCCGCTTCATACAGGTCGAGCGCCTTGCCCTGGGGCACGCCCTCGATGATGTCGATAAGGACGATGTCCCCAAGTTCTCTCGACGCCGCCCAGTGGGCCGTCGTGGCGCCCACGTTGCCGGCGCCCACAATGGTGATTTTTGGCCTCGCCATGATTCTCTCCCGCCTCCTCGTGGTTACATGTTCGCGATGATGGCTTTTCCGAAGCCAGAGCAGGAGAGCTTCTTGGCGCCCTTCATCTGGCGGTGCAGGTCGTAGGTGACCGTCTTTTTCTGGATCGCGCCCTCGATGCCCTTGACGATGAGCTTCGCCGCCTTCTCCCAGCCCATGTCCTCGAGCATCATGACCGCCGATAGGATGAGACTGCTCGGATTCACCATGTCCTTGCCCGCGTATTTGGGCGCCGTGCCGTGGGTGGGCTCGTAGAAGTGAATCCTGTCGCCGATGTTCGCGCCGGGCGCCATGCCGAGACCGCCGACCTGGCCGGCGACGGCGTCGGAGAGATAATCGCCGTTCAGGTTGGTGCAGGCGAGCACCTGGTATTCGCGCTGGCGGGTGAGCACCTGCTGGAAGATGTTGTCGGCGATGCGGTCGTTCACGAGTATCTTGCCCTTGGGCATCTTGCCGTTGTACTTCTTGCTCCAGAGTTCCTCCTCCGTGACGATGTGCCGCCTGTACTTCTTCTTGAGGAAGGCGTAGCCCCAGTCCTTGAAGGAGCCTTCCGTGTATTTCTGCACATTGCCCTTGTGGACGAGCGTGAGGACCTTTTTCTTCTGCGCGATGGCGTAGTCGATGGCCTTCTTGACGATGCGCTCGCTGCCGTAAACGGAGATCGGCTTGACGCCGATGCCGCTGTCCGCGCGGACGTTGCAGCCCATCTCCTTGTTCAGGAAGCGGATCATCTTCTTCGCCTCTTTCGAGTTCAGCTCCCACTCGATGCCGGCGTAGACGTCCTCGGTGTTCTCGCGGAAGATGCACATGTCCACCCACTCGGGGTGCACCATGGGCGAGGGAACGCCCTTGAAGTAGCGCACCGGGCGCACGCAGGCGAACAGGTCGTTCATCTGCCGGAAGGCGACGTTCAGGCTGCGGAACCCGCCGCCGATGGGCGTGTAGAGGGGACCCTTGATGGCGAAATAGAAGTGGCGAATCGCCTTCATGGTCTCATCGGGCATCAGTTCGCCATACGTCTCCATGGCGTCCTCGCCCGCCATGACGCGGAACCATTCGATGCGCTTCCTGCCCCGGAACGCCTTCTCCACGGCGGCGTCGACCACGTCCATCATCACGGGCGTGATGTCTTCGCCGATGCCGTCGCCCCGGACGTAGCAGACGATGGGGTCGTCGGGTATCCGGGGCTTGCTGCCCCGGAAAGAAATGCGCGTTCCCTGCTTCGGTGCCTCGAGTTTGTCGAATTTGATGCTCATTCAATGCTCCCCTTTCGTTCGTCATGCGAAAAATACGCTTGTCGAAAATGCGGTTGAAACGGAATACCGGTTGCGCTCCAGGATAAAATCCCCCGAACAACACCGGATAAATTCGTGGGCAAAAAGTCCATCGCGCCTTCAAGCAAACTGCACCGCCCTCTCCATATCACGTCCCCCGCTCCGACGCCAGCCCAGGGGGAGAAGATTTTCCCGACTCCCGGAGGCCTCGCGATCCGGCTGGCACATCGGGAGCGATTCTGGTAGGTTGGGGTTGGTTTTCAGGCGGCGCGACGCCGGTCGGAAAAGGCGAACAATTCGATAAATTTCCATAAATTTCCATAAATTTCGATAAATTTCCGAAAAATAAAAGAGGCTTGCTTCACCGGGAAGGTTTCCGTAAAACGCTTTCAAAATCAATCAGTTATCCTCCCCCGACGCGCGGTTTCCCATGGCCCATCGCAGAAGACCAAAACTCGGCCAACACTTCCTGCACGAGAAGAGGTATCTCTCGCAAATCATTGATCTGGCAGACATTGTGCCGGATGAGAACGTGCTCGAAATCGGCGTCGGCGAAGGCGCCCTCACGCGCCGCCTCCTCGACGCCGGCGCCATCGTCCACGGAATCGAGATAGACGACGCCCTCATCCCCACACTTCAGAAGATGGAAGATGAGTATGAAGGATTTCACCTGATTCACGGTGACGCGTTAGAAATCGACTACGCCGCCCTGCCCAAAAAGATGAAACTGGTGGCGAATCTGCCATACCAGGTCGCTTCGGCGATACTCTCACAACTCACTGAAAAGATTGAGCAATTTCCTCTCATGGTATTGATGGTGCAGCGCGAAGTTGGCGAGAGGCTTTGTGCCGCACCGGGCGGTAAGGATTATGGCTCACTCACTCTTTGGGTAGGATACCGCTATAAAGCGAGGTTATGCCAAGTGGTACCCCCGGGCGCTTTTCAACCACCACCGAAGGTCGATTCCGCAATTATCTGCCTAGAAGCGAGGGAGGAGCCCCAAGTAAAGGTGGGAGATGAGAATCTTTATTTCCGGATCATTCAAGCGGGTTTCACCCACCGCAGAAAAACCCTGTTCAATAACCTAAAGGCATTGAATCTATACGAGTTAAAAGATACGAAAAATCTCTCCTCAAACCCGGAAGTTTTGCAAGACCTCCTTCAAAGAGCAGGTATCGACCCCGGTCGACGAGCCGAAACCCTGGACGCTTATGAATTCGCGAGAATTGCCCGAGACGTGGAATCACTCGCGGGGAACAAGTAGGCGTTGGCTACCAGAATTTTGATTTACCGAATGGGAGCATTCGGGGACACTCTGTTATTGGCTTTATTATTCAAACAGTTACACACTCATTACGAAAATCCTCACATCACCCTGGCTGCAAACCCCAATTATGCGGCCCCGCTGCTCGATTCAGGGTTGATCCACGAAACTCTCGACGGGGGCTCACGCCCTTTTCATCTCCTATATAACGAGCAACCACAAGAAAACGACGCTCTGTATCGACTCATCGCCCACTATGATAAGTCGATGTTCTATACTTCAGACATTTCAGGAGAACTCTTTAAGCGTCTGAATTCAAAAGGGTTGGATAATTGCCACATCCATCCGCCTTTTCCTCCTGCCTCCGATGAAATTCATATCTGTGAATGGATGATGCGTCCTTGGCCATTTTTGAGCGTTCCAGTGAGCGAGAAATTCAGACTCAAACCCTCAAAAAGAAATTTAATTTTAGCTGATGAGATATTGAATCAATACAGAATAAATGGAAATTTTTTCTTCATCCATCCGGGCGGCGGGGGGAAGAATAAATGGATTCCCTCTCAGATTTTAACCACTATAGTGCGAAGGCATTCTGATGAAACAGGGCAGCGGCCCGTTGTGATAGAAGGGCCAGCGGATTCAGTGGCCAGCGAGGAATTCCAAAGGTTTTGGGGCGATTCCATTCCCATTTTCAGGGATATTCAACCCAAAGTTCTAAGTGCTCTACTTTCAAAATCTTCCGCGTATTTTGGAGGGGATTCCGGCGTTTCTCATCTCGCATCTCTTTATGCAACGCACGCCACTGTACTATATGGCTCAGATTCCAATATGCGGGTTTGGCGTCCAGCAGGCTCTGGCACGCAATGCATTCCATGGGAAACTAACAAGGGGTTGAGATAACTTTTATTCTTTGAACTATTGTGGGCAGGAGAAGCGTAACTTCAGCAAAACAGATTTCAACCAATAAAGTTCGCCAGCCTGCCCCAGCGTGGTGAACCCGAATCTCCGTTCCAGGACCAGTAAATCATGAATGCGGAACCACGGATCTTATCGTCCCAACACGGCGCAGACCATAACGAACAAGGAAAAGGCAAACCAAAAGCATAACCCGCAAAACGGATAGGTAGATGATTCACGCGCTCACCCATTTTCAAAAAACCCCAAAAACGGCTGTCTTGGCTATTATTCCGATTATCCCCAAGCATGAATAGGTGCCCAGGTGGAACTTTTTGTGGCCCCCACTTGCTCTCAAAACCAACACCGGTGCCATTCGGCTTAAAACGCACATATTTTTCATCTAATGGCATACATTTTTCCGGGTTATTCGGCGTGGCGCAGTTGATAAAGACTTTTTCCCCTCGAACCATCACCATCTCACCCGGCAAAGCAATAACGCGCTTAATAAAATCCCTTCGTTCATCCTTAGGAAATCTGAAGACAATAATATCCCCGCGTTTAGGCTCGCGAAACCAAAATATGAATTTGTTGACGAGAATATGGTCCCCGACAAGGAGAGTATTTTCCATAGAACCCGAGGGTATCTTAAATGCTTGCACTACAAAGGTACGCACAAACATAGCCAGCAGCAAAGCTATGACTATTGCTTCAGCATACTCGCGAAAAGTTGATTTAGACTTACGCTTACGTTTCGCACTCTTGCCTGTTGTTAAACTGGCATCCGACACGTTTACTCCTTGCCCACATCCAAAACAGCCATGAATGCTTCTTGAGGCACCTCTACGGTACCGATATTCTTCATGCGTTTCTTCCCTTCTCGCTGCTTTTCCAACAACTTGCGTTTTCGCGTGATATCACCACCATAACATTTTGCAGTTACATCTTTTCTCAGTGCCCGAATCGTCTCCCGTGCAATCACCCGGTTCCCAATCGCGGCTTGTATGATAACTTCAAACATTTGCCTCGGGATGATTTTCTTCATTTTTTGTACCAGCGCCCGGCCATGATAGTAGGCTTTCTCCTTGTGAATGATCGTCGAAAATGGGTCTATCGGCTGTCCGTTGAGTAGGACATCCAGCTTTACCACCTCCGCCGAACGGTAGTCCAAGTGCTCATAGTCAAAACTCGCATATCCACGAGAAACGGACTTTAATTTGTCGTAAAAATCAAAGAGAATTTCACTAAATGGCAATTCATAAACAATTTGCACAGTCGTCGTATCAATATACTCCATAGAACGCTGAATGCCCCGCTTCTCCTGTGCCAATTTGAGAACAGTACCCACATATTCCGAGGGCACAAGAATAGTGCCCAAAATGAAAGGCTCCTCGATCGACTCAATCCTCGAAAGTTCGGGCAACTTGGCGGGGCTATCAATTTCCTCCACCGTAGCATCACTGAGTAGAACGCGAAAAATCACTGTCGGAGCTGTTATGATGAGTGTCAGATCGTATTCGCGCTCCAGCCTCTCGCGAATAATTTCCATGTGAAGGAGGCCCAAAAATCCACATCTGAAACCAAACCCCAAAGCCACCGACGTCTCGGGTTCATAGGTAAAGGCCGAATCGTTTAATCTGAGTTTCTCAAGCGCCGTTCTTAAATCTTCATACTCCGCACTATCCGCCGCATATAAACCGCTAAATACCATCGCTTTCGGCTCTTGGAAGCCTTGGATGGCCTCACGCGCAGGGCTTTTGGCAAGCGTGACCGTATCCCCCACCCGGGTATCGCTCACCTCGCGTATCGAAGCCGATAAAATTCCCACTTCTCCGGGTCCAAGTTCTTTCATTTTTACTTCATGAGGTGTAAATGTACTTAAACTGAGGACCTGATATTCCTTTCCAGTCGACATGAAACGAACGGTGTCTCCCTTGCG
This sequence comes from Nitrospinota bacterium, assembly GCA_009839615.1. GTDB lineage: Bacteria > UBA8248 > UBA8248 > UBA8248 > UBA8248 > Bin107. The sequence goes on from VXPH01000192.1 coordinate 20,073, forward strand.
TATGGTCCCCTCGAAGACTCGGAATAACGGAATGGCTCCCTGGTAGGAATCATACCAAGAATCTATCACGAGTCCTTGAACAGAACCTTGTGGCTCTCCAATTGGAGGCGGAACTCGCTCAACGATTACTTCAAGTAGCGAATCCACACCTTCTCCTTGTTTCGCGCTCACCAGAAGGCATTCATCCTTGTCAATTCCGATAATGTCTTCCACTTGCTTCATCACGCGGTCAGGATCCGCCGCTGGCAGATCTATTTTATTGATTACTGGAATAATGGCTAAATCCTGCTCCATAGCAAGGTATGCATTCGCCATCGTTTGTGCCTGGATACCTTGAGTCGCGTCGACCAGCAGCAAAGCGCCCTCGCAAGCCTGAAGGCTTCTGGAAACTTCATAACTGAAATCCACATGGCCGGGAGTGTCTATGAGGTTAAAGATATATTCTTCGCCCCGAGACGACTGATAGAAGATCCGAACCGTTGCCGCCTTGATTGTGATGCCTCGCTCCTGTTCCAAGTCCATGGAATCCAAGACCTGAGAAGACATTTCACGCTTTGAAAGCGCCCCGGTCATTTCCAAAATGCGATCCGCCAAGGTAGATTTCCCGTGGTCTATATGAGCGATGATTGAAAAGTTTCTGATTCGATCGATGTTCACAGCCGGAAAAACTCTCTCTGGGAAGGCGAATGGCGCAAATGCCGGAACCGCGCGAGATTGTTCAAA
>VXPH01000213.1 GCA_009839615.1 Nitrospinota bacterium
GCCGGCCGCGTGCAGTTCCGCGATGTGTACTTACGCTATAACGGACACAGGTTTTATGTCGGACGTATTCGATTTGATTACGGATCGCCCATATCCCCCCGACTCTTGGCACTATTTTCAGGGAGTTCCCATGCCCAGAAGAAGCGACATCAAGCTTACCAAACGCGTCGTCGACGCGCTACGCGTCGAGAAGAACGACGCCGTCTTCTGGGACCGGGAACTGGCGGGTTTCGGGGTGCGGGTATACGCCACGGGCCGAAAGGTCTACTTGGTGCAATCGAGAGGGCCGTGGGGCCCCAGGCGCGTGACGCTCGGCCGCCACGGCGAGTTGTCTTGTGACGAGGCGAGGAAACAAGCCGCTCTCGTCATCGACCGCATCAAGCGGGGCGAGGAGCCCGAGCCCAGGCCGCCCGAGGCGGAACTCACCGTAGCCAGCCTTGCCGGGCGCTTCATGCGCGACCACGCCGGGACGCGCTGCAAGCCCGACACCGCCGCGACCTACCGCTCCCTGATCGAGAACCACGTCGAACCGGCGCTGGGAGGCATGGCGCTCGAAGAAGTCGGCCGGGCGGAGGTCGCCGCACTCCATCACGCGCTCCGTGAGACGCCCGTCACGGCCAACGCGACCCTGGGACTGCTCTCCAAGATGTTCAGGATGGGCGAGGCGTGGGGCCTGGTTCCGACCGGGAGCAACCCGTGCCGGGGGCTGCGCCGCTACCGCACGCCCAAGCGGGAGCGGTTTTTGACGCAAGAGGAGTTCCGCCGCCTGGGCCGGGCGCTCCGTGACCTGGAGGAGGCGGGGAGGACGTGGGCGCCTGCGGTGGCGGCGATCAGGCTTCTGGCGCTTACCGGGTGCAGGCGGAGCGAGATCCTGGACTTGCACTGGGACGACGTGGACCACACGACGGGGGAGATCAGGCTTAAGGAAGCCAAGGCGGGTCCGAGGATGGTTCCGCTCACGGCGCCTGTCAAGAGGGTGCTGGAAGGGGTCCCCCGCTCGCCGGACAACCCCTGGGTGATCTCCTCAGGGAACGGGAGGGGCCGCCTGGGGAGCCTCTCCTACTACTGGGAGGTCGTGAGGGAGCGAGCGGGGCTGGACGACGTGCGGATCCATGACCTGAGGCATAGCTACGCCTCGCGGGCGCTGGCGTTGGGCGAGAGTCTCTCCGCGATCGGCAGACTGCTCGGCCACCGCCACGTGGTGAGCACGGCGCGCTACGCGCACCTGATGCGAGAGGCCGAGAAGGCGGCGGCCGCTCGTGTGGGGGAGAGCATCGGCGTCCACGTCAAGAGCCGGGGGAAATAGAGGGGAAACGATGCAGCCCAAAATCAAAACGCTTTCGAACCGCGCGGTCGCGAAGCTCACGGTCGCGAAGGACACGGTCTTCTGGGACCGCGATCTCACCGGCTTCGGCGTCAGGGTCTATCCGACGGGCGGGAAAGTCTACGTCGCCCAGGCGCGGGGACCCCAAGGACCCAAACGGGTGACGGTGGGCCGCCACGGGGTGATTCACGCGGAGGAGGCCAGGAAGCGCGCGGCGCTCGTCATCGCAAGGGTCAAGGCGGGCGAGGAGGCGGTGCCCAAGCCGATGAAGCCTGCAGACGGTCCCACGGTGGCCGAGCTCGCCGAGCGCTATCTCACGGAATACGTCTCCGTGCGGTGCAAGCCGCGCACCGTGAAGACGGTCCGCTCCGTGGTTTGCAGGCACATCGTGCCGGCGCTGGGAAAGCTGCCACTCATTGCGGTCGGGCCCACCCACGTCGCGGGGCTGCATCAAAGTCTCCATGAGACGCCCGCGGCCGCGAACCAGGCCGTCCGGGCGCTGTCCGCGATGTACAAACTGGCTGAGGGCTGGGAATTGGTGCCTGACGGATTATCAAACCCCTGCCGCGACGTCTCCGAATACCCCGGGCGCCGGCGGGAGCGGTTCCTCACCGAGGCGGAACTGGATCGCCTGGGGAGCGCGCTCGACCAGGTCGAGACGGAGGGCCGCGCGTCGTCGAGCGCGGTGGCCGCCATCCGTCTCCTGATCCTGACCGGGTGCAGGAAGTCGGAGATCCTCTCTCTGCGCTGGGAGGAAGTGGCGCTCGATCAAGCGGAACTGAGGCTCGCGGACTCCAAGACGGGCGCGCGGGTGGTCTCGCTCTCGGAACCCGCGGTGAAGCTCCTCGCGGGCCTGCCGCGCCTGCCCGGCAATCCCTGGGTGCTCCCCGGCAGAAAGCCGGGGACGCACCTCAGGAAGCTCGATGACGCCTGGCAGGCCGTACGTACGCGCGCGGGGCTCGAAGGCGTGCGCCTCCATGACCTGCGCCATTCGTTCGCATCGCGCGCTCTCGCGCTCGGCGAGGGGCTCCCCATGATCGGGAAGCTCCTGGGCCACGCGCGCATTGAGACCACCTCGCGCTACGCCCATCTCGCGCGCGATTCGGTGCGGGCGTCCGCCGAGCGGGTGGCGGAGAGCATCGCGGCGGACCTGCTGTAGCGCCGCGGCAGGCGCGCGCCGGCAAGGTGGTTGCCCGTCCCCGGGGCCGGTGGTAAATTTCATTCAATTCAATATGTTATACGAATCATTCATCCCTGAGGTTTCACCCGGACGAGGGCGGGAGGAGTCCTTTGCGGAAGACCGACATCATCAGCCTCGTGTCCGAGGATACGGGCCTCAGCAAGGTCAAGGCCGAAGAAGTCGTCGATACAATCTTCGACGCCGTCAAGGAATCCCTTGCGAGGGGCGAGTCCGTCACGTTGAGGCGCTTCGGCTCCTTCAGCGTGAGGGAGAAGAACGCCCGCATGGGACGCAACCCGAAGACGGGCCGGGAAGCGCCCATCACCGCCCGCACGGTTGTGAGGTTCAAGGCGGGACGACACTTCAAGGATGCGGTGAACGGGGCCGGGATGAAATTCTATTGATTCGCCGGTTCCGGGGTCGAGAAGGACCAGGCCGGCAACGTCCGCATCCGGCGCTAACGGGTTTGTTTAAGAACGCTTTTTCGAATCCTGGGCGGGCGAGGGCAAAAGAGCCTCGGCCTGCCCCACGACGGATTCCAGAAAACTATCATCGGGAGAAACGCACGCCAGCACCCTGAGGCCGAGAAACAGACCGAGCAGAGACTTCGACGTCTGTTTCGGATCGACTTTGGGGGAAATCTCTCCACAAGCCTGGCCCCGCTCGATGGAAGCGCAAAAGAACTTTGCCATGCCGGCGAAGGCGTCGGCAACCAAAGAAGCCACCTCCTCATCGTGCGCCCCAAGCTCCGTGGCGGCGTTCACTTCGAGACAGCCCTCTCGCGAACCACCTTTCAGCGCGACGGAGGCGGCAGCGTTGAAAACGGCCAGCACCGCCCCGCGCGGCGAGTCGTCCTTTTCGAGTTCTGCAATCGGCTCTGCGCGATGGAGGCGGTCATAATGGCGGAGCGCCCGGAAGAACATCTCACGCTTATCGCCGAATGCGTGGTACAAACTACCTCGAAAGAGACCCGTCGCCTCCTCGAGATCCCGAATCGACGTCGCCGAATAGCCATGCCGCCAGAACTGCTTCATAATTTTCGTTAAAACCTCGTCCATCTCGTACTTTGGCATTTTTCCCACGGGTCCTCTCCTCGTCCGCTCGGTGAAGCATGGAATTCATTCGCATGCCACATTGCGGTTTGGCGGTTCTAATCATCACCACGAGTCAAAACTTATCACACGAAAAATCCGATTTCACGAAAAATCGCACCCCCTCGGCGCTGTTGAAAAACCCCCTGCTCCCCATTTTTCAGAGGGATAAAGGCAATGCTCCCCGGCGAGGGGGTTTTGACAGCTCCCTCTCCGGATGGCTTCCAGGGGTGCTCAGGAGCCTCAACCCAAAGTTCTTTCTTGCCCGGCGCCGCGCAACAAATCCACCCGTTTGCGTTGCCTCGGGTTCGGCCCCGTGCTAGATTTCCGTTTCCGGGGAAGATGACCTTTCTTTTCTGATGAGATGCGAGGGGGAGCACCCATGGCGAAACAACAAATCAACTCCGAGAAGGTAAAGCCGGTCGCCGCGTATTCCACGGGCTGGAAGGTATCGAACGGACATCTCATCATGCTGGCGGGCCAGGTGGCGGTCGACGTGGACGGCAACACGGTCGGTGGCGACGACATCAGGGGCCAGACCCGGCAGGTGTACGAGAACATCAAGGCCGCGCTGGAGGCGGCGGGCGCCGGGATGGCGGACATCATCCGACTGACCGTCTATATCACCGACCCCGCGAATGTCCCGGGATGCATGGAGGTGCGGCAGACATACTTCAACGAGCCGTACCCGGCAAGCACGCTCCTGATCGTGAGCGGGCTAGCGAAACCTGAATGGCTCATCGAGATCGACGCGATCGCCTTCGTGGAAGACTAGAAACATGAGCAGCCGCAGGTCCATCGCCGACGCGCTCGTGCTCGTCAAAGGAGGCGGCGACCTCGCCACCGGCGTGGCGCACCGCCTGTACCGCGCGGGTTTTCCGGTCGTGATCACTGAAATCGAGAACCCCACCATGGTGCGTCGCACCGTCTCCTTCGCCGAATGCCTCTACGCCGATGGATGGAAAGTGGAGGGCGTGACCTCCGCCCGGGCGGACGGCGAAACCCCTGCGGAAAAAACGCAGAGCGCCCGCGCCATCCTGGAGACGGGTTCGATTCCGGTGATGGTGGACCCGCGCGCCGAGGTGGTCGGTGAAATGCGGCCCGCCGTCGTGGTCGATGCGATTCTGGCGAAGCGAAACCTCGGCACGCGCATCGACGACGCGGAGGTCGTGGTCGGCCTGGGACCGGGCTTCACCGCAGGTGTGGATTGCCACGCCGTTATCGAGACATCCCGGGGGCACGACCTCGGAAGGGTGATCCTGGAGGGTGCCGCGAAGCCGAACACCGGCGTTCCGGGCCCCATCGGCGGCTACACCACCGAGCGGCTGCTGCGCGCGCCCCAAGCCGGCGTATTCACCTCCATCGCCGGGATCGGCGACGTGGTGCGGGCGGGAGAAGCCGTCGCCCGCGTAGACGGGGCGGAGGTGCGCTCCGCCATCGACGGCGTTTTGCGCGGGCTTCTGAGAGACGGCATCGAGGTGACCGCGGGCTTCAAGGTGGGCGACGTCGACCCGAGGGCCGCGCCCGTTCATTGCCACACGATATCCGACAAATCGCGCGCCATCGGCGGCGGCGCGCTCGAGGCGATCATGATGTTTCTGTTCGGCGTTTCAGCCATGGAGTATGCGAATTGACTACCGAAATCTTGACCGAGACGGTGGAGAACGGAACCTACCGGATCGGGCGCAGCGAAATCCCCATCAACGAGACGAACGGCAACTCCTTCGTTCCCCCGGCGCAGTTCTACCTGGCGGCGGGCGACGCGCTCGAACGCATCGCGTGGGCGGTCAGCGGGAACCTGCCCGTCCTCCTCGTGGGAGAGACCGGCGTCGGCAAGACCCTCTCGGTGCGCCACCTCGCCCACATGACGAACAACGGCTTCCGGCGCGTGAACCTGAACGGCATGACCACCGTCGATGAGTTCGTGGGCAAGCTGATGATCAACGAACAGGGCACTTATTGGGTGAACGGCATCCTGGTCGACGCCATGCAATCGGGCGACTGGCTGCTCATCGACGAGATCAACGCGTGCCTGCCCGAAATCGCCTTCTGCCTGCACAGCCTGCTCGACGACGACCGCATGATCGTCTTGTCCGAATACGACGGCCGCATCGTCAAGCCCCACCCGAATTTCAGGCTTTTCGCCAGCATGAACCCGCACGAGGACCGCAGATACGGCGGCACCAAGCCCCTGAACGAGGCGCTTCTGGATCGCTTCCCGGTCACCGTGAAGATGGACTACCTGCCCTTCGAGGCGGAAGTCGAGGTCATCATGCAGCAGAGCGGGAACCGCGACGAGGAGCTCATCAAGCGCATGGTGCGCGTGGGCCACGACGTGCGCGAGGCCATGCAGAACGAGAAGGTGTTCTGCACGTTCAGCACCCGGCGCCTCATCGACTGGGCGCGCATGGCGGCGCAGTTCGACCCCATGGAAGCCGCCGTCTCGACCATTTTCAGCAAGGTCAACTCTTTCGACGCCAAGGTGCTCGAGGACATCGTAGACAACCACTTCTAGCCGGGAGATGAGGCATGGAGCGCCGACGCGCCCGTCTCGAAGCGCTCGCGCAGGTGACCGCGCACGATTACGACCTCGCCCTGAACTTCGGCCCCAAGGCGAAGAACGGCGAAGACGCCATTCACGTCGAAGACCCCGAACAAACCCTGGCGCGCCTGGGCGGCGGACTCAACGACGAGCACGTCCTGAGATTCCAGAAGGGCATGACGCTCATCGAGGTGGCCCACAAGATCCACGGCACGTTCCGCTGGGCGGGGCGCGCCGCGCTCGCGAACCGCGAGAGGCCGGGTCTTTTTCATATCTGGCACACGCTCGAGGACGCGCGGTGCGAAAACCGTCTCGCGGAAACGCTGCCCGGCACCAAGAAGAATTTCAGGGCCTTCATTCTCCCGGCCATCGAGGCGGCCGAACGCAACCAGATGAGCGGGCAACTCCCCTTGTTTCTTCAAATCCAGTGGGGGATCTACCTCGCCGGGATCGGGCAGACGCCCGGCCTGCCCTCCTCGCGGCCCGGGGATTTGCCCGCGGCCTGGTTCGACTCCGCCGTCGTCCAGATTTTCCACAGACTCATCCCGCTGATAGACCGCGCCTGCGCCGCCGATGAACCCAAGACTGCCTTCGACTGCGCGAACGAGATTTACGACGCCATCCAGCGCTATCTCACCGAAGAACAACTCGCCCGGATGAGCGAGGATCAGGACCTCTCGGATATCCCTGAGGAAATTTTAGAGAAAATCGAGAGCCAGAACCTCGAAGGCGACGACGACGAAGCCCTCGATATGCTCCACCCCGAAGCGGCGGAGGAAATCGACGAGGAAGACGTGGGCGAGCAGGTCGAACTCAGCCCCGAGGAACTCGCGGCGCTCGGGCACTGGGCCGCCCCCTGGTTCGAACTCGAAGGGAACAAAAAGGAAATCCACCCCACCGCCGAGCACCCCGACGAACGCACTATCGTATTGCCGCCCGAGGGTAAGGCCGAGGAATACGCGGCGGTCATCGACAACGCGGGCAGCCAGATCAAGGTGCTGGTGTGGAAGCTCATGCAGATCATCCAGGAGAGAACCTACACGCGCTACAGCGGCTCGCACCGATCGGGCAAGCTGAACCTGCCGAAGCTGTGGAAACAGCGGCTCGGGAAATTCCATCTCTTCCACCGAAGAGAAGAACCCGACAAGCTCGACGTGTGCTTCACGCTGCTCGTGGACGAGAGCGGCAGCATGAACCGCGAGTCGAAATACATGGCCGCCAGGGAGGCGACCATATTCTTCGCCGAAGCGCTCGACCGCCTCGACGTGCCCTTCGAGGTCATCGGCTACTCCACCGAGAGTTCCGAAGCCGCCATGGCGGCGGCCCTGGGCCACATCCCGGCGTTCAAGTTCCGCCACATCCGGCATTCGCCGCTGCAGCACCGCATCTACAAGGGTTTCGAGGATAATTTCGCCCAGATCAAACACAGGCTCGTCAACATCTATCCGCGCTTCAACAACTGGGACGAAGAACACCTGCTCTTCGCCTACCGCAGGCTCATCCAGCGGCCCGAAGAGGAGAAAATCATCATCATCACCTCCGACGGCCAGCCCAACGGGGACGCGACCCACCTCGTGAACACGGTGAACCGGCTGCAGAAACTCGGCGTCCGCGTCATCGGCGTCGGCGTGGTGGACCCTTTCGTGGAGCAGATCTACCCCAACCACATCGTGGTGCAGGACCTCTCCCAGCTTTCCACCGAACTCGTGAACATCCTGAGGCGCGAGCTGCTCGGCGGCCTGGAGAGCCGCACTTGGTAGCGGCAGACGACATCGTTCGCTCCCTCGGGATCGAGCCGGGCCAGAGCGTCGCGGCGGTCGGGGGGGGCGGAAAAACGAGCCTGCTGACGGCCATCGCCAGAGAGTTCCATGCGCAAAGTGGAAAGCCCGCGATTCTCACGACGACGACGAAGATTTTCGCGCCGCTCCCCGAGGAAGAAATCCACCTCGCCCTGGGCGACGCCGCGACACTCTCCAAAAACCTCCGCTCCTACATGGACGCTTGCGGCGTCTCGTGGTTCGCACGCCGCCGAGAGGGAAAATCACCGGTCCCGGGCCGGGAGAGCGAGCGGCGCATGAAGCTGAGCGGTTTTATGCCTTCGGAAATTGCCCGCTTCACGCTGGGTAACGCCCTCACGCTCATCGAGGCGGACGGCGCGAGAAGACTGCCCATCAAGGCGTCCGGCCCCGGTGAACCCGTATTACCGGAAAATATCGACGCCGTGCTGGGCGTCGTGGGACTCGATGCGCTGGGCGCGCCTTTGAGCGAAGCGCACGTTTTTCGCCCCGATGCGCTCGGGCGAATATGCGGTCTGGAAGCGGGCGAGGAGATAACGGCCGAGTCCGTGGGGAAATTATCCACGCATCCCGATGGTCTTTTCCACAAGGTCGATGACGGCGCCCGCAAGTGGATCGTCATCAACAAGGCCGATTTGGGAACCTCGCTGGAAAAACTGGAAAAAACGGCCTATACTATATGGGAACTGGCCGGAAAGCCTTGTGGCCCGGCGGACGGTATTCTCTTCACATCTTGTAAGAACAACGAATGTGAAGTTATCCTGCGAATAATGCCGGATGCGTAGCAATCATGACTTCACGAAAGCGGAGCAACGAATGAGCAAGGACGTTTTCAGGGAAATGGCAAAGCTCAAGGGAGACGGCCAGAGCGGCGCGCTCGCCACCGTCGTGGCCCGCAAGGGGTCCGCGCCCATGAGCGGCGATGCGAAAATGCTCGTGCGCGAGGACGGCAGCACGGAAGGCACCGTCGGCGGTGGTTGCCTCGAAGCCGAGGTGTGGGAAACCGCGATGAGCGTCCTGGAAACGGGCGAACCCGAAAAGCTCCGCTTCGACCTCACACAGCAGGAAGCGGAAGACAGCGGTCACATCTGCGGCGGCGTGGTGGAGATACTCGTGGAGCCTTTCCGGGCGTTTCAGGAAGAGTTGCTCGACGAGATCAACCGCATCAGAACCGAGGGCGGAAGTGCTGCGCTCGCGACCATCGTCCAGCCCGGCGAACTCGACGTCCCGGTGCCGGAAGCCAGAAAGATGCTCTTCCGGCGCGACGGCAGCGCCGTGGGCGAGATTCCCGACTACTCGACGGAAATCTGGGCGGAGAGCACCCAAATCATCCGAAACGGCAGTCCCACGCTCCTGCAGTTCAACAGGGACGCCGCGCGCGCGGGAGAAAAGCGCTCGACGCTCGCGGAGGCGACCGAAATCTTCGTCGAACCCATCTCCGGCCAGCCACTCGTCTATATGTTCGGCGGCGGGCACGTGTCGTTTTGTGTCGCGCAGGCGGCCTACCTCGCGGGATTCCGCGTTTCGATCGTCGAAGACAGGCCCTCGTTCGCCAACAAGGAGCGCTTCCCGATGGCGGAATCGTTCTATGTCGGGGAATTCCCTGAAATCTTCGAGAAAATCCCCGTCGATGAGTCCGACTATCTGGCCATCATCACGCGGGGACATTCGAACGACGAGGTCGTCCTCGAATGGGCGATGAAGACGGACGCGCGCTACATCGGGATGATAGGTTCCAAAAGCAAGGTGCTGCTCACCTATCGCCACCTCCAGGACAAGGGCTACGAGCGGGGCGAACTCATTGACCGCGTCCATGCGCCCATCGGTCTCGACATCGGCGCCGACACGCCGGGCGAGATCGGGGTCGCCATCGTCGCCGAACTCATCCGCCACCGCCGCCGGGGCGAGGCGGAAAGCGAGGGCGCAGGCAGCAAAAGGGTGCAACTCAGAAGAAAGTCTTAAACCTTCACGCCAAAGCCGGCCCGTACGAGGGGGGCCGCACTTCCAATAACCCGGGACCCGAAGCGAGTGTACCGCACGGATCATGGGTTACGTCCGCAGGCTCATCGGCGCAGCAACGGATTTTCTCATCCCACCGAAATGTCTTTTGTGCTCTGCTTCCATGAAAATCGGCGACCCGCATGCGATATGCCTCCCCTGCACGGAAGCCTTCGAGCGCTTTGAACCCCCCTGGTGCCCCAGGTGCGGCAATCCTTTTCACTCCCTGACCACCCTGGCTCATTCCCCGGCCCACGTCTGCGCGGATTGCCTGGAAAGCGGGCATCACTACGACATGGCCCGCGCCATCGGCGCGTATGAGGGCTCGCTTCGGGAATCGGTCCACCTCTTCAAGTTCCAGGGCTTCACGAAGCTGGCGGGCGAGTTCGCGCCCCTGCTCTCCGAACTCGCGACGGAAGAACTCGGAATGGATGAAAATGCCGGGAACGTGCTGGTGACGCACGTGCCCATCGACCCCGCCCGCTGGCGAGTACGGGGCTTCGACCAGGCGATGCTGCTGGCGATCAAGACAGGGGAGCACCTGGGGCTACCCCATGCGGACCTCCTCGAGCGCGCGAAGGCGACTCGCTCGCAGACAGGCCTATCCGCGCGGGAGCGGCGCCGGAACATGCGCGGCGTCTTCCGGATTCGGCCCAGGGGCGCGCGCCAAAAACTCGAGGCGGCCACGTGCATCCTGGTCGACGATGTCGTCACGACCGGCTCGACCGCCTCGGCCTGCGCCCGCGAACTCAAAAAAGCAGGCGCCGAAGCCGTGCACCTGCTGACGATATGCCGATCTTGAAGACAAGAGTTTTCGCGGAGACAGGCCGCGACCTGTCCCGACAACAAATATGTTGTCAACGAAACTGTTGTCATTGAGTTATTTTTTGATTTGCGTAACGCAGAGGCAGACTGCGATTTGTGTCCTGTGTGTTATCTCATCTTTCCATAAGAGGTGTGCGTAATTCCCCTCACCTGTTCCCAGCCAGCCTCGCCGCGAGGATGAGCGCATCGACCATGCTGGAGGGATCCGCGAGGCCGCGCCCGGCGATGGGGTAGCCCGTCCCGTGCTCGACCGAAGTCCTGACGATGGGCAGGCCCAGCGTCACGTTGACGCCGCGCACGCTCGCCTGCCCCCGGGAGTCGAAGCGAAAGCACATCAGCTTGCCCGGAATGTGGCCCTGATCGTGATACATGGCCACGACGCCGCTGTAGTAGCCGCCCCGCAGTTTGCCGAAAATCGTGTCCGGCGGCTCCGGGCCGTGCGCGTCGACGCCCATCTCCCTTAAATCCGCGACCGCGGGCGCGATTTCCTCCACCTCCTCTTTCCCGAACAAGCCGCCTTCGCCCGCGTGGGGATTGAGGCCCGCGACACCGATCCTGGGCGTTTTGCGGTCGAGCCGTCGAAGGGCGTCATCCAGAACGCGCGCCACGTAGACGATTCTCTTCCTCTTGACGCGCCGGAGCGCGACTCGCAAGGGACAATGGGTGGACATGTGCGCGATGCGAATCCCCCGGTGCGCCAGCATCATGACGGGCTGGCCCCCGCCGCACAGATCGGCGAGCATCTCGGTATGACCGGGGTAGTCGTACCCCCCGGCTTGTAAGGATTCCTTGTTGATCGGCGCGGTTGCGATGGCGTCCACCAAGCCTTCGCGCGCCATCGAGACGGCTTTTTCGATGTACCGGCCGGCCGCCGCGCCCAGTTCGGGGAGGACTTTTCCGAAAACGCGGTGTTCGGGGGCCACATTTTTGAGATCGATCACGGGCGTGAGGGCGGAGTCTTCGTATTGCGCCAGTTTCGCCTCACCCTTGATTCGCTCAAGACGCGCCGGAATCTTCATGCGCCGGGCGTGTTTCCTGAGCACGGCCATGTCGCCCACGATGAGGGGCGCACATTTTTTCCGAACGCCCGCCTCCTGTGCGACTTTGAGACAAACTTCGGGCCCCACCCCCGCCGGATCTCCCATGGTCATCGCGATTACGGGTCGTCGTTTCAACGCGGCTCCCTTTCTCTCCGCAGCCTACAGGGAAAATCTCATCCCATCGAAAAAACCCGAATTTATCACTCCGAGCAGATTACCATATTCCCGCCGTCTTCGATTCCAGGATTATTTCGCTCGGAACTCTTGACTTGGGCGTTATGCGGCACAGAAGATGGCCCCTCGGCAGATAAGAATATGCAATTCTCATCCAGAGGAAAATCCTTGAGCGAAAAGGGCGCAAGCGCACAGAAAACGGTCCGGAAACTCCACGAACTCGGCTTCACGCACGCTCTCATGATCCCCGACAGCGAGAGCCGTCTTCTATACGAAGCCCTGGAAAACGACCCCGAAATCGACCTGATCACCCCCTGCCGGGAGGGAGAATCCGTCGCCATCGCCGCCGGGCTCTGGACGGGCGGCCTCAAGCCTTTGCTCGTGATTCAGAACACCGGCCTGATGGAGGCGGGTGACTCCCTGAGGGGCTGCGGGGTCGGCCCCAGGGTGCCCCTGCGCATGATGGTCGGCTGGCGGGGGTACGGCGGGGCGACCGCCGGGAAGCTGCCAATCGATTCGGCCTATACCTTCACGGAACCGCTGCTTCAGGCATGGAGAATCCCCACCTGGCGCCTCATGTCGGACGATGACCTGGGAACGCTCGAGCTGATGGACCATACGGCGGCGGAAACCTCGTATCCGGCGGCCGTGATCACCGGCTACGGGTTCAAACCTTGAGAGGCAGACTCCCTTGATAGAGCGCATGGAACTGTTCCGCGCGGTGGCGGAGCGAAGAACGAACGAGATCGTGGTGATGACGATGACGGCTACCCTGCAGTGGCCGCTGGTCTCGGATAGCGAGCTTGATTTCGATTTTCTCGCCTTCGGTATGGGCCACGCCGCCGATTTCGGCTTAGGCCTCGCCATCGCCCGGCCAGAACGAAAAACCATCGTCTGGAAGGGCGACGGGGGGATGCTGATGAGCCTGGGTTCACTGGTGACGCTGGCCAGGTATGCGCCCGAAAACCTGGTGGTCTTCCTGCTCGAGAACAGGAGCTACGAGATGGTAGGCGGACAGGAACTTCCCCCTCGGGCCGATTTCGTCGAACTGGCGCGCGCCTCGGGCTTCGCGGGCGGCGGCGCGGCGGGAAACGGCAAGGTGGAGCGCATTGATTCCCTCGAAGCGTTTCAGGACACCCTGCCCCGGATACTCACCGAGGCAGGTCCCCATTTCATCGTTTTGCCGGTGACGAACAGGGAGAAACTCCCGCCGGTGAACCATTCGGATCATGCGGGGAGAATCCGGACCCTGAGAAAGGCCCTCAAGGTTTCATAAGACCTGAAGCAGGTTACCTGTGAACCAGAATCTTCTCCAGTTCGTCGAGCGAGGTGATCTCCGCGTCGATTTCATGCGGGACACGCTCTTTTTTCTGTCCGAAACGATTGACCCAGACGACGCGGTATCCGAAATGAGAAGCGCCCGCGACATCCCAGCCGTTCGATGAAAAAAAGCAGATTCTATCGGCGGGGACGCCGAGCCGGTCCACCGCCAGCTGATAGACCGATGCGTGCACCTTGAATATTCCCACACTCTCCACGGACAGGATTTCTTCGAGATATTCCTCGATTCCGGCGTTTTTCACCGCGCTGGCGAGCATTTCGGGAGAGCCGTTCGAGAGAATCGCGGCCCGCGCACCATCTTCGCGCAACTTTGCCAGCACGCCCTTCACCTCGGGATACGCGCTCAGTTGCCTGTAGAGCATCATGAGCTCTTCGCGAAGGCGCGGGTTCTCCATCCCCAGCGTATCCATGGCGAAATCGAGCGCATTGCCCGTTACCTGCCAGAAATCCGCGTGAGCGCCCATCAGGCTTCTCAGCCACGTGTATTCGATCTGCTTGGTCCGCCAGAGCGAGGAGAGCGCCTGCCACTGATCGCCGAGCTCTGATTGTTTTTCCGCTGCTGCGGCGGTCACGTCGAACAGCGTGCCGTAGGCGTCGAACAGACAAAGGTCGATTTCATGATCACCCAGCAAGAGCATCTCATCCACCTCCTCAAAATGCGGTTGTTCTCCTAGGGCACCAGATTTATCTTGCCCAGAAACTTGCCGCTCAGAAGAATCTCGTGCGATTCATTCGCCTGCTCCATCGGCAGTTCCCGCCCGATGTGAGGCTTGATGGCTCCTCCTTCCAGCAAGGGAGCCAAACGCCTCAATATGCCTGGGACAAGGGGATTCAGATTGCCGGAGGAGAGCGCCAGAATTCTGGCGTCCCGTCCCATCGCCGCAGGCAGGGGAATCGTCACCTCCGGCCCTTTGCCGGTTCCCGTGCCGACGATGACGATCCGGCCGTTGACGGCGTTGAGCTTGAGGTCCGAAGACAGGTTGTCGCAGCCGATGTTTTCGACGACGACCTCGACGCCTCTGCCGGAAGTAAGCTCCATCACGCGCCCGGGCACATCTTCTTCGCGGTAGTTGACCGCCGCCTCAGCGCCCGCCGCAAGGCAAAAATTCGCCTTCTCCTTTGAACTCACCGTCGTGAACACCCGGCAGCCTATGGCGCGGGCGAGCTGGATCGCGAGATAGCCCACGCCGCCGGCTCCGCCCTGCACAAGCACGCAATCACCCGGAGCCGCCTCTCCCTTCACGACAAGGGCGTTCCAGGCCGTGAGCAGCGGGATGGGCAGCGCGGCGCCTTCCGCGAAAGTCATGGAACCCGGCAGCCTGCCCGTCGAGCCTGCGGGCAGGAGCCCTTTTTCGGCATACGCCCCGGTGGAGGCGCGGCCCCACACCCGATCGCCCGGCGCGAACGCCTCGACGCCCTCGCCCACCGCCTCCACCTCTCCCGCGACGTCCGTGCCGCAGGTATAGGGCAGCGTCATCGCCCCCGCGCGTGGATGATTCCCCGAGCGAATCGCGACTTCCAGGGGATTTACCCCCGCGGCCGCTATCCGCACCAGCATCTCACCCGGCCCGGGCGCAGGCTCCACCACCTCTTCCAACTCCATGGGGTAATCGAGCCCGAACCGCGTCACTCGTACCGCTTTCATCACATTCTCCTCTCACGCCCCGGCTACGGAACCAGGACGACCTTGCCCAGGAATTGACCCTCCAGAACGTAATCATGCGCCTCGTTCGCTTCCTCGAAACGCGACGCCTTGTCGACGTTGACCCGGAACGCGCCCTCGCGTAGCAGGGGCGTGAAGCGGCGCACCACCTCCGGCATTTTCGGAAACAGGTTCACCACGGCCAGCCCCAGCACCACGGCGTCTTTCGTCATGACCGCCGGGACCCGGAACTCCGCGCCCGGCCCCTTGCCCGTGCCGGTGCCGATGACGATGATCTTTCCGTCCACGCGGATGGCGTCCAGGTCCTTGTCGAAGTTATCGCAGGCGCAGAGCTCGACGACGACGTCGACGCCGCGCCCGCCGGTGAGCTCCATGCAACGCTCGGCGAAATCCTCCTCGCGGTAGTTGATCGTCTCATCCGCGCCCATTTCCCTGCAGAAATTCGCCTTCGCATCGGAACTCACCGTCGCGAAAACGCGGCAGCCCAGCCGCTTGGCGAGCTGAATCGCCGCCATGCCGACGCCGCCCGCGCCGCCTTGCACCAGCACCGTCTCGCCAGGGCCCACCCCCGCCTTGATGACGAGCGCGTTCCAGGCCGTGTAGAACGCCACCGTGATGCAGGCGCCCTCTTCATAGGAGTAGGCCTCGGGCAGTTCCGCCGTGGCGTTGGCGACGAGCCGCACATTTTCGGCGTAGCTTCCGCCGACGGCGCGGCCATACACCCGCTGCCCGAGCCGCCAGTCCTCCACGCCCTCGCCCAGGGCGATGATTTCTCCCGCCGCCTCGGCGCCGGGAATATAGGGGGGCGTCACCAGCTTGGCGTAGGGGTGCTTGGCGGCTCGTATCGCCAGGTCCACCGGGTTGACGCCGACCGCGCCGGCCTTGATCAGCACCTCGCCGGGCTCGGGCTTCGCGTCTTCCACCTCATCCACCCGCATGGGAACGTCCATGTTGAATTGATGCACGCGCACGGCTTTCATCAGAATTCACACTCCTCCGTTTTGAGAATCAGTCCGAAAGTTATCGAACGATGTATAGAATCCGCCTCGAATTTCATACAGGCGGACGGGAAAACCTAATACTCATCCGTCCAGCTCCTGCGGCGCCGCTCGCCGGCGTCGCACGGCGGGGCCACCCTCGACGCCGAGACGGGGATCGCCTCAGGCCCCCGCAGGCCATGCGCCTGCCGCTGCCCTTCCCCCGCCGGCAAGCCGACAATCTCCAGGATGAGCTTTCTGCGGATGGCGCGCCCGAAAGACTTGAAATCATTCGCGACCACCAGGAAAGCGCGCCTGCCCCCGATGACGCATTTCCTGTAATACAAATCCAGGTTCGGCATCGGCATTCTGCCCCAGGGACTCGGCCGGTTGTTCATGATGGGAAGCCCGTTTATCGTCACGCCGGTCCTGATGGCCCGGTCCCGCGCATTCGTCACGTACTCCCCGCTGTTGTTCGGCCCGTCGCCGGATATGTCGATGGCGCGGCGCTCGCTCGTGAACCCGTTGTTCTCGAACAGCGGCAGCGCGAAATCGATTGCCCCGCTTATCGACGTGTAGGGCCCCACCCCTATCGGCGCCTGGGAGAGCAGGTAGGCGAACGCCTCGGCGCTCGCGCCGTCGTGAATCCTTCGCCAGCCCACGACGACTCTCTGAAAGTCGAAGCCCGCCCACTCCATATAGGTGACCGCGATGCTCTTGTGCCTCCCCGATTGGATGGCGCGCAAAACAGCCGGGGAGCGAAAGGCGTTCACATACCCCATCCGCTGGAGCCTCCCCTCCACCTCGTCCACGCTGCCGGAAACGTCGACCGCCAGGACGAGTTGCAAATCCACGCTGACCGGGGCGGAGGACGCGAGACCCGCACCCAGAGAAACCGCCAGGATGGTCAGGAAACCCGCCAGGCCGCCCCGCACTCCCGAATGGCGCATCATTTCTCTTTCAGGACCCCGGCGGCGGATTCGAGTTCCAGACGAATCTGCTCCATCAGGGAAGAATACATGTGCTTTTCGGTGAGCAATTCCCTGGTTTCCTCCGCCGCTTCTTCCTGCTTCCCCAGGGCGTAATCACAACGAATCACCCGCCATCTTGCAAACTCCCGGTACAATCTCAGAATCTCGTCTTTCGATTGTTCCAGCCGGGACAGCAGTTTCGCATATTCCGCCCGCGCGTGCGGGTAGTCCTCCGCGATGAAAAAGCTCTCCGCATGGGCGACGTCGTAGAGGACGTTCTTCGGATAGCGCGCGCGCAGGTATTCGACGTACCCCCTCGCCTCCTGGAATTTCTCCGCACGGTACAGCGCCCAGATGAGAGCCTGCCGCGCGGAGTTCGATATCCAGCCCTTGCCGTCCACCGCGCGGCGCAGGTACGCCCTGCCCTTCGCGCTCGTATCGCCGATGAAAAACCGGAACATCCGCACCCAGCTCTCCGTACTCCCCCGGATGTGGTAAATCCCCAGCCCGTAGTAGGCGTCGTGGATTTTCGGATCGAGCTCGATCGCCTTTTCCAGATGATTCTCCATGGCGCCCGCCCGCAGGAACGCGGTGAGGTAGCTGCTGCTGTCGAGCGCATCCACGATGCGCATGCCCTCCGTCAGGCCGGCGAGGAGGAGCGCCCGCGTGTCTTCGGGGTTTTTCTCCAGCAACGCCTCGGAGAGGGCCATCGCCTTCTCGGCGTTTTTCCGCCAGGTCTCCTGATAGTCCTTGCGCCGGATATGACTTTTCAGGATATGGAAAACGGACGCCTTGAAAAAATACCCCTCGGGGCGTTCGGGCGCGGACGCGATTACCCGGTCGAACGTATCCGCGGCGGCGGAATAATCCCCCGCGGCGATCTCCTCCAGCCCGAGATCGATCGATTTCCCGTCCAGGGACGCGCCATGACAAACGCCCGCCCAAGCCGAGAAAACGATGAAAAGAATGGAAACGATGCGCTTCAGTTGACGACTCCTTTTTTCCCGGTCAATTCATATTCATCAAGCCGCCGACAGCCGCTCGTACGGACACACAGTGCCGCCCCTACATCCCCATCTCGTTTTGCGTAGGGGCGGCCCCTCGTGGCCGCCCGTCGGTCATATTCATCCCGATACAGGACAGGCACGGGGCCACGGACAGGCACGGGGGCCTGTCCCTACAAATCATCTGCTCGCGGCTCCGCGAACGGCGGTTTGCCCGCGCTTGTGATTGGGCATATCGTAGTATCGTTGGTTCGGGCATTTCAACCACGGCGGGGGGAGGATGTTGAATATACGGCCGCCCGATGCGGCGATTCGGATCATCCGGGCACTCGAGGCCTCGGGGCATCGAGCGCTCCTGGCGGGCGGGTGCGTGCGCGACGCCCTGCTCGGCTTTGAACCCAAGGACTGGGACATTGCCACGGATGCAGCGCCCGAGGCCGTGGAAGGCCTTTTCGAGAAAACCGTCGCGGTGGGAGCGCAGTTCGGCGTGGTGCGCGTGCGGGTGGACGAGCGGGAGTTCGAGGTGGCCAGGTTCCGCGAAGACGGCCCCTACGGCGACGGCAGACACCCTGACTCGGTCCGTCCCTCCGATGAGCGAGGCGACGCGAACCGGCGCGATTTCACCATCAACGGGATGTTTTACGACGTATCGGCCGACAAACTCCTCGATTACGTGGGCGGCCGGCGCGACCTGGACGCGGGCGTCATCCGGGCCATCGGCGAACCGGCTCACAGATTCCGCGAAGACCACCTGCGGATGATGCGGGCGGTGCGCTTCGCGGCGCGGTTCGGTTTTGCGATTGAGCCGGCGACCGCCGCCGCCATCGAAGCGAGTGCGGCGCTCATCGGGAAAATCAGCCCCGAGAGAATCCGCGACGAACTGACGACGATACTCACTCAAAACAACGCCGACGCCGCCTTCGCCACCCTCGATTCCTCGGGCCTGCTCGAACGCGTGCTGCCCGAAGTCGCCGCCATGCGCGGCGTGGCGCAGCCGCCGGAATTTCACCCCGAGGGCGACGTGTGGACGCACGTGCTCGCCATGCTGCGCATCGAGCGCGCCGCCTCGCCGACGCTCGCCTGGGGCATACTGCTCCACGACGTCGGGAAACCGGCCACTTTCACCGAGACGGACAGGATCCGCTTCAACGGGCACGACAAGGCAGGGGCTGCGATGAGCGCGGAGGTCTGCGCGAGGCTCCGCATGCCGAAGGCGCAGGCGGCGCGAATCTGTGAGCTGGTCGCGAACCACATGCGCTTCATGCACGTGGAGAAAATGCGCGAGAGCCGCCTCAAGCGCTTCCTGCGCGAGCCGTATTTCGGGGAACTGCTCGAACTCCACCGCGTCGACTGCCTCGCCAGCCACGGGAACCTGCGGACGCACGAATTCTGCACGCGAAAACTCGAAGAAATCCAAGCGGAAGCCCTGCGCCCGCCGCGCCTGCTGGACGGGGACGAGCTCATGGCGATGGGCCACCCGCCGGGTCCTAAGCTGGGGGAAATCCTCACCGCGGTCGAGGACGAGCAGCTCGAAGGGCGCATCTCCACCCGGGAGGAGGCCCGGGATTTCGCCCGCCGGAATTTCCCCCCGCCAGGGGGGTAAGATCAACACCCCCTCCAGCGGCCGCTCGATTGATCCCCGGCCCCATACGCACTAGGATGGCTTGCTTTCGTTTCCGACAATTCCGGGTAACGCGTATGGTTCCGATATCCATCATGACGGCGCACGAACTCGAACTCTCGCTCCGGAGAATCGCCTCCGAGATGGCCGAGGCGTGCGCGGCGGGGGAGAAGGTCGCGCTCATCGGGGTGCTCACCCGCGGCGAGCCGCTCGCGCGGCGACTGGCGGGCCACATCGAGGCGATGGAGGGCGTCTCGCCGCCCCTGGGCGCGCTGGACATCGGCGTCCACCGCGACGACGCCGGCCACCCCGCCGAGCGGCCAGGCGCGGAACCCACCCTCATCGACTTCGACCTGACGGGCCGCGGCGTGTTCCTGGTGGACGACGTGTTCTTCACGGGCCGGACCGCGCGCGCGGCCATCGACGCCGTGATGGAACTCGGCCGTCCGCGCAAGATATGGCTCGCCGCCCTCATCGACCGGGGCCACCGGGAGCTCCCCTTCCGCCCCGACTTCATCGGCAAGAACGTGCCCACCGCGCTCGCCGAACGGGTCCGGGTGCGGGTGCAAGAGGTCGACGGCGAGGACGGCGTCTGGCTGGAGCGGGAGTGAGGCCGCGCGGGAGGAAATGCGGGCAGTTGCGGGGAAATGCGGGGGAGCCGAAAAACTTTTTTTGCCGCCATATCTGAGTGCCCCACGCTCAGATTTATATAATAACCCTTTTGATTACAATTGGTTGCAAGAAAAATAATTTTCGGAAATTTATCGAAAAACCCCGTGAATTTATCGAATTTTATCGAAAATAT
>VXPH01000224.1:0-1761 GCA_009839615.1 Nitrospinota bacterium
AACACGTTTTACCCCCCACCGAATCGGCCTTCGCACAAACCGCTCGGCCTCTTCGACTCCCCCTCAAGGGGGGAGTGAAATTCAGCGCGCTCCTTTTGTGGGGTTTTTCAACGCCCCCCTCAAGGGAGGAGTGGTTGTTGGATGCTCCCTGAGGGGGAAGTGGTTTCATAAGGGTATGTCGATTCAGAAATTCATTCCCTGTTTTTGGGGGCTTTTCCAACAACCCGTTCTCCTTCGCCTTCCGGCTCGCTCATGGTAGGCTTCGCCCGGACTTGTGGATGAATCTATTCGGAGCAGATGACGATGCGCATGCGCACCCTGGGGAAGACGGGCATCTCGGTATCCGAGATAGGTTTCGGCACCGGCGGGATCAGCCGCCTGATGGTGGGCGACGACCACGAGGCGCAGCTCCGCGCGGTTCGCGGCGCGCTGGACGGCGGCGTGAACTTCTTCGATACGGCGATGGGCTACGGGAGCGGAAAGTCAGAAGCCAACCTCGGCGCCGCGCTCAAGCGACTGGGGGCGGAGGTTGTCCTCACGACGAAGATCCGCCTCACCGCCGAGGAGCGCGAAGCGCCCGAAGAAGCGGTGGTCGCCTCGGTGGAGAAGAGCCTCGAGCGGTTGGGCCGCCCCCAAGTCGACCTGATCCAGATACACAACTACGTGGCCCCCGGGAGGGACTGGCCGGTGGGGGAGGTGGTGTTCGATCTCCACGATATTTACGGCGTCGGCGGCGTGCTCGACGGCTTCATGGAATTGCGCGATCGCGGCCTGGTGCGCTTTTTCGGGTTCACCGGGGTCGGGCATCCCGCCGCGCTGGCCGAGATGATCGACAGCGGCGAGTTCCACACGGTGCAGGCGTATTTCAACCTGCTCAACCCGAGCGCGGCCTATCCCGTGCCCGAGGGTTTCAGCGCGGTGGATTACGGCCTGCTCATCGAGCGCGCAGCGTCCATCGGGATGGGGGTGCTGGCGATTCGCGCCCTGGCGCTGGGCGCGCTGACGGCAGAGCCGAACCTGCTGGGTTTTCTGGATGCGCGTCCGCCGGTTCTCTCGCTCGGTTCTGAATACGATGAGGACGTGGCGCGCGCGGAGAAACTCGCGTTCCTCGTCCGGGAAGATTGCACCCTGGCGCAGGCGGCGCTTCGCTTCGTCCTGATGCGTGATGAGGTCTCCTGCGCTCTGGTGGGTTTCTCGGGCGAGGAGCAACTCGCGGAAGCGCTCTCCTGCGTCGGCGCCGGGCCTTTGACGGAAGGTGAGGTGCAAAGGCTCAAACACATTTGGGAAAACGATTTCGCCTAGACTGAGAGCAAACCAATAGCAGAATCCATGGACACTCCCGGAAAAACGCGCTTCAGCCAGGCATCCCTGTGGGCCTTGAGCTTCTCTCAGCTTCCCATCATGTTCGTCTATGCGAACTACCCGACCGCCATCCCGATTCTGAAGGCGGAATGGTCCCTCACCAATGCGGACGCAGGCGTCATCTACTTCGCGTTCTATGTGGGCTACGTCGTCGCCTCCGCCGTCCTCACCGGCGCGACGGATTATTTCAGCGCGAGAACGATCTATCTCTTCTCGGCCGCCTGGCTCGGCTTGACGAACCTCATGTTCCCCTTCTTCGCCGAGGGTTTGTGGACAGCGGCGCTTCTGCGGTGCGCGTGCGGGGTGGGGCTCGCGGGCGTGTTCGGGCCGGGGCCAGTCGGTTTTAAAAAACACCCAGCCCCCCACACCGAGAGGAAATGGGAGATTCAGGTAGAGAGA
>VXPH01000224.1:1771-20214 GCA_009839615.1 Nitrospinota bacterium
CGCCACGCCGGCTCTGCGGGCGAAGATGGTCTCGGGCTACGCCTTTTTCTTCACCTTCAGCGTGTCGGTCTCGATGTTCCTGACGGGTTATCTGCTCCCCGATTTCGGCTGGCGCTTCACCTTCGCCGCAGGTTCGCTGGGTCCCGTCATCGGCATCCTCATGGTGCTCGTCTGGGTGCCGGACCCCGGGAGGGAAGGACGCGGAAGCGGGGAGAAATTCGCCTTTCCGCGTCTGCCGCTCAGATGCTGGGTGCTCATCGGATCCTATGTCATGCACCGCTGGGAGTTGTTCGCCTTCAGGGGCTGGGGCGTGACGTTTCTGGCCGCGGCGTTTGTAGCGCATGGGTTTCCGCGAGGAGTCGCCATCGACAACGCCGCGACGGCCTTGGCGTTCATGATCGCGATATCCGCTTTTTCGAATTTCATCGGCGCATGGTCGGCAGACAGGTTCGGGCGGCTCCGCAGCATCGCAGGCAGCTTGTTCCTGAGTGGCGCGATGACGTTCGGTATTGGCGCTTTGTTTCACGCGCCGATTCCGATTCTGCTGATCGTATTATTGGTCTGGGGGGTGACGATGGCCGTCGATGCGTCCGTTTTTTTGGTCGTGATGAGCGAAATCGCGCCCAAACGCCATCTGGGCACGGCACTGGGCTGCCTCGCCGGGTTCGGTTTTCTCTTCGGTGCGCTCTCGTCCATCGAGGTGGGCTATATTCTGGACATCACGAATCCCGGCTCAAAGGGCGAGGTTCTGCCTGCCGAGTGGACGGCGGCGTGGGCTTCTGTTGGCGTGGCCGTCTGGATCGGCCTGGGCGGAATCGCCTGGCTTTCCCGTATAATGAAGAGGCGGGCGCAGGATGCTTGAATTCCGGATGCGAAGCCGATACGCTCCCGCGCCAGTGAAGGGATGTGAAAATTCAAGCGCGGACATGATTAAAGGATAAGAAATCTTGAGCGAGCTTCTGGAAAAAGGAAGGACGCACGACTGCGGGTCGCTTCGCGCCACAGACGTCGGCGCCGAGGTCGTCCTCATGGGCTGGGCGGGGTCGAGCCGCGACCACGGCGGTTTGATTTTCATCGACCTGCGCGACCGCTACGGCGTCACCCAGGTGGTGGCCGATCCCACTTACGACGAGGCGGCCCATGCCCTCGCCGAGCGGGTGCGCGGCGAGTGGGTGCTCGCCGTTCAGGGGGTTGTCATCGAACGCCCCGAGGGGATGGCGAATCCCAATCTCGCGACTGGTGAAGTCGAGGTCCGGATTACGAAGCTCGAAGTTTTGAGCGAGGCGAGAACGCCGCCCTTCGAGATAGAAGACGATTCCGACGCGGGCGAGGCGCTGCGCCTCCAGTACCGCTATCTGGATCTCAGGCGATCGGCCCTGCGGGAGAATTTCATCAAGCGCCATCAGGCGACCCAGGTGATTCGAAATTTCCTGACGGAAAACCACTTCGTCGACGTGGAAACCCCGGTGCTCACCAGGAGCACCCCCGAGGGGGCGAGGGATTATCTGGTGCCGAGCCGGATCGCGCGCGGAAGTTTCTTTGCACTCCCCCAGAGCCCCCAGATGTTCAAGCAGATTCTCATGGTCGCGGGTTTCGATCGCTACTACCAGATCGTCAGATGCTTCCGGGACGAGGACCTGCGCGCCGACAGGCAGCCCGAGTTCACGCAAATCGACATCGAGTGCTCCTTCCTGAACCGCGAGACCTTCTTCGCCCTTATGGAAGGCCTGGTGGCGAAGATATGGAAAGAGGTGGGCGGGATCGAGATCGAGACGCCGTTCGAGCGGGTTCCCTATACGGACGCGATAGCGCAGTACGGAACCGACAGGCCGGACAGGCGCTTCGGCATGAAGCTGGCCACCTTCACCGACGTGGCGGGGGCGAGCGAGTTCAAGGTGTTCAAGGGCGCGGTGGAAAAAGGAGGCGTGGCGCGCGCTATGGCGGGGCCGGGCATGGCGTCGGCATCGAGAAAAGAAATCGACGACATCATCGCGCGCGCGCAGGAGCTGGGCGCGGGCGGTCTCGCCTGGGCGAAGCGAACGGAAAACGGGTATGAGTCGAACATCACCAAGTTCTTCCTGGATGGCCAGTTGGAGGAGATCGGCGCGAGAGCGGGCGTGGAGGTTGGCGATCTGTTGATGATGGTGGCCGACGCCCCGGCGGTGAGCGCGTCCGTTCTGGGTCATCTGCGCGAAGAAATCGGCGCGCGTCTGGGCCTCGTCGCCCGCGACGATGCGAAATTCGATTTCTGCTGGGTCGTGGACTTCCCGCTTCTCGAATACGATGAGGCGGAGAAGCGGTTCCACGCGCTTCACCACCCCTTCACGGCGCCCGTGCCCGAAGACGTTGCGCTGTTCGATTCCGACCCCGGCGCCATCCGCTCTCAGGCTTACGACATGGTGGTGAACGGGAATGAAATCGGCGGCGGCAGCCAGCGAATCCACCAGCGCGGGGTGCAGCAGAAGATGTTTGCCGCCCTGGACATGGACGAAGAAGAGGCACAGCGGCGCTTCGGCTTCTTCATGGAGGCGCTCGAGTTCGGCACGCCGCCCCACGGGGGCATCGCGTTCGGCCTGGACCGCATCATGATGCTGTTGACGGGCGCTCCTTCCATCCGCGACGTCATTGCGTTTCCCAAGACCCAGAAAGCCACCTGCCTGATGACCGGCGCGCCGGCCTCGGTCGAGCGCCTCCAGCTCAGGGAGCTTGGCATCGACGGGGCGTCTCGGTAGGGCGCGGGGGTGCCGCCGAAGAAGAGTGCGCGCGGGACCCGGGGTGACGCGCGTACGCTCGACCTCGATAAAATCCTGAGAAGCGGCGAAACCCGCCATGAGACGCCCGCAGGATTCCGGTCGGGTTTCATCGCCATCATCGGACGCCCGAACGTAGGCAAATCCACCCTGCTCAACCGCATCCTCGGGGAAAAGCTCGCCATCGTCACCCGCAAGCCGGGCACCACGAGGCGCAGGCTTCTCGGCGTGTTGAACACGGAGGATGCGCAGGCGGCTTTTTTCGACACGCCCGGTCTCGAGCGTCCCGCCTCGAAGCTCGGACGCTTTTTGCTCGAAGAGGTGAAGGCCGCGTGCGCGGGAGCCGACCTCGCCCTGTTCATGACGGACGACGCCGAGGGCGAGGTGGACGAAAATGCGCTCGCGTTGATCGAGGACGCGGGCGTGCCCGCATTTTTGGTCATCAACAAGGTGGACCGATTGAAGGACAAGTCGAAGCTCCTGCCCGTTCTCGCGAAATACGCCGAAGACGACGGGTTCAAGAGCGTCTATCCCATCTCGGCACTCAAGGGGGACAACGTGGAGCCGCTGGTGGCAGACATCATCGGGGCGCTTCCCGAGGGTCCGAGATACTTTTCTCCCGACATGACGACGGACGTGAGCGAATTACTCCTGATAGAGGAATTCGTCCGCGAGCAGGTATATCGCCTGCTGCACAAGGAAATTCCATACGCCGTGGCGGTGAAGGTGCGGGAGATGGAGCGTGCCGAGCGTTCCGGCCTCTTGCACGTCGAGGCGGAAATCTATGTGGAACGAAAGAGCCAGCGGGGTATTCTGGTGGGCAAGGGAGGTGCTCAGATCAAGAAGATCGGAGAATTATCGAGAACGGAGATCGAGCGGAGACTGGGCGAGCAGATATATCTCGGCCTCAAGGTGCGCATCAAGCCGAACTGGCGGCAAAAGGATGCCGCGCTTTCCGAACTCGGATATGAGAATGTCTAGACTTAGCGGTTCTGGGCGCGCATGCGCTTCTTGTGCGCGGCGAGTATCTTTCTCTTGCGCTTCACGCTGGGCTTCTCATAATACTCGCGCTTTTTGATTTCCGTGAGAATACCTGATTTTTCGCATTGTTTCTTGAACTGTTTCAAAGCCTTGTCGATGGATTCACCTTCGTGTACTTTCACTCCTGGCATATTGGTCGTGTACCTCCCGTTTGAGTTGTGAAGCGACAGAAAATAGAATCATTCCGGTCGCAAACTATCTCTCATCCGCCCGATTTCGTCAAGGCCTAAAAAAGAAGCCCTGTCGGGAGGCGTTTTCTTGGCTATTCTGAGCGACGAAACCATCGTCCTGGGCGCACGCCCATATTCGAACACGAGCCTGATCGTGACGCTTTTGACCAAAGGCCACGGCAAGTTGCGTCTGGTGGCCAAGGGCGTGCGGTCGGCGAAGTCGAGAGTGGGCGTGGGACTTGAGCCCGCGAGCGAAAGCCACGTCGAATGGAGTCAGCGCGGCGGTTCGGATCTGGGGACGATGCGAAAATGCGAGACGACACGGGTCTACCAGAGACTCTGGAAGGACTATGAGGCCATGCAGGTGGCGTCGCGCTTTTTGAAGATACTCGACGTGGTGTTGGGCGTGCGTGAAGGAGAGCGCGCCCACTATCAGTTACTCAGGACATCGCTCGAAGCGTTGGAAAAAGGGCTGGACACGGCGGGCATGGAGGGAGTCTTTCTCCTCATGCTGCTCAAGACGATGGGGCTCGGCCCGGGCCTCGACTATTGCGCGGCGTGCGAGAAGAAACCGGGGGGTGAGACGGCGCGTTTCGACGTCGCCACGGGCGAGCTTCGCTGTGCGAGATGCCCGGAACCTCTCGCGCGGGAGATGCGCCTGCGCGCCGGCGCCGTCGCCGCGATGCGGGAGATCCTCGGCTTGACGCCCGATAAGTGCTATTCCATTCGATTCGCCGGGTCTCTGGGGTCTGAGATCATCGGGTGCGCGGAGGCGTTTCTGCAATATCATGGTGGGAAATACCTGCCGAAACGCTCGGGCCGCACCCCCGTTTCGCGTTGACGTAAGCCCGTAAGGGCGGTATTTGTTCCCCCGTTTCGGCGATGATTACTTGATGAGGCTTCCGTGCTGAAAGAACTGATGGTCCCCATATTCGAGAACGCCTTCGAGAGCGCGCGCGCTGCGGGCGACCTGTCTTCCGAAGAGAAGCCCACCGTCGTCATCGAGACGCCGCCGAACGAGGCGTTCGGCGATTTTTCTTGCAACATCGCGATGACGCTGGCGAGAGCCGAGCGCAAGGCGCCCCTGATGATCGCGGAGCAAATCGTCAGGCACTTCGAGGCGCCGGAAGGGTTCCTGAAAGACGTCCGTATCGAAAAACCGGGCTTCATCAACCTGTATCTTGATGGGGATTACCTGTGCGCGAAGCTTACGGAGATATTGTCTGCTCCGGATGATTTTGGAAAAAACGAATCGGGGGCGGGAAAATCCGTTCACCTCGAGTTCGTGAGCGCGAACCCCACGGGGCCGCTTCACGTCGGCCATGGACGGGGCG
This sequence comes from Nitrospinota bacterium, assembly GCA_009839615.1. Taxonomy (GTDB): domain Bacteria; phylum UBA8248; class UBA8248; order UBA8248; family UBA8248; genus Bin107. The sequence continues at coordinate 7,067 of VXPH01000224.1, forward strand.
CCGCGCTGGGCGACGTTCTGGGGCGCGTGCTGAAGGCATCCGGCTTTCGCGTGCACCGGGAGTATTACATCAACGACGCGGGCAACCAGATAGAGACGTTGGCGAAATCGGCCTACGCGCGTTATTTGCAGGACGTGAAGGGAGAAGATGTCCCCTTCCCCGAGGACGCCTACCAGGGGGAATACATTCGCGAGATCGTCAGATCCGCGAGGTTCCGCGAGGCGGTCGGGACGCTCGAAGATGAAAAAGCGCTCCTTTCGCAAGCGGGCGTCATCGCCAAGGATTTGATCCTGGAGGACATCGAAAAATCCCTTGCCGGGTTCCGGGTTCGCTTCGATGAATGGTTCAGCGAGTCGTCCTTGTTCACCGAAAACGGCAACAGGGTGGAAGAGGCGGTCGCCGAGCTGGAAGCGAACAAAAAACTCTACGGGAAAGACGGGGCCAAATGGCTCGCGTCGAGTGCGTACGGCGATGAGAAGGACCGCGTCGTCGTGCGTGACGATGGCCGCCCGACCTACCTGGCATCCGATATCGCCTATCACCATCTCAAGTATGAGCGCGGCTTCGACCGCTACATCAACATCTGGGGGGCGGATCATCACGGGTACTTGCCTCGGGTGCGCGCGGCGATGGAGATGCTCGGCCATGATCCCGAAAAGCTCGACGTTCTCTTCGTTCAGTTCGTGAGCTTGCGCCGTGGCGGCGAGGCGGTGCAGATGAGCACGCGCTCGGGCGAGTTCGAGGAGCTGTCCGCCGTGGTGGATGAGGTGGGCGTGGATGCGGCCCGCTTTTTCTTCCTGATGCGGAGCGCGGACACGGCGCTAGAGTTCGACCTCGATCTGGCGAAAGAGCAAAGCAGCGAGAACCCGGTCTATTACGTGCAGTACGCCCATGCGCGCGCATGCAGTCTTTTCCGGCAGGCGGAGGAGGGGGGTGAGCCGATCGGTGCTCTCGATGCTCCGTCGCCGGGCGTGCTCGTGCTGGCCGAGGAGCACCAGCTCATGAAGAATCTCCTCGAATGGCCCGACGTGGTGCGCACCGCGGCGGAGAGGTTCGAGCCCCACCACGTTACGTTCGGCCTCATCGCTCTCGCCAAACAATTTCATGCCTACTATAATCGCAACCGCATCCTGGGCCAGGGCGAGGAACTCACCCGCGCCCGCCTGTGCCTGTCGAAGTGCGTGCAGGTTGTCTTGAGGAGCGGCTTGAATTTGCTGGGAGTTTCCGCTCCCGAGAAGATGTAGGCGGCATCCGCCCGCGAAATGAGAAGTCCATGAAGTCCCGGCAGCGAGCATCCGCGAGACGCTACAGAATCGTTTTCGGCAAAGCGCAGGCGGGCGTTTTCGCCCTCATCCTCCTTGCGCTGATGACGGCGTCATTCGGCTTCGGCTACCTGTGGGGCGGGCGCGGCGCATCGAACGAGATGCCCGATGCGGAAGTTGTCGCCAAGCCTGAGGCTGCCAGGAAAAACAAGGGAAAAGAGGCGGATCGCGAGTCGGTCGCCGCGTTGATTAAAAAGTTCGAGACGGAAACGGAAGCGGCGAAGAAGACTGCGGATGCAATCAAGCCGAAATTTTATCAGGACTTGGTGAAAGAGAACCAGGAAAACGAGCAGCCCATCGAGCCCATCAAGCTGCCGGTGGTGAAGGTGAAAATACCGCCGAAGCCGACGCCCCCGCCCGCAGCGGCGGTGGAGGAGCCTCCCGGGCCGGAAAAGCCTCTCGACGAGAAGGCTGAGGTGAAGAAAGAAAATACAAACGAGGCCGGCAACGAGACCCCGAAGCGGGCAGAGACGAACCCGCGTACTTCGAAACCCTGGACGAAGGCGAGCGGATATACGATTCAGGTGGTTTCCGTCAAAAAATTCGACGAGGCGCTTCAAGTCGTCCGGAAGCTGAGGGACGCGGGTTTTCAGCCCTTCATCCAGAACGCGGATCTCGGCGCCCGGGGGAAGTGGTATCGCGTCCGGGTGGGACACTACCGGGACAGGGCGGAGGCCCAAAAAGCGCTCTCTGAGGTGCAGGCGAAGATCAGGCTCCAATCGGCCAGAATCATGGCAATGTAAAGTGTATTTGAATACAATGTTTTGTGGTTTATTTGCTACAAACGACTTTAATCTTGACACCTGCGCTTCGCATTCCTAATATGAGCCTCCCGATTCCCGGGACTGGAGGCGGTTCGATGGGTTCTCGACGATTTCCCCCTTGGCTCGTAAAGCGGCTGCCGAGTCCGAGCCGCTCGCACGAAGTCAAGGCGCTGATGCGCAACAAGCATCTGCACACCGTGTGCGAGGAAGCCCGTTGTCCGAACTTGTTCGAGTGTTTTTCACGCAACACGGCCACCTTCATGATTGGCGGGGACGTCTGCACGAGAACTTGCGGTTATTGCGCCGTTACGAAAGGCATGCCGGAGTCCCTGGACGTAAACGAACCACTGCACGTGGCGGAGGCCGCGAAAGATTTGGGATTAAAGCACGTGGTCGTCACGATGGTGAACCGCGACGATTTGCCCGATGGCGCAGCCGGCCACGTGGTGGCGACCATTGAGGCGATCCGTGAATTGCTGCCCGAGACCACGGTGGAGGTTCTGGTGAGTGATTTCATGGGGGATTTCGACGCGGTCGAGCGGGTGGTTCGCGCAGCGCCCGATGTTTTCAATCACAACATCGAAACGGTCAGGCGGCTGTTCAAGAGCACGCGCCCGAATGGTGATTACGAGCGCTCGCTGCGGGTCATCGGCATGGCGCGGGAGATTGACCCGGAGATGGTAACAAAAAGCGGCGTCATGGTCGGCATGGGCGAAACCGAAGAGGACGTGCTCTCCTTGATGGATGATTTGAGAGATGAAAGGGTCGATTGTCAGATCATGACGATCGGGCAGTATCTCTCGCCCCGGAAGAAGGCGATTCCCGTTCGCGAGTACATTCACCCGGATGTCTATGCGCGCTACCGGCTGGCGGGCGAGGCGAGGGGTTTCGCGCACGTGTTCGCCGGCCCTTTCGTGAGAAGCTCCTACAATGCGGAGGAGGCCTTGCATGCCTCCCAGGGATTGAGGGAGGGAAAATTACAGGGAGATCCCGAGGGCCGCGCTTTTATGACGTCCGATGGCTCGGGCCGGAACGTGCCGGTGCCCTCCCGTCGTCTAGTATCCTTACCTGTCAGTTGAGGATTTTTGAACATGCATGAGTTCCAGCGCATTACGCGCCTGCCGCCCTATGTCTTCGCCGGCGTCGACGAGTTGAAGATCGAGGCCCGCCGTCGGGGCGACGACATCATCGATTTCGGGATGGGGAACCCCGACCTCGCCACGCCGCCGCACATCGTGGAAAAACTCGTGGAGGCGGCGACGAACCCCAGGAATCACCGCTACAGCGCTTCGCGCGGCATCACCCGGCTGAGGACGGCCATCGCCGATTGGTATGGCCGCCGCTATGACGTGAATATCGATTCTGAGGAGGAGGCCATCGTCACCATCGGCGTGAAGGAGGGGCTCTCGCATCTGGCATTGGCCATCACGAACCCGGGCGATTTGGTCATGGTGCCGAGTCCGACGTACCCCATCCATACTTACGCCATGGTCCTGGCGAACGGCAACGTGATTCACGTGCCGCTCTCGCAGGGGGATGATTTCTTCGAGAACATGACCGATATCATCCGACCGATATGGCCGCGGCCGAAAATCCTCGTATTGAGCTTTCCGCACAACCCCACCACGGTTTGCGTGGACCTTGATTTTTTCGAGAAGGTCGTCGCCTTCGCGAAAGAATACAACCTCATCGTGGTTCATGATTTCGCCTATGCCGACTTAGGGTTCGACGGCTACGAGCCGCCCAGCATCTTGCAGGTGAAAGGTGCGAAGGATGTGAGTGTGGAATTTTTCTCGCTCTCGAAGAGCTACTCCATGCCCGGGTGGCGGATAGGCTTCGCCGTGGGGAACAGACAGATTATCGGCGCGCTCAGGCGCATCAAGAGCTACCTCGATTACGGCGCGTTCCAGCCAATCCAGATTGCCTCGATCATCGCGCTCAACGGCTCTCAGGAGTGCGTCGAGGAGATTCGCCAGATTTACCAGAGTCGCCGCGACGCACTGTGCAACGGCTTGGAGAGAATCGGCTGGCCCGTTCAGAAGCCCATGGGCACGATGTTCGTATGGGCGGAGATTCCGCAAGAATATAGAGAGCTGGGTTCTCTGGAGTTTTCCAAATTCTTGTTGACCGAAGCCGAGGTGGCCGTCTCGCCCGGCATCGGTTTCGGCGAGCTGGGCGACGGGCACGTGCGCTTCGCGCTCGTGGAGAATGAGCACCGCACGCGGCAGGCGCTCAGAAACTTACGACCCCTGTTTCAGGAGAAAACGCCCAAGCGAGCGGCGAGCTAGCTCGTCCTTCCTCGGGCCAGAGGGATATGAAGAAAATTTGCGTCGGCATATTGGGTTTGGGCACCGTCGGAAGCGGCGTGGTGAACCTGCTCGATGAGCAGCGGGAGTTGATCAAAAGACGCCTCGGCGTGGAGATATGCGTCTCCAGAGTTGCGGATCGCAGCGTTTTCACGAAAAACAAAACGGCGCGCGGGGTGGCCCCAGAGAACATGGGAACGGACTTTGAAGCCGTCATCGACGCGCCCGAAGTGCACGTGGTCGCGGAACTCATCGGCGGTACGGATGATGCCAGACGCCACATCCTGCGGGCGATCGGCAAGGAAAAGCCGGTGGTGACTGCGAACAAGGCGGTGCTTGCCGTTCACGGGGAAGAGATTTTCGCCGCTGCGGAGAAGGCGGGCTGCCCGCTGGGTTTCGAGGCGTCCGTCGCAGGCGGCATTCCGATAGTCAGAAACCTGCGCGAGGCTTTCGCGGCGGATAAAATCGAGAGGCTCGCCGGCATTCTGAACGGCACGTGCAACTATATCCTGAGCTGCATGACGGAGGTAGGCGCGGATTTCGGCGAAACGCTGAAGCGCGCGCAGGAACTCGGATATGCAGAGGCCGACCCGGCTTTCGATATCGACGGCGTCGATGCGTCGCACAAGATAGCGATTCTGGCGAATCTGGCCTATGGCACGCCCGTGGATGTGGAGGAATACCACACCGAGGGGATACGCCATATCACTTCCGTCGACATCGACTTCGCCAGGGAACTCGGCTACCGGATCAAGCTCATCGCCATGGCGGGAGAGAAGGCGGGGAAACTCGATATACGCGTTCATCCGATGATGCTTCCCGAAAGCCACCCTCTCGCGCAGGTGGGCGGGGTCTACAATGCGGTGGCCGTCTCGGGAGTGAATGCCGGACCGCAGGTTTTCATCGGCAAAGGCGCGGGTTCGGAGGCGACTGCATCCGCCGTCGTGGGCGACATCATCGAGGTGGCGAGGTGGCTCGAGAACGGGGGCGACTCGCGGATTCCCGCCGCCGCGTTTTTACCGGATCAACGCGCGCGTCTCGACATCCTGGCTCCCCGGGAAATTTCGACGCGCTTCTACGTTCGCTTTGCCGCTTTGGACAAGCCGGGGGTATTGAGCCGTATCTCCGGCGTTTTCGGCGAGCACGACATCAGCCTCGAAACCGTCGTCCAGAAGGGCCGCGCCGACGAAGACGGCTATGCCCGTCTGGTGTTGCTCACTCACAAGGCGACGGAGGAGAACATGCAAAACGCGCTCGAGGAAATTTCCCGCCTTGACGTCGTGCAGCCCGCTTATGCGCTCATTCGTGTGGAGTCGGACGGCATGGCTTTCATGTGACGAAGCAAGCAAAGGTTCATCCTTGATGCAGAAAATCCTGATGGTTCTCGCTCGCGGCTTCGCCGACAGGCCGGTGGTGGACTTTGATGGTCAAACGCCTTTGCAAAGGGCGCGCACGCCTGCGCTGGATCGCCTGGCGGGTTCCGGGTATTCCGGTGCGTGGGCTCCCTTGAGCGGGGATGCGTATCCTTCGTTGGATGAATTCCTCAAGAAATTCTTTGACTCTTCGGGCGCGCTTTCTGCCGGTCTGATGTTGGCGGCAGCGGCAGATATTTCCCCTGATGAGGGGGAAGCGGTCTTCCGGCTCAACTTCGTATGCCTGAAGCCCGGGGCCACGAGCGTCGTCATGCTCGATCCGACGGGCTTCGGCGTCACGGACGAGGAAAACCGCGAACTCCTCGCTTACCTGGAGCGGCACTTGCCGCCCGATGAGGGTGAGTCTTTCCGCTTCGAATCCCTGGGTGGCTGCGAGGCGCTTCTCTTTTACAAGCGTGCGGGTACGCCGCTTTCGCAAGAATCTTTTCGTGGCTTCTCGCCCCCATATGCGATTACCGGAAACCCCATCGGCGATCACATGCCGGTGGCGGAGGCGGCGCGGCGTTTCGTTCATTTCGTCAACGATTCCCAGATGGTGCTCTCCACCCACGCGGGTTTGAGAGAAAAAGCGCAAACCCGCATGTTCGCGGCCAACTCCGTATGGCTTTGGGGCGGCGGTCTCGCCGAAGAGGCGGTGCGAGTGTCGGAAAAAACGGGAGGCAGGGATGCCGCGCTGATCACAGACTCGCAACTCGCAAAGGGCTTTGCCAAACTGGGGGGTGCGGATGTATATGAGCCGGGGGGAGAGGTGTCCGCCACGGTGAGCGAGGCGCTTTCGCGGCATGATTTCGTCTGCCTGATAGAGGATGTGGACGACGTATCTCCCTGGCGTGAACCCGAGGAGAAAATAGATGCCATCGAGAGGTTCGACGCCGAATTCATGTCGTCCCTGCTGAAAGAATTGAGCGGACCTTGTCGCATCCTCGTGGCAGCGGACTGTGGGTTTTGCGTGGAATCCCAGGAGTGGGCCGCCGACGCAGTTCCGTTCGCCATGGCGGATTTCGATGGAGAGAATTTGACGCCGCCGAAGCGTTCGGGCGGATTGGCCGCCCTCTGGGAGATGATTCGCGGCGGCGAGGGCAAGCAAAAAAAACCGACCCCCGGTTTTTCCGAAGAACTGGCCCGGAGCGGACGCATCTATTCGGTCGACGCCGTGAAAAAACGACTGTTCAGTGGATGATGGGGACAAAATGAGTCTGGTCGTAAAGAAATTCGGCGGCACCTCGGTCGCGAACCTGGACAAGATCCGCGGCGTGGTGAAGCGGGTCTCGACGGCGAGAAGCTCCTGGGAGCGCATTATCATCGTGGTGAGCGCGATGGCCGGGGAAACCGACAAACTCATCCGGTTCGCGCATGCGCTTTCGCCTCAGCCGGTGGGACGGGAGATGGATTTGCTGCTCACTTCCGGGGAGCGCATTGCGAGTTCGCTCCTGGCCATCGCCCTCGATGCGGTTGGAATCCCCGCCATATCCTTGACGGGCGGGCAGGCGGGTATTCTGACGGAAGGCGCCCATACCCGCGCCCGGGTGCGCTCCATCCGCCCGGCGAGGATTCTCAAGGAACTCGACGAGGGGAAGGTGGTCGTCGCCGCGGGCTTTCAGGGAGTCGATGAGTTCGATGAGGAGACGACGCTGGGGCGCGGAGGTTCCGATCTCACCGCCGTGGCGTTGGCTGCCGCGCTTGAAGCGGATCGCTGTGAGATTTATACCGATGTGGACGGGGTGTATACGGCCGACCCGCGCCTTGTCCCCGACGCGAAGCGCATGGAGCAGATATCGTTCGAGGAGATGATGGAACTCGCGTCCCTGGGCGCGAAAGTGCTGCAGGCGCGCTCTGTGGATCTGGCGGCGAAGTATGACCTTCCGCTCGTCGTCCGCTCCGCGTTTGATGAAGGAGAGGGAACGTTGATCATTCCAGAGTCGACGGGAATCGAATCCCCCGCCGTTCGCGGCGTGAGTCGTGATTCGAAGCAATCGAAACTTACGATTAGCGCCGTGCCCGACAGGCCCGGAATCGCCGCCGCTCTTTTCGGGCGCTTGGCCGAGAAATCCATCATGGTGGATATGATCGTCCAGAACGTGAGCGATAACGGCCTGACGGACATTTCCATCACGGTCAACAGCGACATGGCGCAACAAGCGGAGCAAATCATGGTGGAATCGAATGAATCCTTCGGCGGCGCCACCATCTCCCGCGATGACGACATCGCGAAAGTCTCCGTCGTGGGCGTGGGCATGAAGAGCCAGGCCGGCGTGGCGGCGCGCGTTTTCTCCGCCTTGGCGAGAAGCCGCATCAACATCATGATGATCTCGACTTCCGAGATTTCCATATCCGTCGTGGTTCGCCAGGCGGATTCCGAGAACTCGGTGCGCGTATTGCATAAGGAGTTTATCGGTTGAGCGATGCGTTGACGTTTCAGGAAGTAATTATGGGGCTGGAAAAGTTCTGGTCCCAAAAGGGATGCGTCATCCAGCAGCCATACGACATCGAGGTGGGCGCCGGCACCATGAACCCGGCCACTTTTCTGCGCGCCCTCGGTCCCGAACCCTGGAAGGTGGCCTACGTCGAACCCAGCAGAAGGCCCACGGACGGCCGCTATGGGGAGAACCCGAACAGGCTGCAGCACTACTATCAGTACCAGGTGATTTTGAAACCCTCGCCCATCGACGCGCAGGAGCAATATCTCGATAGCCTCGTGAGTTTGGGAGTCGACCCGCTCGAGCACGACATTCGCTTCGTCGAGGACGACTGGGAATCCCCGAACCTGGGCGCGTGGGGTCTGGGCTGGGAAGTCTGGCTCGACGGTATGGAGGTAACACAGTTCACGTATTTCCAGCAGGCGGGAGGTCTGGACCTGGAGATGGTGTCCGCGGAGTTGACCTACGGGCTCGAGCGCATCGCGATGTACCTGCAAGGGGTGGAAAGCGTGTATGACCTGGTCTGGGCGCGCGATACCGACGGCGGAGTCGTCCGCTACGCCGACGTGCACCATCAGACCGAAGTGGAGTTCAGCCATTACAATTTCGAGGAGGCGGACGTAACGATCCATTTCGACATTTTCGATAAATACGAGGCGGAAGGTTTGCGCCTCGTGGAGAAGGGCCTCACGTTTCCCGCCTACGATCACGCGCTTAAGTGCTCGCACACCTTCAATCTGCTGGATGCGCGGGGCGCCATCAGCGTGAGCGAGCGGGCGCGCTATATCGGCAGAATCAGAAAGATGGCGCGCGCGTGCGCCGAGAGCTATCTGAAATCCCGCTACGAGGCCGGGTTCCCTCTCATCAGGGACGAGGCGCGGCGCGAGGAGCATCTCGCCCTATACGCCGCGCAATATGAAGCGCGAGAGGCCAAGCAGAACGCGGGCAAGGGTTAGGGGGTTTCGGTTTGGGCAAAGAGCTGCTTTTTGAAATCGGGACCGAAGAGATTCCCTCCATCTACATGTCGGGGATGCTCGCCGCCCTGAAAGACGGGGCCGGGGCGGCGTTCGCCGAGGCGCGCCTGGAATACCAGGGGCTGGAGACGTTCGGTACGCCCAGAAGGCTCGTCCTGCATGTGGCCGATATGGCCGAGCGCCAGAAACCGCTTCAGGAGGAAATCCTCGGCCCCCCCGTTAAAAACGCATTCGATGAAGACGGGAATCCGACCAAGGCGGCCCTGGGCTTCGCCAGGACGAACGGGGCGGACGTGTCCGAACTGAAAGCTGTGGATACGCCCAAGGGCGCGCGACTGATGTATTTCCGAGAAGACTTAGGGGATGAGACCAAAGCCGTTTTGGGGTCTTTGCTGACGAAACTCATCCAGGAGCTGCCGTCTCCGAAATCCATGCGCTGGGGAGCCGGAAAGTTTTCCTTCGTTCGCCCCGTGCAATGGATTCTGGCCCTTTATGATCACGAACGCGTCGAAGATCCCGAAACGGGTGCGGGCGCATCACTGCCTCCCTTCGGATCGGGCACTTATGGACATAGATTTCATGGGAATAAAAGATTAAATATCAATAATTACCAGGAATATATTCGTGTATTGCATGATAATAATGTGCAGCCCATCGTCGATGACGGGAGCGGCGGGGGGCGCATACCCATGGTGCGCGCGAGCATCCTCGAAACAGCCGGGTCCCAGGACGGTGAACCCGCCGCGGATGCGGAGGCGGTAGAGCGTCTGGTCGAGAAGGTGGCGCATCTGGTGGAGTGGCCGTTTCCGGTGGTGTGCAGGTTCGATGAGAAGTTTCTGGATCTTCCGAGCGAGGTAATCATCTCCACTCTGGAGGTGCACCAAAGGTGCTTTGCCCTCAAGGAAAAGGGAGGGGGAAGGCTCATTCCCTCCTTCATCGGCGTGAGCAATACGCGGGCGAAGGATATGAGCGTCGTGCGGAAGGGCTACGAGCGCGTCGTTCGCGCGAGACTCGAGGACGCGGATTTTTACTGGCGACAGGATCTCGAAACGCCCCTCGTCGACATGGCGGAGGGGTTGAAGGGCGTGGTCTATCACCCGAGGCTGGGTACGAGTTGGGATAAAGTGGAGCGTTTCAGGCGACTGGGTGCCTGGCTGTGCGAAAAGATAGCGCCCGGCGACGGCGCGTTGGCGAAAGCCGTGGATGAGGCGGCGTATCTCTGCAAGGCGGATTTGACCAGCGGCATGGTCTATGAGTTCCCCGAGCTTCAGGGCGTCATGGGGCGGCGCTATGCCGAGCGCGAAGGCAGGGATGAGGCGGTATCCCGCGCCATTTATGAGCATTATCTCCCCCGGGGCGAGGGAGACGATTTGCCGGAAGGCCTTGCGGGGGCCATCGTAGGACTTGCCGACCGCATGGACACCATCGTCGGCATGGTGGGACTCGGCTACCTGCCCAGCGGCTCGGAGGATCCGTATGCGCTCAGGCGCGCGGCCAATGCGGTTCTACTCATCCTGGAGCATAAGTTTTTCAGGCTCTCCCTGCCTGAATGGGTGGAGGTCGCGAGTGCGCCTTTGGAAGATAAATTCAAAGACCGGGGCGAGGCGATCGAGAGAATTTCGGGGTTTTTGCGCAACCGGGTGTCCGCCTATCTCTCGCGCGGCGGCGCGCGGGGCGACCTGGTGGAAGCGGTGCTGTCGGCTGGAGACGACTCGGGCTGGCGTGACGTGATAGATGCGCGGGCGCGGCTCCGCGCACTGGAGCGTTTGGCGTCGAGCGAAGAAACCTTTGAGCCGCTCACAACGACCTTCAAGCGGGTGAGCAACATTATCCGCCAGGCAAACGAGAGCGGGGAACGTGATGCGGCACTCAAGCCGGACCCGCAACTTCTTGTCGATGAGGCGGAAAAGAGACTGAACGCATCTCTGGGCGAGGTTTCGGAAGCGGTGAGAGAAGCATTGGCGAACGTCCGGGCGGGAGACACCGCCTCGCTGGAGAAGGCCTATGTTTCGGCGAATACTTCCATTGCGAAAATCCGGCCCTTCGTGGATGATTTTTTCGATGAAGTGATGGTGATGTCCGAGGACGCCGCCTTGCGGAAAAACCGCCTTGCACTGATGGCCGGCGTGGGCGCGCTGTTTTCGGCGAACGCGGACTTTACGAAAATTCAATTGAGGGCGACGAAGTAATTCGAGCCGTATGCCGCCACCCATAACGATTGCTTAGACGCGCGAAGGGCGCGGGAGGATGCAGGTGATGACGGAGAAGATGATTTATTCCTTTGGAGCCGGGCAAACCGACGGCAGCGCCGATATGCGTGACTTGCTGGGTGGCAAGGGCGCGAATCTCGCGGAGATGGCGAGTCTGGACATACCCGTGCCGCCTGGCTTTACCATCACCACGCAGGTTTGCGTCGATTACCTGAAGCAAAACGCGTTTCCCGAGGGACTCTGGGAGGGAGTAAAAGAGCAGATGGCGCTCCTCGAAGAGGCAATGGGAGCGCAGTTCGGCGGCGATGAAAATCCGCTTTTGGTGAGCGTGCGCTCGGGCGCGCGCGAATCGATGCCGGGCATGATGGATACCGTCCTGAATCTGGGGATGAACGACAAGACTGTCGTTGCCCTGGAGAATAAATCGGGCAACCGCCGTTTCGCATACGACAGCTATCGCAGGTTCATCAACATGTTCGGCAACGTGGTCCTCGAGATGGAGCACCACGACTTCGAATCGAAGATCGAGGCGATGAAGCAGCGCAAGGGCGCAGGGTCCGATCTGGACCTGACGGCGGACGACCTGGCCGAACTGGTGGATGAATACGCCGCCCTCGTCGAAGAAAAAACGGGTTCGAGCTTCCCCCAGGATCCTTACGACCAGCTTCGTCTGGCCATCGAGGCGGTGTTCAATTCCTGGAACAACGAACGCGCCTTCACCTACCGCAGGCTGTACCACATTCCCCACGACTGGGGCACCGCCGTGAACGTGCAGTGCATGGTGTACGGCAACATGGGTGAGGATTGCGGCACCGGAGTCGCTTTCTCGCGGAACCCCGCGACCGGCGAGGATGCCCTCTATGGCGAGATTCTCTTTAACGCCCAGGGTGAAGACGTGGTGGCCGGTATCAGGACGCCCGAGCCCATCGAAAGCCTTAAACAGAAGATGCCTGGATGCTACTCGGAGTTTGAGGAGATCACCGAGAAGCTCGAAGCCCATTACAAGGACATGCAGGACATGGAGTTCACCATTCAGAACGGACGCCTGTTCATGCTTCAGACGAGAAACGGCAAGCGAACGGCGGCGGCGGCCGTGCGAATCGCCATCCAGTTGGTCCGGGAAGGCGTGATAGACAGGCGGGCGGCCCTCCAAAAGGTGGAGCCCGACAGCCTGGATCAGTTGCTGCATCCCATGATCGACGCAGAAGGAGACTTGAAGGTAGTCGCCACGGGTTTGGCCGCGTCGCCGGGCGCCGCCGTGGGCCGGGTGGTCTTCACCGCGGCGGATGCGGTGGAGCGCGCCGAAACGGGAGAACCCGTGATTCTCGTACGTCAGGAGACGAGCCCCGAGGACATCAACGGGATGAACGTTTCTCAGGGAATCCTCACGGCGCGGGGCGGGCTCACCTCCCATGCGGCCGTCGTTGCGAGACAGATGGGCAAATGTTGCGTCACGGGCTGCAGCGCCCTGAATGTCAACGCGAACGAGAAGGTAATCCGCGTGAACGGCGAAACGGTATCGGAGGGCGATTTTATTTCCCTGAACGGCAATACCGGAGAAGTGATTCTGGGCGAGGCGAAACTCAAGCAGCCCGAGCTTTCCGGTGATTTTGCCACCCTGATGGAATGGGCGGATGAGATCAGGACCCTGGGCGTTAGAGCCAAACACCACCAGGGGCATAATCAAAAAATAAGCAACACAACATTAAAAAATATTAGATA
>VXPH01000049.1 GCA_009839615.1 Nitrospinota bacterium
CCCCCCTACCCCCCCTTGACAGGGTCAAAACCGACCGAAGAGGGAGGTTTTGCGAACCGATGTGTTTCTCATCGATGGCTTATGCAAACGCTCGTTCCTCACTCGCGTTTGACCCCTGTCAAGGGGGGGTAGGGGGGGTTGGTTTTCAGAGCGAGGGAATGACGAGCGGGGCGGACTTTTCAACACCCCCGGGAGGGAGGATTCGATCTTCACGGGGCCATGGGGCCTGCGGTTGTTTCCGGCGTTCTATTGCCCGCCGCGGGCCTCGGCGGTGATGAGCTCCAGGATCTCCTGGCTGGTTATCGCGCCCGTGAACTCGCCCGATTCGCGCTCCAGCACCGGCATGATCGTCAGGGAGTTTTCCGTCATCCGCTGCAGGGCGTCTTCCACGTGCTCGTCCGGCCATGTGTTCGGTGTGGTTTGCCGCGCTATCTTCTCGAGCTTCGTGTCGAACCAGGAGTGTTTGGGCAGATAGCGCAGCATCGCGAGCGACACGACGCCGGCCAGCGCGCCCCCTTCCGCGACCACGTAGTCGTGCTGGTGGGACGTGATCCACTCATCGGCGAACTCGCGCACCGAGAGCCCGGGTCCCGGATAGGCGCGCGTCCGGTCGATGACGTCGCCGACGGTGATGTCTTCCAGGGCGAACCGGACCAGGGTGGGCGGCAGGGTCGGCGGCGGCGTGAACCGGCCGGAAGACTTGGCGCGGCTCACTGCGAAACCGATGACCGGCGGCGCGAAAAGGATATAGGCCAGCATCATGAGAACGAAGAGCGAGAAGACGGCCCGCCCGATGACGTCGTGTTCCAGGAGCACCAGCAGGACGGCGATTTCGGCCACGCCCTTGGCCATGAGACCCGTCGCGATGGCGAAAGGCGCGTCGAGCCGCGCCACCACCGCGCCCAGGGACGCTCCGGCGAACTTCCCGATCAGTGGGATCACCGCCAGCGCCGCAATGGTCAGCGCCGGCAACTCGGTGAACGAGAGGTCCAGGTGCAGCCCGGCCGAACTGAAGAAAAGGGGCACGAAAAACCCGTCGGCGATGCTCTTCATGCTCGGGATGATGTCGCGCTGCACCTGATGCGGCAGCCTCGATAGGGCGACGCCCAGGAGCAGCGCGCCCAGAGAGCCGTGCAGGCCGAGCTTTTCGGCGCACACGACCGCGACGAGCAGGGTGCCCAGGATCAGGCCGAAAGAAAGATGAGGGACGCGCAGGAGGCGCTCCAGATACACGATCAGCAGCGGAATGACCCGCCCCGCCATCACCCAGGTCACCACGATGAAGCCGGCGATCTGCCCCAGCAGGAGGAGCACGCCCTTCCAGCTCAGGGAGTGAGCGTGCTCGCCGATTGTCATCCCCACCATCAGCAGCACCAGCAGCTCGGCGATGAGCGCGGTCGTGAACAGCTCGATCCCGATGGGTTCCCGCAAGCGGTCGGTGTCGATCAGCACCTTGGCGAGGACGCCCAGGCTGGTCAGGGACAGCACCCCCGCGAGGGCCAGCGCGCCGTTGAAATCGAGCCGCAGCCCGAAATCATGGAACAGGTCCATGGTGACGACGAGCGAAGCCATGAGGGGAATGGTGACCGCAATGAGCGCAGCGGCGAAGAACCGGCCGCGCAGCGCCGCCATGAATCCCGTGACGTCGATCTCGTCCAGACCGATGATGAAGAAGTAGAGGAAGATGCCGAGGGCCAGGAAGATTTGTATGTAGCCGTTCAGTTCGACGAGGCCCAGGACGGGTCCGAGGAGGACGCCCGTCGCCATGTATGCGACGATCGAGTTCAGCCGGAAACGCCGGAAAATTCCCTCGGCCAGCTTGGCGACGACGATAAGCACGCCGACGGAGAATAGCGCATCTTCAAGCATGTCGAGTCCCGCGGCCAGTGGCGGACCGCCTTCCTTCCTTGCAGATCGAATGAACTACACTGGCGGCGTAAAAAAGAGGTTCGCCAAAGCTGCAGACAATCTACTGCGATTCAGGATCGCCGCGCAAGTTTTCTTCCCGTCCATTGTTCCAGGTCCGGCCCTGGGCTAACCTGCCGGGGAAGCATCTGCCCGGGGCCGTCGAACCAAGGGTAGAACGCTGAAAGCATTACAAAGTGCGCCCCGAGGGGAACGCGTCTTGGGCCTGCCGCAATCTGCGAGCGGGGCGGTCCGCCTGAAACCGGGAGCGACCGGAGGAACGTACAATGCGGCGCAGAAGAAACCGGCTTTCACTCCTTGCGGCAGTCGTGTCGTCTTTGATGATGCTGTCCGGTTGTGGAGGCGGCGGGTCGGCGGTCGATCCGGCGCCCATGCGGCCCATGGACGGGTCTGTGATTCCGGGGACGAATGAAATCGAAGGCGTTTTGAACGGCCTGCGGAGCGATTCGAAATCTCCCGCGCTGGCTCGATTCGGTGCTGATCCTCCTCCTCCGGGCGCCGTGACGTGTGCGGCGCTGTTGTTGGGATGTGAAGGAGGGCTCGGACCGGTTCACTACCGGGTGGTCGGCAAGTTTGACTTTTCCGGCTTTCGTTTCATCGAACGCCGCCGCGGCGTGTCTTTGGCGGAAAAGACGCAGGTTTCAGGAGGAGGAGGCGATACGACCAGCTACCGCGCCCTGGCAGGCTGGATCGACCATAGTTTTTTCCTGCTCAAGACGCCCGGAATCGAGGTGGTGTCTGAAGAAAACCGGGTTTCCGCAAATTACTATGGCGCTTATTCGATAGGAAACATAATCGATTCGAATCCGGGTGTTCCGGCCGGCGGCGCCGCGACGTGGTCCGGGATGATGGTTGGCATCCGAATTGCGGAACCGGATGGTTTCGTCAAGGGCGATGCCACGATAACGGTTTCCAGTCCGCAGGGAAATCCTGATCTGCGGGTCGATGTCGAGTTCAGGAACATGAAAAACGAACAGGCGGGTGTTCATTTCGATGATGTTTCCTGGGAAGGGCTGGCGCTCAAAGACGGGTCGTTCGGAGTCGTTCCCCTCAGCGACGGCGAGGCGGATGCCAGTCGGCATCCTGCGAGGAGGGGCATTTCCGGCCGGTTCTACGGCCCGAACCACGAGGAAGTGGGCGGCTTGTTCAGTTTCAGGGCGTCTGTTGCCGGAAACGGCGGGATCGGTGGAGATATTCACGACGTTTCCGGCGCATTTGGCGCCAGGCGCGACACGCCCGGCCGGCGCGCCCGTCCTTTGCTACTGTCGGGACAGGGCGCGACCTGTCCCCCTACGGATGAAACCCGAACGGCGAAGGGGAAACCCACCCCCCATGTTGCCGTCATAGGCTCTCTAGGGGCAGTGACACCCCGAATCCCGCCTCCACGCCCCGCCGGGCGTTGATTCCCCGCCCGATTTCCCGTATTTCCATGAGGCGTAGTCCGGTGCAGCCGTGCGGAACTGCGAGATGGAGACGGTATTAAAATGCTTATCCTGGGCGTGGAGACGAGTTGCGACGAGACGGCGGCGGCCGTCCTCGAGTTCGGGGATGAAAACGCCCCCCGGGTACTCTCGAACGTCGTCGCCTCGCAACACGAGATTCATGCGCGCTACGGCGGCGTGGTCCCCGAACTCGCGGCGCGACGCCACGTGGAGATGATAGCGCCGGTGCTGGAGGCGGCTCTGGAGGAAGCGTCCGTTTCGGTGAAGGAAATCGACGCCGTGGCCGTCACGCGCGGCCCCGGCCTGGTGGTGGCCCTGCTCGTGGGTCTCTCCGCGGCGAAAGGCCTGGCGTGGAGCCTGGGCCTCCCCCTCATCGGCGTGCATCACCTGGACGGGCACGTTCATTCCCTGTATCTGCCTACCGGAGACGAAAGCAACGCGCCGCCCCCGTTCCCGCATCTGGGCTTCGTGGTCTCGGGCGGGCATACGGATTTCTACCGCGTGGACGGGCACGCCGAGGCGACGCACCTGGGCGGCACGCTGGACGACGCCCTGGGCGAGGCCTACGACAAGGTGGCGGCCATCATGGGGCTGGGTTATCCGGGCGGCCCCATCGTCGACCGCCTGCACGCGAAGTTTCTGGCGGAAAACGGGAATGGTGCGAAGGTTGTCGAGTTTCCCCGGCCGTTTCTTGAAGACAGACCTTACGCCTTCAGCTTTAGTGGGTTGAAAACGGCTGTGTTAAACTACCAGAAAGAAAGAGGGCTGTATCTCAGCGACAGGAACCTCCCCCCCTGGGCGCGTCCCCAGGAAGTGCCCGAAGAGGTGGCGTGCGCCGTGGCCGCCGGATTTCAGGAAGCGGCGGTGGAGGTTCTGGTGGAGAAGGTGAGCGGGGTGGTTCGCCGGGAGAAGCTGCCCGCCGTCTCCGTGAGCGGGGGCGTGGCCGCGAATTCGTATCTGCGCAAGAAGCTCGCCGAGCGGGCGGAAGGGGAAGGCTGGTCGCTCCATTTCCCCGCGAGAAAGTACTGCACGGACAACGCCGCGATGATCGCCTGCGCGGGCGGCTTCAGGCTGAAACTGCGCGGGCGCGAGGGATTCATGGATTATGCGGACATGGATGCGGACCCCTCCTGGGAGCTGGGGGATGCGCCTGATGAATAGCAGTATCGGGAGGAGAGACTGATGCGCCCTGAAGAAGCGGGCCCGAGCGTTTGCGAGACGCCGCTTGAGGACGTTCCGCCGCCGCCTGCTGGGTTCGACGCGCCCCTGGCCATCGGCGGTGTGAAGCTCGAGAACCGCCTCGTCATGGCGCCTATGGCGGGCTACACGAACCTGCCCTTCCGAACGCTGGTGAAGGCGCACGGCGCAGGCATGGTGGCCACCGAGATGGTGAGCAGCCAGGCGCTCGTAAGGCGCCACCAGAAGACCTACGACCTGATGCGAAACGACGCGGCGGAAAAACCCGTCTCCATCCAGCTTTTCGGCGCGGACCCGGCCCAGATGGGCGAGGCGGCGGCGATGGTGGAGGAAGCGGGCGCCGACATCGTGGATCTCAACTGCGGATGTCCCGTCAAGAAGATAACGAAAAACCAGGCGGGCTCCTCGCTTCTCAGATACCCCGAGCGCGCGCACGAAATCGTCTCCGCCATGGTGCGCGCGGTGCGAATCCCCGTGACGGTCAAGATGCGCACCGGCTGGGACACGGTTGAGAACAGCCCGGCGGAAGTCTTCGCCAAAGCGGTGGAGGATGCGGGCGCGAAGGCCATCACCGTGCACGGCAGGACGCGCCAGGCCATGTTCAGCGGCGCGGTGGATCTGGACGCCATCGCGCAGGTGAAGCGCGCGGTCAGGGTTCCCGTTCTGGGAAACGGGAGCATCCTGAGTCCCCAGGACGCCATCGCCATGATTCGCCGCACCGGCGTGGACGCCCTGATGATCGGGCGCGGCGCGGTCGGGAATCCGTGGATTTTCTCGCGCCTGCTCCACTGGCTCAAAACCGGGGAGCTGCCGCCGCCGCCCGGTCTGGCCGAGAAGAAGAAGGTGGCGCTTCGCCACCTGGGTCTCTTGCGAGAGGTGCTGGGCGAGCGCCTCGCCGCCTTCCATTCCCGGAAGCATCTGCCCGCCTACACGAAGGGCCTTCGCGGGGGGTCAGCGATGCGCGAGCGGGTGAACCGGATAGAGGATATGGACGCCGTCCTCCGCGAGGTGGAGGCTTTCTTCGATAACCTGGCCTTGCACTCTCGTATGATGAGGACAGGGGAGAGCGCTCATGCGGCTTGAGGGCAGGCGCGCCTTCATCACCGGCGGCGGGCGGGGCATCGGACGCGCCATCGCGCTCAAGTTCGCAGATGCGGGCGCGGACGTGGTCGTCGCCGCGAGAACGCGCGCCGAGATAGACCTGGTCGCCGGGGAGATAAGGGAAAAAGGGAGGCGCTCTCTGGCGATTCCCTGCGACGTGGGCGATTCCCGGGCGGTGGACGAAGCCGTCCGGCGCGCAAACCGGGAATGGGGCGGCGTGGACGTTTTGGTCGCCAACGCGGGCGCGCTCGCACACGCGAGGCTTGAGGAAACCACCGACGCCCTTTGGGACGAGATGATGCGCGTGAACTTAAACGGCGCCTTCTACGCCTTTCGCGCGGCGGTCTCGGGCATGACCGAGCGCGGCTGGGGCCGCCTCATCGCGGTAAGTTCGGTGTCGGGTAAAATCGGCGGGCCGAACCGCAGCGCCTACCACGCTGCGAAGCACGGGGTGCTGGGCCTCGTTCGCTCGGTGGCGCTCGAAGTGGCGACGGCAGGCGTCACCGCGAACGCAATCTGTCCCGGCTTCGTGGAGACGGGCATGGTCGCCGCCTTCCGGGAGGGTCTCGCCCGTAATGCGGAGGAGGGCGAGGCGGCGATGAATCGCTACAGGGAAGACATACCGATGGGGCGCTTCCTCGCGCCCGATGAGGTCGCCGCCATGGCTTTGTACCTCGCGAGCGAGGAGGCGGCCGGCATCACCGGACAGGCCTACACCATCTCCTGCGGCGCGATCCAGATTTGAGCTTGCACGCAGTCTGGGGCCGTTAAAAAGTACTGATTTCGTGGCTCTGCGCATGTAACCATCCGACGAGAGAGAGGAAATTCACTCCCCCCTTGAGGGTCTGGCTTCCCGAGGGGAAAGCCAGACGAAGAGGCCGAGCGGTTTGTGCGAAGGCCGATTCGGTGGGGGGACATGCCACTGAAAAACTCCCCCCACCAGCGCGACTTCGGGCTTTGCCCTCGTCTTGCTGACTCCCCCTCAAGGGGGGAGTGATTCCCGATTGACAAGGATTCCGTAGCAGGGGCGGTTCGCGAACCGCCCCTGCGGTCGGCAGCGCTCCCATGAAGATGATCCTGATTGGCTCCATTCGACCGAATCGCGAAATCAGGATTTTTTCACCAGACCCCGGATGTTCCGGCTTCCTCTTCCCCTCACTGCGCCGCGGGGTTCGGGACCAGGGGGAGCAGCGCGCCCTCGCGCCATGCCGCGCCGGGGGACATGCTCTCGAACCTCCTGTGCGGCGTCACCATCTGAAGATGGCGGATTTGCTTCTTATGAACCGAGAGCACGAACAACTGGCGCAGCGCGTCGCCATCCGCGCCCATGTCCGTCAGGCCCGTGACGCCCTCGAAGCCCCGGAGAGCGGCGAGGTATCGCCTCACGTCCTCCCTCGTCTTCGCCCCCCGCGCGAGTGCCGAGAAGATGATTTGCGCCGCGTCGTAGCCCAGTGCCGAGAAGATGTCCGGCGTGCGGCCGAAGATGCTCCTGAACTCGTTCACGAAACGCGCGACCCCCGGCTCCGCCGAGCTAGGGAAAAACCCGTCGACGAAGATTGCGCCCTCCACGTAGCGCTCTCCGTGTTCGAGCAGGCGGGGGTCGTTCCATCCGCTGCCGCCCAGGAGCCGGACCGCGCGCATGTTGTAGAAGGGAAGCTGCGGCGCGATGAGCACCGCCTCCTCGTGGCGGACGGGCACGAAGAGCGCCTCGAAGTTCAGCGGGATTTGGTACGGGTCGGTTCTCTTGAGGCCGAGTGAGCGCCTCCGTCTGTTCAACTGGCGGTCGTCCATGCCGCCGAGACCGAGCATCTGTTCCCTGAAGTCGGTGGCGTTCTCCGGAAAGGAAACGATCTTGACGACCTCGCCCCCCAGATTTTCCACCGCCTGCGTGAAGGCGTCGGTCAGCTCTATCCCGTCGCGCTCCGTCGGGTAGAGGACGGCGAAGCGCCGCAGCCCCATTTGCCCGATGGCGTAGGCGGCGACGCCCCGGGCCTGGAGGCGGTTCGTGAGGGAATTGCGGAACACCCAGGGGAAGTCGGGGTTCATGCGCATTCTGAGCGCAAACGGCGTGAGCATGGGGGTTTTCAGGCGGTTTGCGACTCCGGCTGCGCCTTCCGCCGCCTCGGTGATGAGCGGGCCGATGAGGGCGATCGCCTGTTCTTTCTCGATCAGTTCGGCGGCGACTTCCGCTGCGCCGCCCGCGGACCCGGCCGCGCTCTTCGCATCGCGAACCGCGAGTTGAATCCGGAGATCCGGATATTTCACCAGGCTGTGGCGAAGCGCCAGCCGAATGCCGTCATATACGCGCCCACCCGCGGCGCCCAAGGCGCCCGAGAGTGGGAGCATGACGCCCACGCGCTCGGCGTTCACCTCCGGTGGCGGGGCGGGTTCTTCGGCCTTCTCTGGAGGGGGCGCTTCGGCGCGCGCGGCCCCGGGGGTTTCCGCCGGCTTCTCTTTCAGCGGGGCCGGCGGCGTCTCGAGCGGCCCTGGCGGAGGAGCGGGCCCTGTCGCCGTCTTCATGGAGTGAGGTTTCTGTGCCGCATCCGTGGATTCTGCGCCGCTCTTCTCAGGCGGCGTCTCGCTCTTGCGCTTCGCCTCGGGAGCGGGCGTCGCCTTCCGGACGGGCGCGGCCCCCTTTCGGGACGGGTCCGGGGGGAGGGCCGCTTTGCATCCCGGGATGAACGACGCGGCGAGAGAGGCGGCGATGATGAGTTTCCAGATGTCTTTGGACATTTCTTTCTCGTGGGCGGACGGGTCACACGCGAGGGTAGGAATTGAGGCGCGGGGTGTCAAGGGTGCGTGAACCGTGCGGGTTGGGTTAGAATCCCCGCGACGCGCGATTTATCTACCTGACCCGCCGTGGATGCAGCCATTGACCGAGCAAACCGGAAATTTCGAACCGGGCGGCTACTCCCCGCATGCGCTCCCGCGCAAAGATCGCGGATGGGACGGGCGCGTGGATGGTTTCGGGTCTGAAGGGGAGGGATTCCCGCTTCCCGCGCAAGACGAAAGTCCGGTAGCGCTGTTCGAAGGCGCCGCCGAGAGGCGGCGGATATCCTGGAGAGTCGTAGGGCTTCCCGCGTTGATGTTCATCCTGACGCTGCTCTCCACCCTGCTGGCGGGCGCGCTCCAGCGCGGCGTCGCGCCGGGGGCCGTCTTCTCGCAGCCATCGGCGCTTCTGGTCGGACTCCCCTATTCGTTGACGCTGCTCCTGATCCTCGGCGCGCACGAGATGGGCCATTACGTCGCGGGCCGGAGGTGGGGAGTGGACGCGTCGCTGCCCTACTTCCTGCCGGCTCCCTCCCTGCTGGGGACGTTCGGCGCGGTCATCCGCATTCGCGGGGGCATTGCGAACCGGAACGCACTCATGGACGTGGCTGTGGCGGGGCCGCTGGCCGGTCTGGCCGCGGCGGTTCCGGCGCTCATTGTAGGCCTCATGATGTCCAGGCTCGCCCCCGGCGGTGCCTCGCCCGGGGTCGGACTGGGGACGCCTCTTCTGTTCGACGGTCTCGCATGGCTCGTGTACGGCCCCATCCCCAAAGGCCAGACCATCCTCCTCCACCCAGTGGCCTTTGCGGGTTGGTGCGGATTGCTGGTGACGTCGCTCAACCTCATCCCCGCCGGACAGCTCGACGGCGGCCACGTGATCTACACGCTTCTCGGGAGGTGGCACGCGAAGGTATCGCTCGCCGTAGGCCTCGCTTTGCTGGTGATGGGGTACTGGTGGCCCGGCTGGATTTTCTGGAGCCTGATGGTGCTCGCGCTGGGCAGGCGGCATCCACGGCTCATGGACGAGTGGGAGCCCCTGACGCGCAAGAGGCGTTTTTGGGGATTTGCGTGTATGATGCTCTTGGTTTGTACGTTCACCCTGACGCCCATTCGGCTGTTTTAGCTTTCTTCTGGTAGAGAACCATCGTGTCCGAAGATTCCACGCCTCTGGCCATCGACATCGGGAGTTCCGCCGTCAAGGCGGTGAAGCTCGAAAGGAAAGACGGGCGCCTCTTCCTCTCACGGTTGAGCGCGGTTTCCCTGGCGCCGGGGGCCGTGGGGGGCGGCTTCGTGCATGACCCCGAGGAGCTTGAACAAGCGCTGACGGAGCTGCTCCCCGGCGAAGGGGAGGAAGCGAGGAAGGTGGTCGTGGCGCTTTCGGGCGGGGCGGCCATGGTGAAGACGGTGCTGCTGCCCGCCGAAGAGGATTTTCCCGTCGTCGACGCCCTGGAGGCCGAAGCGATGCAGGTGCTGCCCTATCCCCTGGATGAGGTGCGCCTGTCTCACCTGCGAATCGGCCAGATCGAAAAACGAACCGAGCGGCTGGACGAGTATCTCATGATCGCCGTGAGGCGCGAGCCGCTCGATGCGCTGCTGGCTTTTTTGAAGCGGGTTCGTTATGAACCCGTGATCGTCGACGTGAACTTTCTGGCGATGGAGAGCGCCTTCGAACTCTCGGGAATGCGCACAGAAGGGGAGATCACCGCCCTGGTGGATATCGGCGCCTCCGAGACGCTGGTGAACGTGGTGTGCGACGAGCACACGCTGATCACCAAGGCGGTTCCGTTCGGGGGAGAGGGGTTGACGAGGTCGCTGTCGGATCGTCTGGCGATCTCCCGCGAGGAAGCGGAGGCCGTAAAGAAGGGGCAAGCGACCGCCGCCGAGGCGGACGCCCTGGATGAAGTCCTGCGCCTCGAAGCGGAAAAACTGGCCCACGAGCTTGATGCAACGTTTCAATTGATGTGGCCGATAACGCCCGCTCCGAGGGTCGAGCGGGTGGTCCTCTCCGGAGGCGGCGCGCGGCTTAAGCGTCTGCCGGAGCGCCTGGAGGAGGCGCTCGATGCGCCCGTGGAAATTCTCGATCCCTTCCGCCGCGTGGAAGCGCCCGAAGGGGAATTTGATTCGGGCCACCTGGAATCTCTCGCGCCCGCCGCCGCGGTCGGGGCGGGGCTGGCGTATCGCGCGGTGGAGTCTGCATGAAGAACGTCCGGGTTCATCTGGGAGAGCGCTCCTACACGATTCGGATCGGGGCGGACGCGCTCGGGGATATTGGAAAAGTCTGTCTGCGCCATTTCCGGGGCGCGCGGGCGCTCGTCGTGACGGACACGAACGTCGCGCCGCTCTATGCGGAGAAAACGCTTGCTTCGCTCGCCGCGGCGGGTGTTCAGGCCTCTGTGCTCAGGATTCCGGCGGGCGAGGCGAGCAAGTCGATGCGGCAACTGTCGAGAATACTGGACAGGATGGCGTCCATGCGGCTGGACAGGGGCTGCGGCGCCGTGGCCCTGGGCGGCGGCGTCGTGGGCGACGTCGCCGGGTTCGCGGCGGCCGTCTTCCTCCGGGGGGTTCCCTACGTTCAGGCGCCCACGACGCTCCTCGCCCAGGTGGACAGCGCGGTAGGCGGCAAGACGGCGGTCGATCACAAACTCGGAAAGAATCTCGTGGGCGCGTTTCACCAGCCGATAGCGGTGGTGAGCGACACCTCGACGCTCAAGACGCTGCCCGAGCGGGAATTCAGGGCGGGGCTGACCGAGGTGGTGAAACACGCGGCGATTGCGGACGCCCGCCTTTTCTCCTTTCTGGAGAAAAACGAGGCGCGGATCCTCGATCGCGACGAGGACGTGATGGGGCGGGTCGTCGCCACGAATTGCCGGATCAAGGCGAAAGTCGTCGAGCAGGACGAGCGCGAGTCGGGTCTCAGACAGATACTCAACTACGGCCATACGCTCGGACACGCGGTGGAGGCCCTGGCGGGCTACTCGTCGGAACTGCTCCACGGAGAAGCCGTCGCGATCGGCATGTCCGCGGCGAGCCGGATATCCTGCGCGATGGGGTGCTGCGCGAGCGGAGACGTGGAACGGCTGACCGCTCTTCTCGCGCGTTTCGGGCTGCCCACGCGCATGGCGGAGCCTCCGAAACTCGCGGTCCTGAAGAGACTGCTCGCCAGCGACAAGAAAACGCGCCGGGGCAGCCCCCGGTTCGTCTTGATGCGGAAAATCGGCGAGGTGGAGCCGGAGGTCGAGGTCCCGCCCCGTTTGTGGCGGGGCGCGCTCGCAGGTTCTTGACGGGTAAGGCGGCTCCCGTTCGTTGACGCCGCCGCTCGTGTTTTCTAACATCCTCCCCGGTTTCTTTACGGATATGGTGAAACGCAACTTATTTGAGTGAGCACATGAGAATCCTGCTGTTGAACGGACCGAACCTCAATCTGCTGGGAACCCGCGAACCCGAGGTGTACGGGAAGACGACGCTGGCCGAGCTCGAAGCGGCCCTCGCCCGGATGGCGGCGGACGAGGGGGTGGACCTCGAGTGTTTTCAATCCAACGTCGAGGGAGAACTCGTCGACGCGCTCCAGCGAGCGGGGGGCGCGAAACCGCCCCGGAAGAATGCGGCCCCCTCGGGCGAATGCGCCGCCTGCATCTTCAATCCGGGGGGATACACCCACACCAGCGTCGCGCTCAGAGACGCGATCGGCGGCCTGGAGTTGCCCGTCTACGAGGTGCATATCTCCAACGTCTTGAAGCGCGAGGATTTCCGGCACCGCTCGATGATCGGGCCCGTAGCGGCGGGGAGCGTCGTCGGCTTCGGCCTGGCGGGCTACGCCCTGGCCTTGCGCGCGGCGATTGACGCCTGCGTCAAGGGGCTGACGTTTCCACCGGAAGAAGTATGAAGCAGCGTCTGCGCGCCCTGAAAAAGACGATGCGGCGGGAGGGTATCTCCGCATTCGCCGTGACGAACAGGAAGAACCTCCACTATCTCACCGGGTTCACCGGCTCGGCCGGGGCTTGCCTGATCTCCCGGAGAAGCGCCGTCTTCATCACGGATTTCCGCTACCGCTCACAGGCGGCGAAGCAGGTGCCGCCCGATTTTCGGCGCGCCGAGCATCCCTCCCCGGTTCAGGGGATAGCCAAAGAGCTGAAAAAGACGAGGGCGAAGGCGCTCGCTTTCGAAGAGACGCACCTCACCCACGGGGTTTTCCGGCAATTGCGCAAACTCACCAGGGGCGTGCGCCTGAAACCCGTCTCAGGCCTCGTGGAGGCCTTAAGGCTTTGCAAGGACCCGGGCGAGATTCGAAAACTTAAATCAGGCGCCAGGGTGAACGGGCAGGCATTGACCGAGACCACCGAGTCGATTCGCCCCGGACGCGCCGAATCGGACATCGCGCTCGACCTCGAGACCGCGATGCGGAGAAAGGGGGCCTCGGGCGCCTCGTTCGACACCATAGTGGCCTCGGGTCCGCGATCGGCGCTGCCGCACGGAATCGCATCGTCGCGAAAGCTGAAGAAGGGCGACCTCATCACCATCGACTTCGGCGCCGTGATGTCGGGCTACCATGCGGATACGACGCGGGTGTTCTCCCTCGGTGAGCCGTCACCCAAGGGCGAGAAGATATACAATATCGTCCTGGAAGCCCAGATGACGGCGCTCGAGGCCGTACGGCCGGGCATCCGGTGCGGAGACGTGGACAAGGCCGCGCGCGACGTCATCGCGGCCTACGGCTACGGGGAGGCCTTCGGGCACGGAACGGGCCACGGCGTGGGGCTCGACATCCACGAAGCGCCCAGGCTCGGCCCCGGCGTGAAGGAGGAACTCAAGCCGGGCATGGTGGTGACGGTGGAGCCCGGCATATATCTGCCCCGCTGGGGCGGCGTGAGAATCGAGGATATGGTGCTCGTCACCGAGCGGGGCAAGGAGATTCTCACCCGCTCGATACCCAAGGAACTCGTTGTCTTGTAGTCATTTTCATTATCAGGAGGTTTTTTGAACCGATGCCCTCGACAAGTGATTTTCGAAACGGCCTCAAAATCGAGCTCGAAAACGAGCCTTACATCATCGTGGAGTTCCAGCACGTGAAGCCCGGCAAGGGCGGGGCCTTCGTGCGGACGAAGCTCAAGAATCTCAGGACGGGCCGCGTTCTGGACAAGACCTTCCGCTCCGGCGAGTCCGTCGGCGACCCCGGGGTCGAACAGAAACAGATGCAGTATCTCTACCGCGACGGCGACATCTTCTATTTCATGGACACGCAGACCTACGATCAGACCGGGCTGGGGGAGGAGAAGCTTGGGCACAGCGTCAAGCTCCTGCGCGAGGAGACGATTGTCGACATCCTCTTCCACAAGGGCGAGGCGATTTCGGTCGAGATGCCCACGTTCGTGGAACTGGTCATCAAGAAGACCGAACCCGGCGTGCGGGGCGACACGGCGACGGGCGCGACCAAACAGGCGGAACTGGAGACGGGCGCCGTGGTCACCGTGCCCCTGTTCCTGAACGAGGGCGACGTGCTCAAAATCGACACGCGCACGGGGGAATACATCGAGCGCGTCAGGACGGCCTAACGTTCATCCCACCTAAGCAAGAATCTTGAAAGCCGCTTGTTCATAACGTATCCTATGCACGAGCGAGGTGCAGGTTTCCGGGAAAATCACGATTGCTGCGAGCGGCGTCACGGGTTGCGTGAAGTTCCCTTGTGACGCGCATGAAACCTTTGGTTCTAAATCATCCAGTTGCCTAAAGGAGACTCGACATGCGCAAGAAGCTGTTTTCCGTCCTGACTGTTCTCACGGCCGCCGTATTTCTGGGCTCGGCTGCGCACGGAGCGACGCTCAAGATCGGCGTGGCCGGTCCGCTCACCGGCGATCAGGCGGCGTTCGGCGAGATGCTGAAAAACGGCGCGACGCTCGCCGTGGAGGAATGGAACGCCAAGGGCGGCGTGAGCGTCGGCGGGAAGAAGATGAAGGTGGACATCCTTTGGGGCGACGATCGCCACGACCCCAGGGAAGGGGTGTCGATCGCGCACAAGTTCGTGAACTCGGGCGCCGCCGGCATCGTCGGCCATTTCAACAGTTCGGTCTCCATCCCGGCGTCCACCGTTTACGCGGAGGCGGGCGTCGTTCAGATCACGCCGGCGTCCACGAACCCCAAGCTCACCGAGCAGGGCTTCTCGACGGTGTTCCGGGTCTGCGGCCGCGACGATCAGCAAGGAGAAGTGGCGGCGAACTACATCGTGGACAAGCTGAAGCTCAAGCGCATCGCCATCCTCCACGACAAGACCACCTACGGCCAGGGACTGGCAGACGAGACGAAGCGCTTCCTGGAGAAAAGAGGCGTCAAGCCCGTCTTCTACAGCGGCGTCGTGCAGGGGGACAAGGACTACACGCCCGTGCTTACGGCCGCGAAGCAGAAAAACCCCGAACTCGTCTATTTCGGCGGTATCCACCCGGAGGCCATTCTTCTGGTGAAGCAGATGCGCGAACGCCTCGGCATGAAGGCGCACTTCATGAGCGGCGACGGCATCGTCACGGACGAGTACTACAAGATCGCCGGCAAATCCGCCGAGGGCACCTACATCACGTTCACGCCGGACCAGACGAAACTCGCGGCGGCGCAGAACGTCATCAAGAAACACCGCAAGCGCTTCGGCAAGGAAGTGGGCGCCTACACCATTTACAGCTACGTGGCCATGAACATGATACTGAACTCGATCCAGGCCACGGGCAGCACCAAGGGCGAGAAACTGGCCGCCCACCTGCGCAGCAAGGCCTGGAACACGTCTTTGGGGAAACTCCAGTTCAACAAGAAAGGGGACGTGCTGGAGAGCCCCTACGTGCTCTGGCAGGTGAAGGGGTCGAAGTTCGTCCAGATCAACTAGGGCGCGCGTCGCCATGTGGGATTATGAGAGGGGAGGCGAAAGCCTCTCCTTCTTTTTTGCCTCCTGATCATGTAAAGATTTCTCTATGTTTGCGCAACAGCTGGTGAACGGCCTCGTCGTGGGCGCGGTATACGCCCTGATCGCCCTGGGCTACACGCTCGTCTACGGCATCTTGCAGCTCATCAATTTCGCCCACGGCGAGATCTACATGATAGGCGCCTACGTGGGCATCGCCGTCCTGGCGGTGCTGGGGACGATGGGCCTCACGCAGACGAGCCTAGCGCTGAGCATCGTCCTCGTCTTCCTCATCCCGATGATCTATTGCGCCGCATACGGCATCACGCTCGAGCGCGTGGCCTACCGCCCGCTGCGGGGCGCGCCGAGGCTCTCCCCACTCATCAGCGCGATAGGCATGAGCCTGTTCCTGCAGAACTACGTGCAGGTGGTGCAGGGTGCGCGCGACAAGGCGTTTCCCAATCTCCTCGAACTGGGGAGTTTCCAGCTCTTCGGCGCATACGTGAACGGTCTTCAGATCTTCATTCTGGTTCTGGCCGTAGGCCTCATGGCGGCGCTCCAGCTTTTCATCAAGAAGACGAAGCTCGGCAAGGCCATGCGCGCCACCGCCCAGGACAGGACGATGGCCTCGCTCGTCGGCGTGAACGTGAACCGGGTGATCGCGTTCACTTTCGCCATCGGCTCCGTAATGGCCGCCGTGGCCGGTGTGATGGTGGGGATGTACTACGGAATCGTGAACCACCACATCGGCTTCGTGGCGGGGATGAAGGCGTTCACCGCCGCCGTGCTGGGCGGCATCGGCAACGTGACGGGCGCGTTGCTCGGCGGCTTTCTGCTCGCGCTGCTCGAGAGTTTTTGGGCGGGCTACGTCTCGGCGGTTTACAAGGACATTTTCGCGTTCATGGTGCTGGTCGTCGTCCTCATCTTCCGGCCCGAGGGCATCCTGGGCGGTTCGGGCGGCGAGGCGGACAGGACATGAGCGCTTACGCGAGAGTCCCGCTCATCGGGCTTTGGTTCGCCTTTCTGGCGCTGCCCCTCGCGGGGTGGAGGAACAGCCTCTGGATAGGGCTGGGTTGCGCCTTGGTCGTCCTGATCGTGAGCGTAGCGCGGGCGAGCGTGCAGTCCGGCTATCTGGCGTGGCCGGCGGGGCGCGTCAAGGCCGGGTTCACGACCGCCTGGAGCTTCATCGAGGAGAAATCCTACGACAAGCGATACTGGAGCCTGTTCCTGCTCCTCGTCATCGCGCTCCCCTGGACACTGGATCGCTACTCCACCGACGTACTCGTCATCACCGGCATCTACATCATGCTGGCCCTTGGACTGAACGTGGTGGTCGGCTTCGCGGGTCTCCTGGACCTGGGCTACGTGGCCTTCTACGCCGTGGGGGCGTATTCCTACGCTCTTCTGAACAGTTGGTACGGGCTTTCCTTCTGGCCGGCCTTAGGCGTCGGCGTGGCCTGCTCTGCACTGTTCGGGGTCATCCTGGGGATTCCCGTCCTCAGGCTTCGGGGCGATTATCTGGCCATCGTCACGCTCGGTTTCGGCGAGATCATCCGCCTCGTTCTCAACAACTGGGACAACGTGACCCAGGGACCGAACGGCATCCTGGGCATCGGACGCCCCTATCTGGGCGATATGCGCCTCTACAAGCCCATGCACTTCTACTACCTCGTTCTCGCCTTGTGCGTCATCACCATCTTCATCGTGAACCGGCTCGACAAGAGCCGCCTGGGCCGCGCCTGGGCGGCCATGCGCGAGGACGAAACGGTGGCCGAGTGCGTGGGCGTCAACATCGTCTACACGAAGCTCTCCGCCTTCGCGTTCGGCGCTGCCTGGGCCGGATTCGGGGGCGTCGTCTTCTCCGCGAAGCAGACTTTCATCTCGCCGGAGAGTTTTACGTTTTTCGAGTCCGTCATCATCCTGTGCATGGTGGTGCTGGGCGGCATGGCGAGCATCCCGGGCGTGATGCTCGGCGCGTTCATCCTCACCGTGCTGCCCGAGGCGCTCAGGGAACTCACGCTGTTCCGGCCCATGCTCCTGGGGGGCGCCATGGTGCTCATGATGGTGCTGAGGCCCCAGGGGCTGCTCCAGGCAAAGGGCGGGCGCCACCATCTCGAACGGGACGAACCTCAAGGCGAGGCGGGGGCGGGGCGATGAACCCGAAGGTGCGTCTTTTGCTGCTCAAAAATCTCACGCGGCGCTTCGGCGGCGTGGTGGCGCTCGATTCCCTGGACATGATCGTGCACGAGGGCGAGGTGCTCGGCCTCATCGGCCCGAACGGCGCCGGCAAGACGACGGCCTTCAACGTGGTGACCGGCCTGTACGCGCCCACCGAAGGCGACGTCGTGTTCAAGGGGAAAAACCTCGTGGGGCTCAAGCCCAGCGCGGTGGCGAGCCGGGGCATCGCGCGCACGTTCCAGAACATTCGCCTCTTCCGGGGGATGACGGTGCTCGAAAACGTCCTCGTGGGCCGGCACTGCAAGATGCGCTCCGGGCCGATCGGCGCGATTTTCAGGCTCCCCGGAATGGTGGCGGAGGAGCGCCGGGCGGTGGCCGAGGCCATGGAATTGCTCGAGTTCACCGGCATCGACGCCTACGCCTCGGGGGTGGCGGAGGCGCTCTCCTACGGGGATCAGAGAAGGCTCGAGATCGCGCGCGCCCTGGCGAGCGAGCCCAGCCTGTTGCTGCTCGACGAGCCTGCCGCGGGCATGAACCCGAGCGAGAAGGGCGTGCTGAACGAGTTGATACTGGCGATTCGCGACCGCGGCGTCACCATTTTACTGATCGAACACGACATGAAGGTGGTCATGGGCATCTCGGACCGCGTGGTCGTCCTCGACCACGGGGAGAAGATTGCGGACGGGACCCCCGCCGAGGTGCGGCGCGACCCCAAGGTGCTGGAAGCCTATCTGGGGACTTCCAATGCTTGAGCTGAGGGATATTCATTTCTATTACGGCCACATCCATGCGCTCCAGGGCGTGTCGATGGAAGTGCGCCCGGGCCAGGTGGTGTGCCTCATCGGCAGCAACGGTGCGGGCAAATCCTCCACCCTCATGGCGATATGCGGCGTCAACGCCGTCGCCCGGGGCGAGATACTCCTGGAAGGCGAGGCCATCCACGCCCGTGAACCGGATGAGATCGTTAAGCGCGGTATCTGCCAGGTGCCCGAAGGCAGGCGCATCTTCCCGCACCTGACCGTGCTCGAAAACCTGGAGATGGGCGCTTTTTTGAGAAACGACGCCTCAGGCGTGAAAGAAGACCTCGATTACGTCTGCTCCCTGTTTCCCGTGTTGCACGAGCGGCGCGCCCAGAGGGGCGGCACGCTCTCGGGTGGGGAGCAGCAGATGCTGGCCATCGCGCGCGCGCTGATGTCGAGACCCAGGCTCCTGCTGCTCGATGAACCCTCGCTCGGCCTGGCGCCCCGGATCATCGAGACCATCTTCGAGGTCCTGGCGAGAATCCGCGACGAGGGCACGGGCATTTTTCTCGTCGAGCAAAACGCGCACCTCGCGCTCAATTTCTCGGACTGGGCCTACGTGATGGAGACGGGGCGGATCATCATGGGCGATGAGCCCGGCGTCTTGCGCGATTCGCCCGCCGTCCGCGAAGCCTATCTGGGGGAATAGGGGGGGTGCCGCTCACTCTTGTGGGGGCTTTGAAAAACCCACCATGTGTGGTTCAAAATAATTGAAATGGGCAGAAGCGAGTGAAACCGAGCGGATGGCTTTGTAATGTAAAGGTTTACGAAGAGAACAACCAGCAAATGCACACGCTGGTTTCGAGGTGTCGATTCCGTCATGTTTCAAGATATTCAAGCAGCTTCGAAACAGAACTCCGACGCGGGGCAGTCCGAGGTCCTGTAGCAAGTTGCTCCGGTCCGCGGCTGCCGGGCTTCGGACGCTTTGCTACAATACGCCTCCCATTTTTCAAGTCGCCCTCGTTCCGGGCGCCGCCGTTCGCCGGCGCGGCCTGCGTCGGGCTTTCTTGAGGAGACATGTCATGCCCGAGCTGTCCGCCAATTTCGCGCCCTTAAGCCCGCTCAACTTCATGGAGCGCAACCACTGGGTCTACAAAGACAAGGAAGCCGTCGTCTACGGGAGCCGCCGCTATTCCTACGCGCAGTTCGCCGATCGCGTCCAGCGCTGCGCGGCAGCCTTGAAGGCGGCGGGGGTCGGGGAGGGTGACCGGGTCGCCTACGTCGTCCCCAACGTGCCGGCCATGCTCGAGGCCCACTTCGCGGTTCCCCTGCTGGGTGCGCTCCTGGTGGCGATCAACATCCGCCTCTCTCCGGAGGAGATCGCCTACATCTGCGAGCACTCGGGCGCCAAGGCGCTTGTCGTCGACTGCGAATGGGCGAAGCCCCTCGCTGATCAGCGGAGCAAACTCCCGGGGGTCCGGACCTTCGTGAACGTGGTGGACGACGCCGCGGGCTTCGGTCCTTCCGACGCCGTCTTCGATG
Source organism: Nitrospinota bacterium (assembly GCA_009839615.1). Lineage (GTDB taxonomy): Bacteria > UBA8248 > UBA8248 > UBA8248 > UBA8248 > Bin107. The sequence continues at coordinate 19,773 of VXPH01000049.1, forward strand.
GGCCGGAGTACGAGGCGTTCATCGCCTCGGCGCAGAACGAGAAACTTCCCTGGAAGATCGGCGAGGAGGGCGCGCCCCTCTCGATCAACTACACCAGCGGGACCACGGGCCGCCCCAAGGGAGTGATGTACACCCATCGGGGCGCCTATTTGAACGCCCTGGGCGAGATCACCGAGGTGGGCGGCTCGGTCTACATGAACTACCTCTGGACCCTCCCGATGTTCCACTGCAACGGCTGGTGCTACACCTGGGGTGTGACGGCGGTTGGCGGACGACACGTCTGCCTGCGCGCCGTCCAGCCGGCCGAGATATTCCGCCTGATCCGCGAGGAGCGAGTCTCCCACTTCTGCGCCGCCCCCACCGTGCTCATCACCCTCGCGAACGACCCCGCCGCCCGGGAGGGCCCCTTCCCC
>VXPH01000014.1 GCA_009839615.1 Nitrospinota bacterium
TGACGGAGCTCCCCATGGTCATCGCCGACATCCAGCGCGGCGGCCCGAGCACGGGGCTCCCCACGAAGACCGAACAGGCCGACCTTCTGCAAGTCATGTTCGGGCGCAACAGCGAGAGCCCGCTGCCCGTCGTGGCGGCGGCCACGCCGGGGGATTGCTTCTGGACGGCGATAGAGGCGTGCCGCCTGGCGGTGAAATACATGACGCCCGTCGTGATTCTGAGCGACGGCTACCTGGCCAACGGCTCGGAACCCTGGCTGCTGCCCAAGGCTTCGGACATTCCCGAGATGCCGGTTTCCTTCCGCACGGACCCGGAGGGTTTCCTGCCCTATCTGCGCGACCCCGAAACGATGGCGCGCCCGTGGGCGATTCCCGGCACGCCGGGCCTGGAGCACCGCATCGGCGGCATCGAGAAGGAAGACCAGACCGGCAACGTCAACTACGAGCCCGAGAACCACGAGTTCATGGTGCGCACGCGCGACGCGAAGATCGCAGGCATCGCGAAGGACATCCCGCCTGCGGAGGTCATCGGCGAGGAGAGCGGCAAGGTTCTCGTCATCGGCTGGGGCGGCACCTTCGGCGCCATCACGGCGGCCATCGAAGCCCTGCAGGCCCGGGGCGCCTCCGTATCCCAGGTTCACCTGAGGCATCTCAACCCCTTCCCGGCGAACCTCGAAGAAGTGCTCGGCAATTTCGAAAAAATCCTCGTCCCCGAATTGAATATGGGACAACTCTCCAAGATGCTCCGCTACCAGTATCTGGTCGATACGATCAGCTTCAACAAGATTCAGGGAAAGCCCTTCAAGGTCGGCGAGCTGATTACCAAGATTGAGGAGTTACTCTAAATGTCTACGACGACAGCGAAGAACGGCGGGGGGTTGGGCCTCACCCGCAAGGATTTTCAGTCCGACCAGGTCGTGCGCTGGTGCCCGGGTTGCGGTGACTACGCGATTCTGGCCCAGATGCAGAAGGTGTTGCCGACGCTCGAGATTCCGCGCGAGAAATTCGTGTTCATCTCCGGCATCGGCTGCGCGGCGCGCTTTCCCTACTACATGGACACGTTCGGTTTCCACACCATTCACGGGCGCGCGCCTGCGTTCGCCACGGGCGTGAAGGTGAGCAACCCCGACCTTTCCGTCTGGGTCATCAGCGGTGACGGCGACGCGCTGAGCATCGGCGGAAACCACCTGATTCACTCCATGCGCCGCAACGTGGGCGTCAAGATCATTCTTTTCAACAACCGCGTGTACGGATTGACCAAGGGCCAGTATTCGCCGACCTCGCTTCTGGGCTCGCGCACGAAGTCCACGCCCATCGGCTCGGTGGACTACCCGCTCCACCCGCTGACGCTGGCCCTGGGGGCGGAGTGCAGCTTCGTCGCCCGCACGACGGACAGGGATCAGAAGCACATGGCTGCGATGTTCGAGGAGATGGCGAACCACGAGGGCACGTCGCTTCTCGAGGTGCTGCAGAACTGCATCGTTTTCAATGACGGCGCGTGGCACAAATTCACCGAGAAAGGCATGAAAGAGCAGAACGTGATTTATCTCGAAGACGGCCAGCCCCTCGTCTATGGCCCGGAGGATGAGCGAAAGGGTATTTCTCTCGAGGATTACAAGGTCCGTATCGTCGAGGCCGATTCTCCCGACGTCACCGTCCACCGCGTGGACGATGAGGCGGGCGGCTACGCTCATATCCTGAGCCGTGTCGAACTCGAGGGCGGCCCCGTGCCCCTGGGCGTCCTGAGGAAGGTGGAGCGTCCGCCGTTCGAGGGGTTGATGGTCGATCAAGTCGCCGCGGCCCGGGAGAAAGGCGAGGGCGATATCGACGCGCTCCTCAATTCGGGAGACACTTGGGAACACCACTAGTATTCGTCGCCTCCAAGGGCCGCCGGTCTCTGCTCCGGCGGCCTTTTTCGCGCCTCCGGGCGTCCGGAACCCATGTCCAAAACCTTCACCCTCATGCTTGTTCATGCGCACCCCGACGATGAGTGCAGCAGCACGGGCGGCCTGATTCTCAGGAGCGCGCGCGAGGGCCACCGCGTCATCCTCATCACCTGCACCAACGGCGAGATGGGCAAGATGGAGCATCTCGACTCGAACCTCGACCCCGATTCCGAGGCGGACCAGAACAGACTCGGGGAGATCAGGCTCAAGGAACTCGAACGCGCGGCGCGGATATTAGGGGTTTCTGAAGTTCACGCTCTGGGCTATCGCGATTCAGGCATGGACGGCTGGGAGGGCAACGGCCACCCCGAGGCGTTCAAGAACGCCGATGAGGAAGAAGTTGTCGGCAGGATTGTGAGCTACGTTCGCCGCTATCGCCCCGACGTGGTCGTCACCTACAACGAGCAGGGCGGATACGGCCACCCCGATCACGTGATGGCCAACAAGGTCACCACCGAGGCGATAGAGGCGGCTGCCGACCCCGCCCGATTCCCCGAAAACGGGGGAGAGGTCTGGCGCGTGCCCAAGTTCTACCACACGGCGTGGTCGCGCTCGAAGATGCTGCGCGCCTGGCGCTGGATGAAGCTTTTCGGCCAGAAAACGCCGCTCGACGATCCCGACTTCCGGGAGGATAAGTACGGGACGCCGGATGAGTTCATCACCACCCGCGTGAACATCCGCAGGTACCTTCGCCGCAAATGGCGCGCCCTCACCGCGCACAAGAGCCAGATCAACGGGAATTTTTTCTGGTGGTTCGTCCGGATGACGGGGCGCTGGCTCTACAACGAGGAGACCTTCGTTCGCGCCCGTTCAGAGATGCAGGCGCAGGGCGAGGAGAGGTCGGTGTTCGAGGGCCTACCCTGAGCCGCCTGGAAGGGGTTTGCTGACCTCGATCAAGAACCCGTTCGGGTCCTTCAGCATGAACATGCGCACGCCCCAGGGAGCGTCGCGGGGCGGGAATATGACATCCGCTCCCTTTTCCACGAGGGCATCATGGGCGCGGTCCACGTCCTCAGGATTGAGTGTGACGACGACGCCCGAGCCTCTGGGTTCCCGGAGGGGTTCGAGGTTCCACTTGCGCATCTCTTCATCGGAAATCGGCGCGTGGATGACGAGCGAAGTTCCCCCCAGGTCGTATCGCACGTGGTCTTTCGTCCGGCTCGCTTCTTTCAGCCCCAGCGTTTCGGTATAAAAACGACACGACGCCTCGTAATCCCTGGTGATGAGAAAGATGGCGGGCAGCGATTCGAACAAGTGATGACTCCTTGATTTTCCGATGCGCCGGTTTGGAGAAAAGGTATGTCCCATCCCCTGGTCGAGCTGAAAGAGGTATCCAAAACCTACGCCGCGGGCGACGCGCTCATCCACGCGCTCAGGGACGTCAGCTTCCGGGCGGAACAGGGCGAGTTTATCACGGTTTCAGGTCCCAGCGGGTCGGGCAAGAGCACGTTCCTGCACCTGATGGGCGCGGTGGATGCCCCATCGAGCGGCGAGGTGTTTCTGGGCGGGCGCGAAATATCGCGTCTGAGCGATGAGGACTTGAGCGAAATTCGCCGGAAAGAGGTGGGCTTCATTCATCAGTTCTTTCATCTCATGCCGACGATGACCGCCTATGAGAACGTCGCCCTGCCGCTCCTGCTTCAGGGCCGGAAACGAGCCGAGATCAAGGAGATGGCCGAAAACGCCCTGACGCGCGTGGGGCTTTCGAACCGGATGCGCAGCTTCCCGAGGCAACTCTCGGGCGGCGAGATGCAGCGCGTGGCCGTTGCGCGCGCCATCATCCACAAGCCCCGCCTCATCCTCGCCGATGAACCGACGGGAAATCTCGATTCCGGGAACTCGCAAAACGTCCTGGAACTCGTCGCAGAACTCCATAAGGAAGACGGCTTCACGGTCGTCATGGCGACGCACGACCAGATGCCCTTGCGCTACGCCACGCGGCGGGTCGGTATGACCGATGGCCGCCTGGAGGAGGGGTGTTGAAAAAGGCCGGGGAGCGATTTTGGGTTGCCTGCACGCTTTTGAAGTTCACTCCCCCCTTGAGGGGGAGTCGCGGAAACCAAGCCCTTGGGCGAAGGTTGACGCGGTGGGGGGACATGCCACTGCAAAAGCTCCCCCCACCGACTCGCTTGCGGGCTTACGCCCTTACCTCGTCGACTCCCCCTCAAGGGGGGAGTGAAATTTGCCGCGCTCCTTCAGTGGACTTTTTCAACAACACCGGAAGAGGCTGACTGATGGGCGTCACCGCACAGCTCCTGCGCTTTCTCGCCTGGCGGCGCCTCAAGGAGGAACCGTTTCGCCTGGCTCTCACGCTGGTGGGGGTGGCGCTGGGGGTCGCCGTGTTCATCGCCGTCAAGATGGCGAACGAAACCTCCACCCGGGCGTTTGAGAACAGTCTGGTCGCCATTTCCGGCAAGACGCAACTCGAAGTTTCCGCCGGCGGGCTGGGCGTGGATGAGGATCTCATCTTGAGGCTTCACGAGACGAAGGGCGTGAAGCGGGCGACGCCTGTTATGCAACAGCACGTCTGGGTGCGGAGGGCAGATGGTACAGGCGCGAGGTGGCGGCGCGGCACCGCGTCTCAGGGAAGCGCCGTCATGGCCCTGGGGCTCGACCTGCTGGGAGATAACGATTTCAGGGGCTATGCGTTCGAAAACAAGTATTCGCGCGAGGAGATTCTCTCGCGCATCGCCGACCCGCAGGGCCTGTTCATCGCCCGGGGCGTGGCGGATGCGCTGGGCGTCGGGGTCGGCGACTTCGTGGAAGTCGAGGCCGCGCGGAGAATGCGCTTTCGCGTCCGGGGTGTCCTGAAGCCCGAAGGCATGGCGAAGTCGATGGATGGCCGCCTCATCATCATGGACATCGGCGTCGCGCAGGAGGTATTCGAGCGTTTCGGCCGGCTGGACCGGATCGACCTGATTTTAGAAGACGGAGGCGCAATCGAATCGATCCGCGAAAAAGTCCAGAAATTTCTCCCGCCCGGCGCGATTGTCGAGCGGCCTGCGCGGCGCGGACGCGACGTGGAGAAAATGCTGGCGTCGTTCCAGCTCAACCTCACGGTGCTGAGCGTCATCGCGCTCCTCGTGGGTTGCTTTCTGATCTACAACACGATGTCGGCATCGGTGCTTCGGCGCAGGGGCGAAATCGCCACCCTGCGCTCGCTGGGCGTAACGGGGAAGGGAATCGTCTTCCTCTACGGGGCGGAGGCGCTCTGCATCGGCCTGGCGGGTTCGTGCCTGGGCGTTGCGATGGGCGTGTTCATGGCCCAGGGCGCGCTCTCGTTCATCTCCCAGACCATCCGCAACCTCTACGCGTTTCTGGAGGTGCGGCACGTTCTCTTCGGTCCGAGTGAGCTTCTCTGGGGATTCGGCGTAGGCCTGGGCGTTTCTCTCGTTTCGGGGATTTTCCCGGCGATCGCGGCCTCGCGCCAGAGTCCCCGCCAGGGCGCTGTGGACAGGCGCGGAAAGGTGGAGGTGCGGCCTGCGGCCGTCGCCGCGTTCGCCACAAGCGCCATGATCTCCGCCCTCATCGCCTACTGGCTGAACTTAGAAGCTCTGGCGGGGGGAACCCCCTGGCCCGGCTATCTTTCGGCGGCGGCGGTCATCCTCGCCACAGCGCTTTTCAGCCTCCCGGTCGTCTTGTGCGGTTCGGCCATCATCCGAAGGACCCTGGGCGGCGCCTTGAGCGCCTGGCTCGCCGCGCACGGTCTGGGCAGGCACCCGCACCGGAACGCGGTCACACTCTCCTCACTGGCGATCGCCGTGGCCATGCTGGTGAGCCTCATCATCATGATCGAGAGCTTCCGCGCCACGGTGGAAGTCTGGACGCAGCAGACGCTGAGAGCGGACTTCTACGCCGCTCCCGCATCGCGCTTCATCAAGGGGTCGAGGGCGAGCGTTTCTGAAGACGCGCTCAAGATCATAGGCGGTGTTCCGGGCGTCGCGGTGGTCGATGGCTTCAGGGCCGTTCGCCTGCCCTGGCGCGGAGCGCGCATCACGCTTGCGGGCGGTGATTTCCGTATCGTGGCCGAAAGGGGACGCTTGTTGTTCATAGACGGCGATTCGAAAGAAACGCTCACGCGGGCGAGGACGCGCGGCGAGGCGATCGTGACGGAAACCTTCTCGAACCTCTACGGCGTGAAGAAAGGCGACCTCCTCCGCCTCCCGTCTCCGGGGGGTGAAGTTTCGCTCGGGGTGGCGGGCGTTTATTATGATTACACTACGGATGGCGGTTTCGTCGTGGTGGATCGCGCGGTTTTGAAGAAACATTGGCGCGACAATCGCCTGAGTTCCCTGGCGATATATCTCACGGAAAACGCGCGGTCTGAGGACGTCCGCAAATCGCTCGAAAACGTCCTCGACCCCACCATGGTGCTGATCTCGAACGCCGGTCTCAGAAAGCGCGTGTCGAGCATCTTCGACCAGACGTTCGCCATCACCTATGCGCTGGAGTTCATCGCCGTCCTGGTGGCGCTGCTGGGCGTGGCCACGGGCCTGAGTTCCAACATTTTGGAGCGTGTGCATGAAATCGGCGCGCTCCGCACCATGGGACTCAACCGGAAAGGGATCACAACCGCCATCATGGGGGAGGCGGCCATTCTGGGCGCGCTCTCCGTACTGGCCGGTCTTGCCTCCGGCGTGTGCCTGGCGGCCATCCTGATTTTCGTCGTCAACAAGCTGAGTTTCGGCTGGACGATCCAGTATATCTTCGCCTGGAAGGGCATGGCGGCCTATCTTCTCGTCGTGGTTCTCGCTTCGCTGGCGGCGAGCTGGCTCCCCGCGAGAGCCGCCGCGAGGATCCCCATTCGCGAGGCGTTGAGCGAGGAATGAAGAAACCATTCGCACTTCTTTTGGCCGTCATCTTCATCCTGGGCGCTGCGCCCGCGCATCCTGAGAGTTGGCGCCAGGCGCTTCCCGGCTATCGCTACCAGTTCCCCCGCGACCACGGCGCGCACGAGGCGTTTCGAACGGAATGGTGGTATTTCTCGGGAAATCTGCGGGATTCCCGGGGGGATAGATACCCCTTCATGCTCACGTTTTTCCGGGTGGGACTTCGACCGGGCGCGCCCCGAAAATCGAAGAGCCGCTGGGCGCTCAGGAATCTCTATTTCGGGCATTTCTCGGTCCTGGACGCGAAGCGCGGGAGGCACCGGTTTTCCGAGCGAATCAGCCGGGGCGAACTCGAGCAGGCGGGCGCGGCGGAGGCGGGTCTCAAGGTCTGGCTTCGCGACTGGCGCGCTGAAAGCGCGGGCGGAGAAGGCTCATTCTCGATCCGCATCAGCGCGGCGGCGCCCGAGATGAAGCTCAGGCTCGATCTGAAGCCCGGGAAGCCCCCCGTGATTCACGGTGAGAACGGAGTGAGCCAGAAAGCGCCTGGTCCGGGGCGCGCGTCCCATTATTATTCGTACACGCGGCTTCTCGCCTCAGGTGCTCTCGAAATCGGGGGCAGGAGACTCGACGTGCGCGGAACGGCGTGGATGGACCATGAGTTCGGCTCGAACCAGTTGACGAAAGATCAGGTGGGCTGGGACTGGCTGAGCCTCCAGTTGTCCGACGGCCGGGATTTGATGTTATATCTCATGAGACGAAAAGACGGGAGCGTGGAGCCCACGAGCAGCGGCACGCTGGTGGAGGCGGACGGACGTGCGACGCATCTGCGCCTCGGGGATTTCAAGTTCCAGGGCGCAGGCAGCTGGAAGAGCGAGCGAAGCGGCGCCGTCTATCCCATGGGGTGGGAGGTCGAGGTTCCGTCGCACGGCCTCCACTTGCGGGTGGAGCCCTATGCCCGCGCACAGGAGATTGAGTCGAAGGGCAGCACGGGGATCACCTATTGGGAAGGGGGCGTTTTCGCCAGAGGCGTTTCGGGCGAAAGAAAGCTCACGGGGGTGGGATTTGTCGAGATGACGGGGTACGCTCCCGAGGGACGACCCAAATTCTGATTATCCTACTCCCCTCGGGGAAATGGCTTCGTATATGTGGAGACGCGAGATGACGGAAAGCGCGAACATCGGAATCGTAGGACTCGGCCTCATGGGAACGGCCATGAGCCAGAAACTGATGGAAGCGGGGCACCGCGTTCGGGGGTTCGACATCGACCGGAGCAGGCTCGATGCGCTCGCCGAGAACGGAGGCGCGCCGACAAGCTCGGCGGCGGAGGCGGCGGAGGATGCGCAGTTCGTTATCATCTCGCTGCTCTACAGCCACGTCGTCCGCGAGAGCTGCCTGGGCGATGGCGGCATCGCGAGCGTGGCGCGCGAGGGTCTCATCGTCATCGACACCTCCACTTCCAGCCCCGATGAATCGGCGCAGCTCGGCGAAGACCTCCGCGCCCGAAACATCGGCTTTCTCGATGCGAGTCTGAGCGGTTCGCGCAACCAGGTGCTCGAGGGGAAGATCGTCTCCGTCGTCGGGGGCGAGGAGAGCGATTTCGAGAAGGCGGAACCGATTCTCGCCACCTTCGCCCGCTCCATCCACCACATGGGGCCGAACGGCGCGGGCGCGCGGACGAAGCTCGTCATCAACCTCGTGCTGGGCCTGACGCGCCTCGCGCTCTCCGAAGGACTTGTGCTGGGCATGAAGTCGGGTCTCGAGATGGAGCGTCTGCTCGACGTGCTCAAGGACAGCGCGGCCTACAGCAAGGCCATGGACCAGCGCGGCCCCCGGATGATTCACGCGGATTACGACGAACCCCTCTCGCGCATCAAGCAGCACCACAAGGACGTGCGGCTCATGCTGGAACAGGGCCAGAAGCTCGGCTCCCCCATGCTGCTCAGCTCCGTGCACCAGCAGGTGCTCCAGGCCGCAGAGCATGGCGGGCTCGCCGATGCGGACACGTCGGCCATCATCGAGGTATTCAGGCGCATGGCGGGCATTCCCTCCCGCTAGGCGCATGGTGTGTATCCCCAAGCTGAGGAATCGCAGACATGGTGAAAAGAATATCCCCGGTTGTACTCAAGGAATTGATGGAGAGCGGCCGCCCGCACGCCGTGCTCGACGTGCGCGACCCGATGGAGTTTCACGAAAAGCAGGTCTTCATGACGACGAACGCCCCGCGCGGCGCGATCGAGTTATTGGCCGCGCGCCTCGTGCCCGTGAAGACAACGCCCGTAGTCTGCATGGACGAGGGCGGTTCGAGGGCGGAGCGTGTCGCCGGGTTGCTCGAAGAGTGCGGTTACACGGACGTCTCCGTGCTCGAAGGCGGCCTGGGCGCTTGGGAGGCGCAAGCGTTTCCCACGGTTTCGGGCACGAACGTGCCGAGCAAGGACTTCGGCGAGCGGATTCACGTGGAAAACGAGGTGCCCGAGATTACGGCCCGGGAGCTTTTCGATCTGATCGAGAGCGATGCGCCGCCGCGCATATTCGACACGAGGACGGAGGTGGAATTCGAGCGCTTCTGCGTCCCAACCGGGTGTAGCCTGCCGGGAGGCGAACTCATCCTCCACGCCTGGGATCTGGACCAGGACAGGGAAACGCCCCTCATCATCAACTGCGCGGGCCGCACCCGCAGCATCATCGGCACCCAGGCGCTGCACCGGCTGGGCGTCACGCACGCGCGCGCGCTCAAAAACGGCGGCATGGGCATCATGCTCGAAGGCTTGCAGCTCGATGAGGGAAAACCGAGCGAGATTCCGGCTCCTTCCGAGGAAAGCCGCGCCCACGGGGAAGTGCTCGGCGCGCAGGTGGCGGAGGAGGAGGGGATTCCCTTCGTCTCGGTCGAGGAGCTTCGCGCGCTTAAGTCTCAAGCCGACACTCAAACGCTCTACGTGCTCGACGTGCGACTCGCGCCCGAGTTCTCGGAAGGTCACGTTCCGGGGGCCATCTCCATCCCCGGTGGGCAGGCGGCGCAGCGCACCGATGAGGTGATCGCCGTGCGCGCCGGCAAGGTGGTGACCTATTGCGACAAGAACGCGCGCGGCGTCATGGCGGCCTACTGGCTTCGCCAGATGGGGCTCGACGTGAGCGTGCTGCGCGGCGGCCTTAACGCTTGGCGAGAAGCCGGAGGAGGCATCGAGAAACCAAGCGAGGCGGCTTTGGGAGAAAGCCCGGCGGGGGCGGGGGAGATTCTGCTCCTCGAAGGAGCGCGGGCGCAAACCCGCGCCTATTCGGCGGGGGAGGCGAGCGCCCGGAGGCCGAGATTCGGCGCGGTTCTGGACGTGGATTTGAGTTCTTCCTATGAGCGGGGCCATCTGCCGGGATCCGTCTGGGTATCCAGGGGCCGGCTGGAAGAGGAGGCGCCCGGGCGGGCGGTGAACCAGAGAGCGCGGGTGCTGTGCGTCTGCGAGGACGGGCGTAAATCCGCCCTGAGCGCGCTCGCCCTGCAAAGACTCGGCTACCGCAGAGCGGGCTATCTCGAAGGCGGCAAGACGGCCTGGCGGGAGGCGGGGCTTCCTCTCGAAACAGGACGCGAGGGTTTGGATGCGCAGCCCAGGGACGTGCAGCTCAAGCCCTACGACATCGGTCGCAGCGCGATGGAGGGCTACCTCACCTGGGAGGAGAATCTGGGCAAGAAATACGCGCGCAAGTAACGCTCGACTTTACTCAGGCCGCGTGGGGTTCGGCGTCAGGCCCGGCCGCTGCTTTCTCGCGTTCAAAGAGGCGATGATCTCCAGTTCGAGATTTTCGTTGCAGGCGTTCACCTGCCTCGGTATCGTGAACAGATCCACGAACCACCACAGGCCGTAAACGATCAAGGCGAGTCCGCTCAATACGGCGGTCGCACCGCCGGCCTCGGGATTCGATTCCGCCATGACGAAGCCGACCAGGAAGACGAGGATCAATATCCAGGGAGCGACGACATAGACGACGCCCGTCGCGATTCTGCCCAGATAGAACTTGTGCAGCCCCAGCCAGCTCATGAAAAACCAGAGCGCGTAGGTGACGCCCGTCGATTTCCGGCGGCGGTCGAGTTCGATGTTCAGAATGTGGAGTTCACGCGCATCCAGCCCGCTCTTTAGCGCGATGAGCCGCTCGCCCTGATTCGCCATCAGTCGCAGTTGTTGTGCCGGCGCCACATTTCCGCGTTGTGGCCCTTGGGCACGTTGGCGCAGGGGTCCGGATTGGAATAGCCCCGGAGCGCGTTGTAGTTACGAATCTGCTTCTCCGAGAGAATCTTCAGCGTTTCGATGTGCGCGGCCAGGTGGACGTAGCGCAGTTCCTTTTTCGTCTCGGCGATAGCGCTTAAGGAAGCGCGCAGCAGCGCGTCGGTGATGGTCCGGTCCCGGAAGCCGCTCTCGAGGCGCCGCTCCAGATCGATCAGGCGTTCGCCGTGAAGGATGGCCTTGCTCTTCATCCGCCGGTATATGGCGCCGATGGCCGAGTGCTGGCTCTCGTTGAGATCGATTTCATCCTTCATCTCCAGAAGGTGGAGCGGTCCCGGGACGCCGTTCAACTCCGCCGCCTTGGCCAGCCCCCAGCCGCCGCCGCGCCTGAGCTCCGCGATGTCCTCCGCCGAGAGGCTCTTGATCGCCCGGCTCTCCTGGCCGGCGTATTTGGAGTGGTGGGACGATGCGCTCTCGTTCGCCTCAGCGGTGAAGCCCGGCAACAAGAGGGTGAGAGCCAATAAAACTCTGAACATGACAATTTCTCCTTACACTTGCTTCTGTCTCACGGGTAAGGTGAGGCGTCTTTCATTTGGCGGCGTTTATGGGTCAGGCGTTGATGATGCCGGGTTCGTTCCGGCTGATGTCCCATCCCTTCGATTCCATGAATTCTTTGAACCCCTGCCAGTCAAATTTGTTGTCGGCATGGAACTCAAGGATGGTATCACGCGAGAGGCGGGTCTTCATCCACTGATAGAGCGGCTCTCCGAGCGTGTCGATGTGTTGTGCGGCGAATTCGACGAGCGGGATTCCTTCCGGCTCGAGTACGATCCAGTAGCTGTTCCTGTATTTCACCAGCTTCAGGTCTTCTTCCAGGGTTCTGGGTCCGGTCATTTCTCTATTTCGAGTCCTCGTGGTCGGGCGTAGCGGGTTTTTCGAGTGGTTCGGCGTCTGCGGACCGTCCGCAATGCGCCCTCTCGTCGTGAGAATATACCAAGGCGAGGGGCGCGATGGAACCAAAAAGCAGGGGGGCAAGCCCATTAAATCCTCATTCCCATTTCCTGCGCATCATCTTCACGAGTTCCGCGCCCGATTCGCCAGCCTTGAACCTTCGGGTGAATTCCTCCTCGATTTCCATGACGATTCGCGTGCGCTCGCGCACCGCTTCGGTTTCACCCTGCGGCACCACGGCCACGCCGTCCGCATCGGCGACGACGATGTCTCCCGCCGCCACCCGCACCCCGCAGCAGGTGACGGGTACGTCGCGCTCCGAGGCGACGAGGCGCTTCGAATAGGGCAGGGGCCTCGCGCCGCGGCACCACACGGGCAGGCCCAGTTCCCTGATTTCCAGAACGTCGCGCGCCCGCCCGTCCGTCACGACCCCCGCCGCCCCGCGCCGGTGGATGACGCGCGTCCCGTTGGCCCCCAGAACGGCCATGTCGCTCGCTTCAGTTGCGAGCACGACGAACCTGCCCGGCTCCATCTCCTCGTGCGTCCCGTAGAGGCTCACGCGGGAGGGGTTCACCTCGCCACGGACGGGTTCGAAGCGCATGGTGGTTGCGGGTGCGGCGACGCGCTCCTCCGTGAAGGGCGTGAGCGGGGCGACGTCCTTCATGATGAGGTCGTAGCCCAGAAATATCGAGGCGTCCGCGATGGCGGTCGTCGGTGCGCGGGAGAAGAATTCGAGAGCGTCTTCCATCGGTTTCTCCATCGGGTGAGAAGTGTGGTCGTGAGGATTTCCCTGGGCGGAGACGCGAATGTCGAAGAAAAAGACTGCTATATATTGTAGAGCGGTTTGTCTATAATATCATCGGTTGGAACTTCAAGGCAGGCGAGGTGAAAGCGAATGTGGAGGTGAATGATGTCTCAAAAACGCGCATTTACCGTGAAGGCCGTATGGGACGAGGAATCGCGGGTTTTTTATTCCGTGAGCGACATCGAAGGGCTCCATATCGAAGCCGAAACGATAGAAGAGTTCGAAGAAGTCTTGCAGGATGTAGCGGGCGAGCTCATCGTCGCGAACCATATCAGTTCGGATGAATTGGTGCACAAACCCATCAGTGAGTTGATTCCTGCCGTCTTGTGGGAACGCCCGAATATCGATGCCATACCTGCATAAGAAATATGGGAGATTTTTATAAGCAGGTAACAAGAGAATTGGCTAATTGCGGGTTTGCATACTGGAGAGCCGCCAAGGGTTCTCATGAACTCTGGCGAAACAGTGCAACCAATAAAAAAGTGATTGTTCCTAGAAAATTGACAAACCGACACACTGCAAATGGTATTTTAAGGGTCGCGGGCAGTTCTCTAAAGGTTTGATTTCCCTTCGCTTCTCCGGTTTCTCTGTAAGGTTCCTGAAAAATCCCTTTTCGAGCACCGGAAAGGCGTGGGTATGAGGGTTTCCTGCGGCTTGGGAAATCTCCTGTTTGAAATTAAATCACCAATATAATAAAGTTTTGTTGTACGAGCGTTCCAGAGGACCCAACGATAAATTCAAGTCCTTGAGGAGTGCGCGGAAAAAATGACTGCCGAAATGATTGAAATCGCCTTTTTCGGAATCACCATCCTGGCCTACCTTTATCGGCTTGAGAGGAAGTTTGACAGCCGCCTCTCCGCCCTGGAAGCGAGAGTGTCATCTCTGGAAGCCAGGGTTTCCGCCCTGGAAGCGAACGTGTCATCCCTGGCAGAGAGTTTGTCGTCCCTGGCTGCGAGTGTAGCATCCCTGGACGCGAGAGTGTCTCGTCTCGAAGGCATGTTCGAAGGTTATCTGGCGGGGCAAAAATCACCTGAATAATCGAGAGCCCCTAGTCCACCACGGCCACGGCCCGGCAGGGGGAGCCTTCGATCCCCGGCATCTTGAGCGGCAGCGCGATGACCTCGAAGCGCTCCTGCGGTATGGCGGAGAGGTTCGTCATGTGTTCGATCTGGATGATCCCGTTTCCCAATAGCGTCCGGTGGACGACGTAGTTCTCGGGCACGTTCTCGGGAATCTTCTTGACTTCCTCTTCCTGGAGGAAATCGAAGCCGGCCGCCTTCACACCCTTGTCCACGAGCCACCGCGCGCCGTCGCCGGTGAGGAAGGGCGAGTTCCTCAAATAAGCGTCCGAACCCCAGAACTTGTCCGTAAAATCGGTGCGCAGAAGGACGATGTCGTTTTCACGCACGAGGCCTGCGTGCGCCTCCAGGTCTCCGGCGGAGATGGGGGCATCCGCCCCCTTGGATGAGAAATCGAGGAGGCAGGCGGGCCCCATGAAGCGCTCGAGCGGCACCTCGTCCGTCGTCTTTCCCCAGCGGTAGATGTGGCGCGGGCAATCGAGATGCGTGCCCGCGTGGGCGAATATGGAGAGCCAGCTGTCGACGAACACCACGTCGGGTTCTTTTTTAGGCGGGAAGTATTTGCGCCGCACGGAAGTTTCGGCGTTCATCATCTTGCCCACGGCGGCCGCCACGGGGTCCATTTCGTCGTAGTGGGCGAGACTCAAGTCGATGATGGGCATGGGGGTTCCTTTCGTATGAGCGAATCCGGTCTATCAGCTGTTGGAGAGTCGATTTTATCCTGTCATAAAGAGAGCTGTTTGAAAAAGTGCCCCGAAGGAGTTGTCAACTCCAATCGAGAGAGTTCACCGTCATTCCGGCGTAGGGGCGGCCCCCCGTGGCCGCCCGTATCGGATATGACCATCCCCGTGGTTGTGCTTTGCAGGGACAGGCGCAGGGTCTCGAACAGGCACGGGGGCCTGTCCCTACGAATCTCCTTCTCGTTTGGTTGCATACGTCGAATCACAGAAGCAGGACTTTTCACAACTTCCTTTCCGCCGCTTGGCTTTACCGAACCGCCGACCCGGCGAGAGCGCACCGCTTCTCACACTCTTCATTAAACGATAGTATTTCGCTCATCCATCTTACACAGACCGGAGGGAGGAGAGATGAAAAAAGCGCTTTGCCTCGCTCTGCTCGTTTGCCATCTGACCGTCCCGGTCGTCGCTTCCGCCAAGTGCTCGCCCGGCCTGGTGCGCCATTTTCCGTTCAGGAAGGCGGTGCCCGTATCCTACGTCCAAGTGGCGAAAGCACCGCGCCGAATCAGCATCCAGTGGTTCGGCCACGCTTTTTTCCGCATCATCTCCCCGGGGGGAATCCGCATGGTGACCGATCCCTTCTCCCCGCACCGGGGCTACCCCATCCCGAATACAAGCCCCCACGTGGCGACGACGAGCGAGGAAGCCATGAACCACAGCTCCGTCGATGTGCTGGGCGGAAGCCCCGTCGTCTTGCGCGGCGTGCTCGGCTACGGAGAGAAATGGAACGAGGTGGATTACCGGATAGGCGATGTGCGCATCCGCAACGTGCCCATCGTTCAGGGTACGGGGGGTGACGATTTCGACGCCGGTGAGTCCAAGGCCTCATCATTTCTTTTCGAGACGGGCGGTCTTTGCATCGCCCATCTGGGGGATCTGGGATCGCCCATGAACCCCGAGCAGCTCAGAAGGCTGGGGAAGATTCACGTGGCCCTGGCCATCATCTCGGACCCGGGCGCCATGAACCCGAGAATCATGGCGGAATTCGTCCGAAGACTCGGGCCCAACGTCGCGATTCCGATGGACGTCCGCTCGCTCGAGGAGTTGAACGTATTTCTCGGCGCTTTCAGGCGCGTCAGGAGACTGGAGAGCGACACCTACGTCTTCAGCCGCAGGACGCTGCCGCCCCCCACCGAAGTGGTGCTCCTCAAGCACAAGGCCTGGGAGTGGAAGTAAGGATGCCTCGCCCTGGATGGATAATTTTCTGGTAGGGACAGGCCCCTGTGCCTGTCCGATACCTTGGCCCGACAACGGACAACCACGGGGGGCGGACAATTCCCGGAATTGTCCGACTGCGGGAGTGGAATGGCAAGGGAGAGTGAAGAGGTCGGTTTTGTAGGGACAGGTCGCGACCTGTCCCTACGGACTGGAGAGGAAGCGATTGCTCTTTTGTAGCCGGACAGGCGTAGGGGCCTGTCCGGGGACCTGCGTGTCCGCCCGATTTTTTAGATTTTGACCTTCGCAATACGCATTGACGAACATCAAAGACATAGGGCGGACACACGGGTCCGCCCCTACGAAAACAAGATTTTGTGAGGAACTATTGCGAAAAGGCGCGGCATTTGCCGAACGAATTGACTCGCGCCCGCCGGATCAGCTCTTCTCCGCCTCCACGCGGTAGCTGTTGAATGTGGCGTTCTCGTATTCGGAGAGGGCGTCGCCGGTGATCTGGTTGGCCGCGCCGTCCTCGGGCAATCCGCCCGCAGGCACGTGCACGACGCCGGGCCGGATGCCTTCGCTCACCCTGGCCTCGAACACGGACTCTCCATAATCGTTCCTGAGACGCACGCCGTCGCCGCTTTCGATGCCCCGGGCGGCGGCGTCCGACGGATGCAGGGTGGCGACGTTCCAGCCGTGGCGCAGGAGCTTCCTCGCGTTGTTGAAGGTGGAACTCGCCCGGAAATAGGTTTTCGGCGTGAGGAGTTGCAGCGGGTAGCTCATCTCCCCGTTCGTCACGTCATCTTCGGGCGGGAAATGCGCCGGCGTGTGCTGCGGGATATCTTCGAAATACACCTGCGCGCGTCCGTGCGGGGTGGCGAGGTCCCAGCCGGCCGCGGCGTCGGGAACGTCGAGGATAATCTGGCCCTCGGCCTCGAGTTTTTCAATCGTGACATCCTGGAACCAGGGGAAGCGCGCGTCCGCCCGCGCAGCATGGAGGAGTTCTTCAATCCATTCCTTCGATGATTTCCAGGGGAAATGCTCACCGTAGCCCATTTTTTCGGCCAGGCGGCAGACGATCTCGAAATCATCGAGCGACTCTCCGCGCGGCGGCATGACGCCCGGCGTATAGAGCAGGATGTGTTTGGGGTTCATCTCGCGGGCGAGATGGTAGAAGGTGCTGCCCGCCTCCATGCCCCCGGTGATCGCGCAGCGCTCGAGCCACGTGGAGGCCGGCAACACCACGTCCGCGCATTTCGCCGTCGGCGTCATGAAGATGTCCGCCACCGCGCAGAAATCCAGAGAGCGGAGCGCGCGCTCGGTCTTGTGCGCGTTTCCGGCCTGGCCGACCGGGTTGCCCCACATCACGAGCGCGGCGTGCACGGGGCCGCCGTAGGAGTCGGGGTTCAGGATGGCCTCCCCGATCCGCCCGGTCGGGATGGTGCGCTTCACCGGATTGGGCACGGCCCAGCGGTCGGTCATCACTTCGGCGAGGCCGGTCCCGTGCGCCGTGGCGGAGGAAAAGCCCGCCTCACTCGCCCCGTGGCGCAGTACGCCTGCCGAGGCGCCCGTTATCAGGTTCAGGATGTGCAGCGCGCGGACGGCCTGCTCCCCGTGCACGGTGCGCTGATAGGACCCGTAGTAGACGATGACTTTTCCTCTTCGCATCGCATGGGCGATGGCATGCACGTGCTCTTTTGAGACGCCGCATTCGCGCGCCGCGCGCTCGGGCGTCCAGGGTTCGGCGGCGTCGCGCAGATAATCGAGCGCGGGTCGGCAACCGGCGCCGTTCACTTCGAACGTCCCGCTCAGGGCCGGTTTCACGCAGGCGTCGAAGGGCCTGGCCGAGGCGGCATCAAGGTCCCAGGCGAGGGGCGCGCCACTTGGGTCCCGCACGAAACAAGCGGTGTCCGCGTCCACCAGGAACGCGGCGTTGGTTCTCGCCCGGAGGAAATCCTCATCGAGCGCGCCCTCTGCGAGCATGAGGCGAAGCACGGCCAGTGCGAGCGCGGTGTCCGTCGAGGGGCGAATCGGCACATGGACCTCGCCGAAGCGCTCCACAGTCCGCGTGCGGAGGGGATCCACCACGACGAAGCGGGCGCCGTTTTTCTTGGCGCTTTGTAGGGACTGGAGCAGGCCGCGGTATCCCGTTTCCACCGGGTTGTTGCCCCACAGGACGATCCACTCGCACTCATCGGTCGGCTTGTTGCTCACCTGCCAGTGGCCGAAGACGTCGTCGCTCGCGCCCAGGAAAGCCTTCCAGCAGAGGCTGCCGCGCATGTAGGGCTGCACGGCGCCGCCCCACATGCTCAAGAGCCGCATGATGGTGGCGGCGTCGGCGTCGCGTCCGCCGGGCAGGGTGTGCTGGGCGGAGTAGTGGTACATCATCACGGATTCGTTTCCGCCCTTCTCCTTGGCGGCCTCGAGTCCATCGGCGACCATATCCAGCGCCTCGTTCCAGCTCACGCGCTCGAAGCGGTTCGCGCCGCCCGGCCCCGAGCCCTTCGCCCCCACGCGCTTCATCGGGTAGAGGAGCCTGTCGGGGTGGTGATACCTGTCCGGCAACTGGAACCCCTTGATGCAGGGTTTGATGCGCATCCTGGGATTCGCCCGGAACGAGGTGATCTCCTCGCCGTTCGATTCGACCTCGAAGCTGCAGGGATTGTTCCCGCAATGGGGGGAGCAGATCGTATAGGATTTTCGGGTTGCGCCGGGCATGGCCTTCTCTCGTCGTTTTCGGTAATGACGCCGCTTTACACGATTACTTGAGCATCCTAACATAGGGCCTCTTTTGTTTCTGGGCAAATGCTGTTCGTAATCATAGAGCGGAACGCGACGGAGTCGCTTCCATTATTCGACCCTTCTGGAGGTAAACGAGAATGAGCACAGACGGAACCGCGCAGGCTGAATACGTGCCCCCCACCTGGGACACGAAGATGCCCCTGCCGTCCAATCCCGAGACGGGCGAGGACGCGAACGACTACTACATCATCGACTGCGAAACGCACGTGATGCCCGAGGATTACCGGCGCTTCATCAAGTATTTCGAGGGCACGAGCACCTTCGAGTACGCGCACAAGATGTGCAACCAGTGGCAGTGGATCGACCACAGGAACAACAGGCCGGCGGCCATCCACCCGGGCATGGACTGGCATATCGACAAGATCATCGGCGACATGAACCGCGCGGGCGTGGACCAGATAGCGCTCATGCGCGAGTCGTTCATCGACACGGCGGGCGACAGCGCGCCGTTCTCCACGAACCAGCACGTCATCGACGCCATTGAGAAATATCCCGACCGCGTCATCGGCGTCTCGAACGTGGGGCCGTTCTCCAAGCGCAAGACGAAGGATTTCCTCTGGGAGATGGAGTACCTCCACGACAACTACAACTTCAAGTTCACCAAGTTCTATCAGCCCGAGGACTGCCCCATCAACGACCGAAGGCTCTGGCCCGCGTATGAGATGTGCCAGGACAAGGGCATCGTGGCCTTCTTCCACACCGGCATCACCATCCGGCTGGGTCCCACGCGCTACACCCTGCCGATTCTGCTGGACGAGGTAGCGTCCGACTTCCCGGACCTCAAGATCGTGGCCTACCACGGCGGCTATCCCTACTGGGAAGACCTCGTCATGCTGATGTGGAAACACCCCAACGTGTACGTGAGCTATTCGATTCTTCTGCCCTGGCTCATGCGCGCGCCGCACCGGTTCGCCCACATGGTCGGCACGACGCTGCAGATCGTCGGTCCCGGCCGCTTTGTCTGGGGAAGCGACTGGCCCGCTTCGGATCCGTATCAATCTGTCGAGGCGGTCCTGAAGCTCCACATCGACGAGGAACTGCAGGAGAAGTGGGGCTACCCCGCCATCACGAAAGAGGACAAGGCGGGCTTCCTGGGCACCACGCTCGCGAACCTTGCGGGCATCGACCCGGTGAAGAACCACCAGAAATTCCCCGGTATGAACGGCGCGCCGGAGGGGGTGACGCCCGAGGGCGACATCACCCGCGCCATCATGGCGAAACAGAACGGCGGCTAGCCGGGCAGCCCGGCTTCCCTCCTGACAGCATCAAACCCCGTCCGGGTTTGCCCGGGCGGGGTTTTCTTGTGATGAGACCCGGTGACGGCTCTTGGGCATGAATTTCCCCTTGCCGCCGGGTTTTTCCCTCGGGAAGCCCGGCGGCAAGGGGTTGTTGAAAAAGTCCCACAAAGGGAGTGCGCTGAATTTCACTCCCCCCTTGAGGGGGAGTCAGCAAGACGAGGGCGAAGCCCGAAGTCGCGCTGGTGGGGGGAGCTTTTTCTTGTGGCTTGTCCCCCCACCGAATCGGCCTTCGCCCAAGGGCTCGGCCTCTTCGTCGGGCTTTCCCCTCGG
>VXPH01000266.1 GCA_009839615.1 Nitrospinota bacterium
GGCGGGTGAGCGGAATCTCGCTCGACGGGGAGGATGCGAAAATCATGCTTCGCAGCGATGAGAGTATTGAACTCTCGCGGGATTCCATCGCCTCCATTCGCACCAAAGGGGTTTTGGGCGACAAATACGTGAGCCTCAGCCAGGGAGGGTCGGAAAAAATCATCCCCGCGGGCGGGCGGATCCGCGAGACGGAACCACCGGTTGACATCGAGAAACTCATCGGCGACTTTATTTTCGGCAATGTGAAGAAGAAAAAGAAATAAAGAGCCATCGCCGCCTGAAACAACGCTGGAAGATGACCGATAATCTGTTCGTCAATGGGTGCTTTGAGCTAGCGGACTCAGAATCGAGAGAGCCGGAAAACGTATAAACATCACCACATCATCCAGGTTTTGCCGCCATTCCCGAATGCCGTCATTCCCTCACGAGGAGGTCCCATGTTGTTGAAAAAGCGCTTACCGCTGCTCATCGCCGCGCTTCTCGCCTGCGCGCTCCTCGCGCCGCCCGCTCAAGCGGGAGAGCCATCCGAAGTGGTGCGAAAGGGGATACACGGGGTATTGGAGATCCTCGGCCAACCCGATTTGAAAACCCCCGAGAAAAAAGCGGAGCGCAGAGACCGGATGCGCAAAGTCATCCACCGGTATTTCGATTTCGAGGAAATGTCCCGGCGAAGTCTTGCGAGGGCCTGGAGAAAACGCACGCCCAAGGAGAAGGCCGAATTCATCGAGCTTTTCAGCTATTTCATGGAACGCAACTACGCCAGCACGCTGGAAAGCTACACCAATGAGAAAGTCGTTCTCGGCAAGGAGACCAGCGACGCGGAATTCGCCAGGGTCAACACCGTCATCATCACAACGGATAAGAAAGAGGTCGCCATCGTCTATCGCCTGCATAAAGTCAAGGGCGAATGGCGCGTCTACGACGTCGTCGTCGAGGGCGTGAGTCTTATCAAAAACTACCGCGACCAGTTCCGCTCCATCATCCGGAGAACTTCCTACGCCAACCTCGTGAAAATCCTCCGGGCCAAGCGAGACGAGGGCTAGTAGGGTCGCCCGCCCCGGGCGGCCTGCCCGGCACGCGGGGAAGCGGGTATTTGCGGTTCACTTCCGCATGGTTCCGAAGTCCCATCGCCTCTCTTTGCACGATAAGGAAATACCGGTAGCGTTCCGCTTCGTCCATCGCATGGTGAAGCGCGCGCTCCAGTCTTTGCCTGATTTTTTCGCCGAACTCTCCCCCTTTCTCCCAGGCGCGCCAGGCGGCCCACGCCCTTTGATGGCGCTTGGAGAACTCGCTGCCGATGCGCCCGAGCGTGGAGGCCATCTCCTCGACAATCTCGCGCTCAACGGCCAGGGGCTTGAATTTTTTCGACATGTTTCTACGCAGTCTCCTTGGGCAGTCCGAGGGAAAGGAACGAGCCCACGACGCCGAACGCCATGCAGACCAGCGGCAAGGCGGTTTCCACGCCGATGTAGTCGGCCAGACCGCCTACGGCGATCATCCCGATGCTCGCCACGAACCAGACCACGCCGAGCATGAAACTGCTCACCAGGGCGGCGTGTTCAGGAGCGATCTCCTGCGCATACGTCACGGAAACCCCCATCTGCGCGTAGAAGGCGGCGCCCGAGAGAATGACGAAGACGGTCCGAAGAGGCTCATCGAACAGAAACGCCATACCCAGCGCGGGCGTGCCCACGCAGATGGCCATGATCGTCACGATCCGCCTGCCGAAGATGTCTGAGAGATGCCCGCCGTAGATGCCGCCAATCGCCGCGGCGACCAGAAACAGGGTGACGGCGGTTCCGCCCGCGGCCAGAGAACCGCCTTTGGCGATGATGTATATCGGCAAGAAGACCTGCACCGTCATCGTCACCGTGGTGCGGCAAAGATTCACGAGCCACAACAGGAAAAGCGGACGAAACACGAGCCTGAGCATGCGAATCGTCTGTATGAAACTCTGCGAAGCGCCGCGCCCCACGTCCCGGATGGGCGGAGAGATGAAAAGCAAGGGTACGCCAATGATGATACCGAAGAGGCTGGCGTACGGCATGGCGTCGATGCCCCAACGAGTGACGATGAACGTCGCCACCCCCGAGCCCAGCCCAACGCCCAGGCGGCCGCCTGCGACGTAGAGCGACATGCCGAACCCTTTCCTCGCGCCCGCGGACTGACCGGCGATGACCGAAGCCACGGGATGAAAACAAGCCGACCCCGAGCCAGCGATCAGCATGAGCAGCATGAGGATCCAGAAATTCGGCATATAGAGCATGAACGCCAAAAGCGCGCCGCCCAGCGGCCCAAGAGCTAGGAGCCATCCTTTCCTGATCCTGTCGGCGAAGTAGCCGAAAAGGGGCTGGCCCACGGCGCCCGTGACGGAAAGCGTGGTGGCCAGAAGCCCCGCCAGGCTCAAGGGCAGGTCCATGCGTTCCACGATGAGCGGAAGCAGCGGCGGGAGAAAACCGAAATAGCTGTCGTTCGCGACGTGGGCGACGATGAGCAGGGAGATTCTTCTTTTCTTGAGGCGCTCCGGAACCGCGCCCGCCACGGCCGAATCAGTCAAATACGTTCTCCGAAACAATTGACCAGAGATGAGCCCGTCTGGACCGGGCGCGGATGTGCAGCGATTATGTCATTTTCTCGATGAGTTCGGGAACCGCCGCGAGGGCTTCGTCCACCTTTTCGACGTCCTTGCCGCCCGCCTGCGCGAAGTCCTGCCGGCCACCGCCTCTGCCGCCGACGAGCGAGGCCACCTCCTTCACCAGGTTCCCGGCATGGATGCGGGACGTGAGGTCTTTCGTGACGCCGGCGGCGATGGCCACCTTCCCGTCCGTTACGGCGGCGACCACCGCGACGCCGCTTTTCAGCTTGCCCTTCGCCGCGTCGATGATTCCGCGCAAATCGCCCGCCTGCAGGCCGTCGCGCCTCATGGCGATGAGCTTGACGCCCGAAATTTCTTTGGCCTCCGAAGCCAGATCGCCAATCTCGTCGCGCGATTGCCTGTCGCGCGAATCCTTGAGTTCACGCTCGAGCGTCTTCACACGATCGAGCAGGCGCCTCACCCGCTCGGCCTCTTCCAAGGGCGCCGCCCTGGTGAGTTCCCCGATTTCAGTCAGAACGTGTTGTTCCTTGCGCGCTTGTAAGAGTGCGCCCTCCCCCGTCAAGGCTTCGATGCGCCTCACACCGGCAGCCACGCTCCCCTCATGCAGTATCCGGAAAAACCCGATGTCGCCCGCGGCGCGCGCGTGCGTGCCCCCGCAAAGCTCCATGCTGAAATCACCCACGGAGACGACCCGCACGTCCTCACCATAACGCTCGCCGAATAGCGCCGTCGCCCCTGCGGCCAGCGCATCGTCTATCGACATGTGGCGCGTCTCCACGCTCGCGTTCTCGCGAATGCGCTCGTTCACGATGTCCTCCACCCTTTCACGTTCGCGAGACGTCATCGCCGTGAAATGGGTATAGTCAAACCGAAGTCTTTCGGGCGAGAGGTGAGAGCCCGCTTGTTTCACATGATCACCCAAAACCTGGCGCAGCGCGTGTTGCAGCAGGTGGGTGGCCGAGTGGTTGCGCCTTAATAGATCGCGCTTTTCCACATTGATTCGCGCGGTAAGACTTTGTCCCTTCTTCAAGGTTCCGTCCGTCACCTTGACGTGATGGACGTACACGTCGGGGAGCGGCTTTTGCGTATCGAGCACGACGGCAGCGCCATCGGGCCAGGAAAAACCGCCCCTGTCGCCTTCCTGTCCGCCCGCTTCGCCGTAAAACGGCGTCTTGTCGAGAACAACGCGCGCCTCGGTTCCCGCGCTGGCTTCACCACGAAGTTCTCCGTCCACGATGAGGGCACAGGCGCAGGCTTCTTCCTCGTCGTGATCATAGCCGGTGAATTCGCTCGCGCCGGCCTCATCGCGCACCTGATGCCAGATTTCATCGACGGCGGCCTCGCCCGAACCCTTCCAGTGGGCGCGGGCGCGCTCGCGCTGCTGCTCCATCGCCTCGTCGAAACCGCCCTGATCTATTTCGAGGCCATGGAACGCCGCCGTTTCCACCGCCAGATCCCACGGATAGCCGTAGGTGTCGAGCAGGGTGAACACCTCCCCGCCCGGAACGGTGGCGCTGCCCGATGACTTCACCTCCTCGGCGAGCGCGTCCATGCGCGGCTGGCCCTGCGCCAGGGTGTTGGCGAACCGCTCTTCTTCGGCCAGCGTGACGCGGGAGATGTAGCTCAGGCCCTCTCTTAATTCAGGGAACGCATCGCCCATCATGTCGGCCACCACACCCGCCGTCTGATGCAGGAACGGCCCCTCGATCCCCAGCATCCTGCCGTGGCGCAAGGCCCGCCTCGCCACGCGCCTGAGCACGTAGCCCCGGCCCTCGTTGCTGGGCAGAACGCCGTCCGCCACGAGGAAGCTGACCGCGCGGACGTGGTCCGCGATGACGCGGAAAGAAACGTCGTTCGGCGCGTCGCCGCCGGTGTACTCCCTGCCGCAGCGTTCCTCGACCGAATGGATGAGCGGCATCAAGAGGTCGGTGTGATAATTGCTGTCTTCTTTCTGCACCACCGCCGCGAGGCGCTCGAGTCCCATGCCCGTATCGACGGAGGGCTTGGGCAGCGGCTCCATCTTGCCCGAGGTCTCCCGGTTGAACTGCATGAACACCAGGTTCCAGAGTTCGAGGTAGCGATCCCCGTCCTCATCCTCGTGTCCGCTGCCCGGCGGCGCGCCGACGATGTGATCCCCCTGATCGTAAATCAACTCCGAGCAGGGTCCACAGGGGCCGGTATCTCCCATCGCCCAGAAGTTGTCCTTTTCGTCCATGCGGACGATGCGCTCGGGCGGAACGCCCACGAGTCTCCGCCAAAGCTCCGCCGCTTCGTCGTCTTCCCGGAAGACGGTGATCCACATGCGATCCCCATCGAGACCCACGCGGTTCACGAGAAACTCCCAGCCGAACTCGATCGCCTTTTCCTTGAAATACTGACCGAACGAAAAGTTGCCCAGCATCTCGAAAAACGTGTGGTGCCGGGCCGTCCGGCCGACGTTTTCGAGGTCGTTGTGCTTGCCGCTCACGCGGAGGCATTTCTGGGAAGTCACCGCCCGGGAGTAGTCGCGCTTCTCCAGACCCGTGAACACGTCCTTGAACTGGACCATGCCGGCGTTGGTGAACAACAAGGTGGGGTCGTTCATGGGCACCAGGCTGGAACTCCGGACGATCCTGTGGGCCTCGTCGGCGAAGAATTCGAGAAATTTTTGGCGAACTTCATTGCCCTTCATGTATTGATTTCTCCAAATGACGCATCTGATGTCAAAAGTTCAGCGGCAAGATACGTCCTGTCCGCTTTAGACGGCGACGTCTTGTTGATACAGGCCGAAAACCTCGCGCAGGGTGTCCGCGATTTCTCCGACCGTGGCCTCGGCCTTCACCGCCCTCAGGATGTAGGGCAGAAGGTTGTCATCGCTCCTGGCCGCGTGGCTCAAGGCGTCGAGCGCCTCGCTCGTGCGATCGGCGTGGCGCCGTATCCTGAGCGAGGCGACGCGCTCTTTTTGCTCTCCCTCGACCTCGGGGCGAATCTGGAGCGTCGAGATGCGCGACTCTTCTTCCTGTTCATAGCGGTTCACGCCGACGACGACCATCTCCCCCTCATCGACGAGGCGCTGGTAGGCATAGGCGCTCTCCTGAATCTGGCGCTGCACCCATCCTGTCTCGATGGCGTGGAGCATGCCGCCGGAATCGTCGATTTGCTCGATGATTTCCTCGGCACGGGAGGCAATCTCCGACGTCAGCGCCTCGATGGCGTACGCCCCGCCGCACGGGTCCGCCACGTTCGGCACGTTCGATTCCTCGGCGATTATCTGCTGGGTTCTGAGCGCGAGTCTCGCCGCATCCTCCGTGGGCAGGGAAAGCGCCTCGTCCATCGAATTCGTGTGAAGGGACTGCGTGCCTCCCAGTACGGCGGCCATCGCCTGAAGGGCGACGCGAACGACGTTGTTCTTCGGCTGCTGCGCGGTCAGCGCGCTGCCTGCGGTCTGGGAGTGAAACCGCAGCATGCAGGCCTTCTCGGAACGCGCCCCGAAGCGCTCGCGCATGATCCGCGCCCAAAGCCTGCGCGCGGCGCGGAACTTTGCGATCTCCTCCAGAAAGTGATTGTGGACGTTGAAGAAAAAAGATATCTGTGAAGCGAGTTCATCCACGTTCAGGCCCGCGGCCACCGCGGCCTCCACGTAGGTGATGGCGTTCGCGAGCGTGAAGGCGACCTCCTGAACGGCGGTAGAGCCCGCCTCGCGGATGTGGTAGCCGCTGATCGATATGGCGTTCCACTTCGGAACCTTGTCCTTGCAGAACTCCATGGTGTCGGTGATGAGGCGAAGGCTCGCCTCGGGCGGATATATGTAGGTCCCGCGCGCGATGTATTCCTTCAAAATGTCGTTCTGCACGGTTCCCCGGAGCGCCTCGGAGGGAATGCCGTGCTTCTCGGCCACCGCGACGTAGAGGGCCAGCAAAATGGGGGCGGTGGCGTTGATGGTCATCGACGTGGAAATCTTGTCCAGCGGGATGTCTTCCAGCAGAACCTCCATGTCCTCGATGGAGGCGATGGACACCCCCACGCGGCCGACTTCGCCGTACACCAAGGGATGATCGGGGTCGTAGCCGATCTGGGTGGGCAGATCGAACGCCACGGAAATCCCCATCTGCCCGTGATCGAGGAGGTAGCGGTAGCGGTGGTTGCTCTCCCGCGCGCTGCCGAAACCGGCGTATTGGCGCATCGTCCAGAGCCGGCCCCGGTACATGTTCTCGTAGATGCCGCGCGTGTAGGGATGCGCACCCGTCTTCTCACCAGGGGTTTCCGGGTCCACCTCACCCGGACCGAAAAACGCCGGAAGCGTAACTCCTGAAAGGGTGGTTCTACCCCCCTCCTCCGCAGGTTCGCTCCAGGCCCTTTGGGCCGTGGCGATGCTCGGCTCGCTCATCGTGAGAAACCTCCGCAAAACGAGAATCCGAATGACGCCTTGGTCTCAAGGGAGAACAAAATACCATATTCGCGCGCAATCAAGCCAGCTAGAGGCGAATGGCAAGACCATCACGGGGAGCGATATCCGCCGCGCCGGGCGCCCGGCATTCCGAGGATTTCTCCCGAATTTCAAAATCGGGCGATTCGAGCTACAATTTTCTCATGACTACCTATCGCCTGCCCCTGTTCCCGCTTCAAGTCGTACTCTTGCCGGGTCAGCGACTGCCCCTGCACATCTTCGAGGAACGCTACAAGACCATGATCGGCGAGTGCATTGAGGACGACGCACCCTTCGGGATTGTTCTGGTGGGGAAAGGCGGTATCCACAAAATCGGCTGCGCGGCCCGCATCACCCAGGTGCTCGAAAAGTTTCCCGACGGCAGGATGAACATCCTCACCCAAGGCGGGCAGCGCTTCGAGGTTTTCCGCGTCTATGACTCTCGGCCCTATTTCGAGGGAGAGGTGGGCGATTTTCATGATGAGGAAGACGAGGATCCCACGGAATTATGCCGAATGGTGTGGGACGCTCTCGAAAAAAGCGGTTCAGCGCCCCGGAATTTGCCCGATGAATTGCTGGAAGACCCGTTCCATCTCTCTTTCGCCGTGGCCGAGGCGCTCAGGCTGCCGCTTCGCGAAAAACAGGCCTTCCTTGGGTCGCGCTCTCTCGAATGGCGCCTGAAGCGACTGCTCGCGTTCCTCGGAAAGGACAAACCCTCGGAATTCTCCATCACCGACTACGAGAAGTCCGCTCACAGAAACGGACACTGAAGCCGCACCGGGATGAATCGAAGGCAGGCGAAGCCGCTAGCGCTCTCCCTCCAGCACCTGGACGCGCTCGATGGAAAGCGCCTTTCCGGTATCCGGGGCTATCTCGACGAGCACGCCGTTGAGCTGTCCTTCCCCCCCGGCCACCTCGAAACGGCGCGGAAGCCCGGATATGAACTTATCCAGAACAATCTCCGTCTTCATGCCGATGATGGAATTGCGCGGCCCCGTCATGCCGACGTCGGTGATGAAGGCCGTCCCCTGGGGCAGCACCCGCTCGTCCGCCGTCTGGATGTGGGTGTGCGTGCCGAAGACGGCGCTCACGCGGCCGTCGAGATGCCAGCCCATGGCCACCTTCTCGCTCGTGGCCTCCGCGTGAAAATCGACCATGATCATCTTCGTCTCTTGCCCCACCCGCCTGATGAGATCATCGGCTTCCCTGAAAGGACATTCGATGGGCGGCATGAAGACGCGGCCCATGAGGTTCAACACGGCGAGGCGTCCTTTTCCGGATTCCAGGATGAAGACGCCCTTGCCCGGCGTCCGGGGAGGGTAGTTCCCGGGCCGGAGCAGCCGGGGTTCACGCAAGATGAAATCGGCCGTTTCCTTGCGGTTCCAGATGTGATTCCCCGAGGTGATGACGTCCGCCCCCGCATCGAGCAACTCATCGACATGCGCATTGTTGATCCCGAAACCGCCGGCCGCGTTCTCCCCGTTGATGACGCACACGTCCACCTCGTATTTTTGCTTGAGCGCGCTCAGGTGGGCGCAGGCCATCCGCCGGCCCACTTTTCCCGTGATATCTCCGACGAACAGCAGCCTCAAGACGACCTCAACGCGCAGTGGCCACGTGGCGGGTTTCACGAATGACGGTGACGAGTATCTCGCCCGGATACGTGCGTTCGCTCTCGATTCTCTTGGCGATGTCGCGCGCCAGGAAGGTGGCCTGCGAATCGGTGACCTCCTCGGGCAGGACGGACACGCGAATCTCCCGTCCCGCCTGAATGGCGAAGCACTTCTCCACGCCATTGAAGGATTCGGCGATCTTCTCGAGCGCTTCGAGGCGCTTGATGTAGCTCTCCACCATCTCGCGCCGCGCCCCCGGCCGGGCGGCGGAGAGCGTATCGGCCGCCTTCACCAGGACGGATTCGATGCAATTCGCCTCCTCGTCCTCATGGTGGGAGACGATGGCGTTCAAGACCTCGGGCGGTTCGTTGTAGCGCTTGGCGATGTCGTAGCCGATCTGGACGTGGGAGCCCTCGACCTCGTGCGTCGCCGCCTTGCCGATGTCGTGAAACAAGCCCGCGCGCTTGGCCATCGTAGGATCGATGCGCAACTCATCCGCGAGCATTCCGGACAGATAGGCCACTTCCTTCGAGTGCATGAGCGCGTTCTGGCTGTAGCTCGTGCGGTACTTGAGCCGCCCCAGCATGTTCACGAGTTCGGGATGCACGTCGCCGACTCCGAGTTCCATCACGGCCTCCTCACCCGCCCGGCGTATCTGCGAATCGATGTCTTTTTTCGTCTTGTTGACGATGTCCTCGATTCGGCCCGGGTGGATCCTCCCGTCCTGCACGAGCGCTTCGAGCGCCAGGCGCGCCGTCTCGCGGCGCACCTTGTCGAAGCCCGAGACGACGACGGCCTCGGGCGTATCGTCGATGATCACGTCCACGCCGGTCGCCATCTCGAGAGCGCGTATATTGCGCCCCTCGCGGCCGATGATGCGGCCTTTCATCTCATCGGTCGGCAAATCCACCACGCTCACCAGGTTTTCCGCCACGTGCTCGGAGGAGAAACGCTCCACGGCCAGGGCGAGCGCCTGTCTCGCATCGGCTTCCACAGTGTTCCTGGCCCGGCGCTCGAGGCGCTGCACCTCGGCGGCGATGTCCTGTTTCGCCTCCTCCATGAAGCGATCCTTGAGCTCTTGCTTCGCGTTCTCGACGCTGAGGCCCGAAATTTCCTCGAGCTTTTTGATTTCCTCTTCCTGGAGTTGCTTGTAGCGCGCCTCCTCGCGCTTCAGTTCCTGTTCCTTCACGCTCAATTCGCCCTCGCGGCGCTCGACCGCCGCTTCCTTGCCGTCGAGGCTCTCGCGGCGCCTGTCCAGCATTTCTTCGCGCTGGTTCACCCTTTGCTCGAGCTTTTGAAGCTCATCCACACGGGATTTGTTCTCCCGCTCAATGCGTTCTCTTTCCTGCAGCAACTCCGCCTTGTGCGCGACCTGCGATTCCTGAATCTTCTGCGCGACTTCCTTGGCCGCGCTCTCGTTCGCCTGCTGCACCCGCTCCTCGGCGTCCGCCTCCCGGCGGGCCACCGCCTCTTCATGCCGGCGCTTCATCGCCCGCATGCGCAACAACACCGCCACACACACGACGGCAACTGCAACAACGGCTATCTGCAACAAAACCACTTTATCCATATTCGCCTCCTAGGGCATATATTCACGTGGGAGGCAACGCAGCGCCCCCCGATCGGTTATCACCCAATCAACGCCGACATCCCAGGCGTCACGCTTCCAGGATTCACCGACGAGCAACTGAAACGCATAACAAGCACCCACAAGAAGAGGGCCGGACCCGTCCAGGCCGCCGTGGTGCTCCTGAAACGTGCGATCGTAGAATCCCCCGCCGGTTCCCAGCCGGCCGCCATACAGGTCGAACGCAAGACCGGGGATCACGACCACGTCGAGTTCATTCACATTCAGGGGTGGAATATCGCGAACAGGTTCTGGAATTCGAAGCGTGCCAGGCTGAAGCTCCGCCTCGGGATGATTCACCGGACAGAAGTGCAAAACATCTTTCCCCACCCGGGGGAAGCAATATGTCCTTTTCGCATCGCTGCCTTCACTCCAGAGCGACGAGAAGTCCATCTCACCGCGAACCGCCGCATATATCCCCACCCTGCGCGCGCCCATGAAAACCAGAAAAGCATCCAGGCGCCGTCCCGCCAGGCGGCTCGACACGCCGGCCTCAACAGGGGGAAATTGTGCTCTCATCTCCTTCATCTTCAGCCGAACGCCGCGTTTCTCCATGTCTGATTCGGCCATGAACCCTCTTTCAACGCCAAACCCGAGTCTTCATGAGCAAGAGCGGAAATCTCTCCCTCAGACTCGAGGTCATATCAGTAATGACCCCGCCTTGTGCCGTGTGAGGTTCGCTTTGAACCCAGCTTTCGCCAGGTGGGCGTCCACGTCCAGGACTTTAGGCCGAACTCCCCGAAAGGAATAGCTCACCACCCCGGGTCAGGACTCCCGGTACATTAGTACTGGGTCAAAATGCTTTCCCCCATCACGAACACGGCAGGGTCAAAGCAAAAGAGCATTATGACACTAAAAATTGGGGATGAATACCGGGAAAAGCTATTGCGTGGAGAAAACGATTGCTCAGCCCGCTTTTCTCACCATTTCCAACAAGGAATCAGCGCGTCGGGAGAGAGTTTTCTCACTTTTCTCTTTCGCCTCTCTCTCCTCGAACAACTCGTTGGCGATGTTCATCGAAGCCAGCAGGACGACCTTTATCGGATCGTTCGACTGGCGTGAGACCTTGTGAATTTGAGAATCTACATACTCGGCCAACTGCAACGTGTATTCCGAGTTGGCCGAACTTCTCAGGTTCAGGGAATGACCAAAAATCTCTACCACGAATTTATTCTCCCCGGCCATAAGCTGTCTCCTTATGCCGCCATTATGCATATCTTGCGACGAACTACTCGATGTGCGTCAGAATCTTCTCCACGCGCTCTCGAATCTCGGTCTGCTCTTTTTGAAGCCGCGCGTTTTCCGCCTGGCATTTCGCCAATTCGTCGGCCTGGGCGCGCACGGATTCCGAATCGGCGCGGGCCTCCTCTCTCAGCCTCTGGAGTTGCGACTCCAATTCCGCCCGGGAGCGCCTGAGGGAATTGCGTTCTTCCAAAAGATTCGAGAGCGCGGTTTCGAGCGCGTTTAATTTATCAATGACCATTCGGACACTCTTTCCACGGGCGCAAGACGTGAAGATGCGTTTCACGGTGCATGGAAATAATTCTAGGTTCGCAAATAAGCGGTGTCAAGGAAACCATCACGAGCGAAGACGCGCGCCCAGACGCGCGCCCAACGCCCCGACGATTCCATCGAAGGCTTCGCCAACCTGCTCATCGGTGAGGGTCGCCTCCAGGTTTCGGAACACCAGCGAATACGCCAGGCTCTTCTCCCCTGAAGCCTTCAAGGCGGGATCCTGATAGACGTCGAACAGATTCACCGATTCCAGCCAGTCTCCACCCGACTGACGGATGATCTCCTCGATCTCCCCATTGGTCCGCGCGGCATCCACAACCACCGCCAGATCGCGCAGCGAGGCCGGATACCTCGGCAAGGGCGTCAGGCGGCGAGGGGCAGGGTCAATCTCGGCCAAAGCGGCGAGGTTAATCTCGAAAGCGGCCACGCCCGATTCGATATCCCAGACGCCCAGCGCCTCTGGCGCCACCAGCCCGACGTGGCCGAGCATCACTTCGCCCGCCATGAACACCGAAACCGCCGACGGCTCCCAACCCGGAGCGGCGTCCACCGGTTCGAACAGGAGGTTCTCCAGTCCCAACGATTCCAAGAAGCGCTCGAGTACCCCTTTGAGTTCCGACAAAGCTCCGGGAAGCGAGACGCCATCCTGAGACGCCGCGCTCCCGACGACGACCCCGGTCAGGCGCAGCACCTGATCCGGCAAGGCTTCTTCATTCAGGGGATGAAACGAGCGTCCCAACTCGAACAGGCGAATCTCGCTCACCCCCCGGCTCAGGTTGTGCGCCACGTTCGCCAGTAAACCGGCGAGCAGCGTGGTTCTGAGCACGTCCATCTCACCGCTCAGGGGATTACGCAGCCCCACCATCTGCTCGTCGAGCCAACCCATGCTCCGCAGAGCCTCCCTGCTTACGAAGCTGTAGTTGACGGCCTGGCTGAACCCGCCGGCCACCATGATCCGGCGCGCCTGAAGCTCCAGGGATCGGGTGCGCCCCGGCCTTGCAGCGGGGTTTCCCGAAGCCGGCAGGGTGGCGGGAATGTTCTCGTAACCCACCCTTCTGCCCACCTCCTCGATGAGGTCGACTTCGCGTTCGATGTCGGGCCGGAAGGTGGGGACCTCGACGCTGAAAACGCCGCCTTCCTTTTCGCTCACGAACAACCCCAGGGATTCGAGGCTCTCCCTCACCCGGGGGGCATCCAGGGATACGCCGAGCAGGCTTGACGCGCGCGCCACCCGAATCGGTACCTGTTTCGGCGCGATGGGTGCGGGATGTGCGTCCACCGCACCTTGGGCGACGGCCCCGCCCGCCGTCTGGCGGATGAGTTCGGCGGCCAAATCCGCCGCGCGAACGGTGCCCGAGGGGTCCACCCCCCGTTCGAAGCGATACGACGCCTCCGTGGACATGCCCAGCCGCCTGCGCGTGCGCCGGATGGTCTGGGGCGTGAAATAGGCGCTCTCCAGCAGGATGTCGCGGGTGTCGTCGCCCACCTCGGAGTAGAGACCTCCCATCACGCCGCCGATGGCGACGGGTTTTTCACCATCGCAAATCATGAGGTCCTCATCGTCCATCTCGCGTTGCTGGCCGTCGAGCGTGGTGAAGGGCCCGTCGCTCCCGGCCCACCTTCTCACGATGATTTTATGCTCGGCGAGGCGGTGTAAGTCGAACGCGTGGAGCGGCTGGCCGAGTGAGAGCATCACATAGTTCGTCACGTCGACCACGTTGTTGATCGGCCGCATCCCCGCCGCTCTCAGGCGCCGCGCCATCCAGCCGGGCGAGGAGCCGATTTCGACCCCCTGGATGATGCGGGCGGCATAGCGCGGGCATTTGTCCGGGTCCCAAATCTCCACCGCGCAGACAGAAGCCGAGGACGTGTTCTCATTCTCTTCAACGGAAATCTCGGGCGCTCTGAGCGAGGTTCCCAGAAGGGCCGCCGCCTCGCGCGCCACGCCCAGGACGGAGAGGCAATCCGCGCGGTTCGGCGTAATCGAGATGTCGAAAATCACATCGTTCAACCCCAAAAGCTCCGCCGCGTCGCCTCCGACCGCGGGCGCGCCCGGGAGCACCATGATGCCGCTATGGTCCGTCCCCAAACCGAGTTCGCGCTCCGAGCAGATCATGCCTTCACTCCGCTCCCCGCGAATTTGTGCGACTTCGACCTTCATTCCCCCCGGCATCCGCACCCCGGGTTTTGCCAGGACGACGCGCCGCCCCGCCGCGACGTTGGGCGCGCCACAGACCACGGAGCGCTCACCCGCGCCGTCGGCCACGCGGCAGATTTTCAGCCTGTCCGCGTTGGGATGGGCCTCCACGGACAAGACCTCGGCCACCACCAATCCGTCGAACGCCGCATCGGGACGCTCGAGCGCCTCGACTTCCAGACCCGCGAGCAGAAGCCCGTTCGCGAGGCGTTCGGGCAATTCAGCGTCTTCCAGGTCCAGGTCGATAAAATCGGCGAGCCACTCCAGGCTAATCCGCATCGGGGTTCCTCATCGCGCGTTTGATTCGATAAATCAGAATTGCCGCAGCATTCTCAAGTCGTTTTCAAAGAAAAGACGGATGTCGCTGATGCCGTAACGCAGCATGGTGATGCGCTCCACGCCCAGACCCCAGGCGAATCCGGTCCATCGCTCGGGGTCATACCCCACCGCCTCGAAGACGGCCGGGTCCACCATGCCTGCGCCCAAAACCTCCATCCACTCCCCTCCGGCCACGTAATCGCTGGCGATATCCACCTCGACGCTCGGCTCGGTGAACGGGAAGAAGCTGGGTCTCAGCCGCACGCGGTACTCGGGTCCGAAAATTTCGCGCACGAAGGCCTCGAGCGTTCCTTTGAGGTCGGCGAACGTCACGCCCTCATCCACATAGAGGCCCTCGATCTGGTGGAACATGGGCGAATGGGTGACGTCCGCGTCGCAGCGGAACACCTTGCCGGGGGCGATGACCTTGACGGGTGGCGGCTGGTTCTCCATCACCCGGATCTGCACGGGCGAAGTGTGCGTGCGCAAAAGAGCGTCGCCGGCGAGATAAAACGTATCCTGCATGTCGCGCGCGGGATGGTCCCTGGGGATGTTCAGGGCCTCGAAGTTGTAATAATCGAGTTCCGCCTCGGGGCCTTCGGCCACGGAATAGCCCAGGCGCGTGAGCACCTCGATCAAATCCTCCATCGTCTGCACGAGCGGATGCTCGTGGCCGATGAGCGGGGCGCGGCCGGGAATGGTGAGGTCGAGACGCGAGCGTGACGTGCCGGCGGTATCCCCGGCGGCGAGAATCTCACCCGCCCTTTGCTCGATAATATCGCCCAACGCGCCGCCCTCTTCCCTGCCCCTCAGGCGCTCGCCGAGGGCGCGGTGCGCTTCGATTAACTTGTCCCTGTCATCTTCCTTGATGGCCGAAACGCTCGCCTCGATGTAGGCGCGAACCGAGTTGGCCAGCGGGCCGACGATGCGCTTCTCATCGGCGGACAAATCCTTGAGGCCCCGCATCACATCGTTGAGTTCACCGCCCTTGCGGCCCAGGTAGCGAATGCGCACTCCCTCGGCCGCGCCTGCGTCGCGCGCGGCCCAGGCGTCCGACAACGCGCTGGCGGATTCACGGATAATGCCGACAAGCAGGTCTTCACTCATGCTCGTTCCTCAATTCCAACGAACGGGGGCCGCACAAAAAAGGCCCCACCCGGCAGGGTGGAGCCTGAAGCACCTTTTCTCGCCCGGCTCTACGCGGCCTGCGCCTTGGCGATTTCCACGAGTTTGCCGAAAGCCTGGGGGTCCTCAATCGCCAACTCGGCCAGAATCTTGCGGTTCACTTCCACGCCCGCCTGGCCCAGCCCCCAGATGAAGCGGCTGTAATTGAGGCCATGCAGCCGGGCCGCCGCATTGATGCGAACGTTCCAAAGACGCCTGAACTCGCGCTTGCGCACCCGGCGATCACGATAAGCATAGGCGCGTGCGCGATACACGGTCTCCCGCGCGGAGCGGAACCTCTTCGAGCGCGCGCCGCGATAGCCCTTCGCTTCCTTGAGAAGCCTGCGATGCCGTTCCCTGGCAGCCGGATTTCCCCTCGAACGCGGCATGATTCAGATACTCCCTCAATCGATAATTTTTTCCAGTCCCTCGGAGGCCGCCTCAAATTACCTCAAACTCTCGCCACCGACCGGGGGAATATACCCGCCCAGCCGGATGACCGCAAGCCTAAAATGATAAAAGCGGAAAAGGGGTCGATCTACCTTCGGGCGCGCCTGATGGTGCGCCTGAGAATGATGGCCAGGAGAAGGACTGCGCCTGCAGCGTAAGGGTATTCACCTACGAATGATCCGACCCCGCCCAAGATCGACTTGATAAAGTCATTCAACTCGCCCACCGGATTGCTCATATCTTCTCTGCTCCGGTGAAATGAAGACGCGGCCACATAGGCTCGTCCGGGGTAAAGCCATCACCATTGATCAGAAAAAGCTACAAATAAGGTATCAGCCGCTTGATCATCTTGGCATCCGTGGGATTCGCGATGATGCTGTGGCGGAGTTCTCTCTTTCTTTTCGTCGTCTTCTTCGTCAGGATATGACGGTGATGGGAGCGGTTCCGCTTCACCTTGCCCGTGGCCGTTATCTTGAAACGCTTGGCCGCTCCCCGGTTCGTCTTCATCTTAGGCATCTTCTTTCGTTTCTCCTTCGGATTTTCCGTCATCCGCCCCGTCGTCCGGGCTGATTTGAATGTCCGCTTCCTTGAGCGCCTCCGCCAGGGGAGCCGTTAATTTCCCGTCGTCCATCGAGACGTCTTCGGCTTTCCTGCCGGATTTCCTCCGGGGCGTTGTATCCTTTTTGGGTGGTTTTGTCGATTTCGGCGCGATAACCATCGTCATGTTGCGGCCTTCCAGGTTGGGAAATTGCTCCACCGTGCCGATTTCGATGAGCTCGTTCGCCATGCGCTCGAGGAGTTTCCGCCCCAGGTCGGGGTGCGTGACCTCGCGCCCGCGGAACATGATGGTGACCTTCGCCTTGTTCCCGTCGTTCAGAAACCGCTCCGCGTGTCTTCTCTTGATCGCGTAGTCATGCTCTTCAATCTTGATGCGAAGCTTGACTTCCTTCACCTCCACCACGCGCTGTTTCTTCTTGGCTTCCTGCGCCTTTTTCTGCTGCATATATTTGTAGCGGCCCAAGTCCATGATCTTGCACACGGGCGGGTCCGCGTTGGGAGATACCTCGACGAGATCCAGATCCCTGTCCTCGGCCGCCTCCACCGCCTCCTCCACGGGGAGTACGCCGAGCTGCTGTCCATCCTCGTCAATGACCCGCACCATCGGAACGCGGATGTCCCGGTTGGCCCTGGGGCCGGTGGCCGTCGGGTGAATGTCCCGTCCTCTGAAGCGTGACGCCATATCAGACTGCCCCGGCGGTGAGTGATTTGGTGTCGATGTCGCTTCGCATTCTCTTCATAAGTTCCTCCAATGAGATGGAGCCCAAGTCGCCTTGCTCGCGAAGCCTCAGGGAAACTTCTCCCGTTTCCGCCTCGCGCGCTCCGAGGATGAGCATGTACGGTATCTTGTCTCTCTGGGCTTCCCTTATTTTATACCCAATCTTCTCGTTTCGGAAATCCCCCTCCGCCCGGAAGCCGGCGGCGAGCAATTTGCTCTCCACCTCGCGGCCATAGGGGATGTGATCGTCGGTGATCGTCATGATGCGCGCCTGCTCGGGCGCAAGCCACGGCGGGAACGCGCCCGCGTAGTGTTCGATCAGCCCGCCCACGAAGCGCTCCATCGAACCCATGACGGTTCTGTGGATCATGATTACCTTGTGGCGCGCGCCGTCCGCGCCGACGTAGTTGAGATCGAAGCGCTTGGGCAGGTTGAAGTCGAACTGGATGGTCGGTCCCTGCCAGCCCCGGCCCAGGGCGTCGCGCATCTTGATGTCGATTTTCGGCCCGTAGAACGCCGCCTCGCCCTCGATGCGCTTATAGGGGATGTCCCGTTTCTCGAGTGCTCTGGTCAGCGCCTCCTCGGCCGCCTCCCAATCCTCGAGCACGCCGGCGTACTTGCTGAAATCCGAACTATCGTGCACCGAAAGCTCGGTCTCGAAATCCTCGTAGCCGAACGTCTTCAGCATGAAGTGCGCCAGATCGATGACGCCCAGCACCTCGTCTTCCGCCTGTTCGGGCGTGCAGAAGATGTGCGCGTCGTCCTGGGTGAAGCCCCGCACCCGGAGCATGCCGTGCAGCGCGCCGCTTCGCTCGTAGCGGTAGACCGTGCCCAACTCCGCCAGGCGGTAGGGCAGGTCGCGGTAGCTGTGGATCTTCTGTTGGTAGATCAGGATGTGGCCCGGGCAGTTCATGGGCTTCAGGACGTATTCATCCTCGTCGATGTTCAGGACATACATGTTTTCCCGGTAAAAATCATAGTGGCCCGAAATCTTGAAGAGCACGTCGCGCGTGATGTGGGGAATGGAGACGAGCTGGTAGCCGCGCTTGACGTGTTCATCCTCCCAGAAGCGCTCGATCACCTTTTTGACCGTCGTACCCCTGGGCTGCCAATAGATGAGGCCGCCGCCCGCGTCCTCATCGACCAGGAAGATGCCGAGTTGCTTGCCGAGGACGCGGTGGTCTCTCTTCTTGGCGTCCTCGAGCTTTTGCAGATGATCGGCCAGTTCTTCTTTCGTCGCAAAGGCGGTGCCGTAGATGCGCTGGAGCATCTTGTTCTTCTCGTCCCCGCGCCAGTAGGCGCCCGCCACGCTCAGGAGCTTGAAGTTGCGCAGCCAGCCCGTGCCGGGCACGTGCGGCCCCCGGCAGAGGTCCACGAAATCACCCTGTCGGTAGACCGAAAGCGCCTCGTCCTCGGGCAGGTCGTGGATCATCTCTATCTTATAGCTCTCGCCCCTCTTCTCGAACAGGGCCAGAGCGTCGTCGCGGGAGACGTCCTCGCGCTCGATGGCGTATTTCTTCTTGGCGAGTTTCTTCATTCTCGCCTCGATCGTCTTCAAATCCTCGGGCGTGAAGGTGACGTCGACGTCGATATCGTAATAGAACCCGTTTTCGATCGGAGGGCCGATGGTGAGCTGCGCGCCCGGGAAGAGTTCCTGCACGGCCTGGGCCATGAGGTGCGCCGTGCTGTGGCGCAGAATCTCCAGCCCTTCCTCGGAATCGAGGAGGATGAATTCCGGCGCGGCGTCGTCGGGAAGGCCGCGATTCAAATCAACGGGTGCACCGCCAATCTTCAGCGCGACGGCGTCTTTGGGAAAGTCTTTTTGCTGGGTTTGCTGGGACATAAACGGGCGTTGGCTGGCGCCGCAATCTCCTCTTGTCGTTCCTCGAATTATCCCCGCGATGCGGCCGCGAGCCGCCGCATCGTCAATTCCATGATGGTAGGCGCGGGCGGTTTTGAACCGCCGACCTCTTGCGTGTCAAGCAAGCGCTCTCCCCCTGAGCTACGCGCCTTCGTCCGGCATATCCAGTATAGCGAAATGATAGGAAAGCGGCCCGCGCATTGTCAACGCGCCCTTTCCCCACGAGGACGAAAAATAACGCCCTTCATGAAAAAAGCCAACCCGTCCCCGCCTGCGCGCGGACTTCCCCGAAGCCGCGCGAGATAGATGATGCGGCCTGAGACTCACGAAACGCTCTACAGACTGAGAAATTATGCGCAAGCCGGCTCAACTCGCTTTTTCATAGACCAGCAGCGGACTTTCCTTTCGCGCCACCACGTTCTCGTTGATGATGATTTCCTTGACGCCCGCCATGCCCGGCAGCTCGTACATCGTATCGAGCATCAGATCCTCGATGATGGAGCGAAGTCCGCGCGCGCCCGTGTTGCGCTCGAGCGCCTTTTCGGCGATGGCGACGAGCGCGCCCTCGGTGAACTGCAAGGTGACGCTCTCGAACTCCACGAGTTTGCGGTATTGCTTGACGAGGGCGTTTTTCGGCTCGGTCAGGATGCGCACGAGCGCGTCCTTGTCCAGATCATCGAGCGTGGCCACGACCGGCAGGCGGCCCACGAACTCGGGGATCAAG
>VXPH01000210.1:0-15670 GCA_009839615.1 Nitrospinota bacterium
AAATAACGCCTTGTCTTCGTAATCTTTCGTTGCGTTCCATTTCCTGAGAAACCAACTCCATTTGACGCTCTGCGATGTCCAGATCGGCTTGATGGTTCTTTTCCTCCTGCCTCAAACGAGCAATGTCGGCTCTGAGTTGCGCGATTTCCGCCCTGCGCCGCTCGATGGCGAGTTTGTAATCCGCAGGGTCGATTTGGAAAAGCACATCCCCTTTCTTGATGAAGCCACCGGTCCTGAACCCGGCCGAACGAGCAGCCACTTTCCCGGACACTTCCGGCGCGATGGAAATCTCCGTTTTGGGCCGGACTGTTCCGAATCCCTTGACCCAGAAGGTTTTATCCTGTTTGTTCAAGAGCATGGTTCTGACGAATCTGCGCGGCTCAGGGGCAATCACAACCTCGGGCTTTGGCCGATTCCGAATCAGAAGACTTGTAATCGCCGCTCCTGCCATCAGAACCACGACGGCCAGAATGATGAAGACTTTTTGACGAGACATGATTCTGTCAGTATCTCCTCTCCAAGCGGCGAGAGCACGATTGAAGAAATCCATCACCCAGGCGGTACTGCCACGGACCCGGTAACTTCTTGAAAGACCGTGCGCTGTACGCCTTTTTTCTCTTACCAGCGGTGGTTCTTTGTGTCAAAAACCCGGTATTCTCCGCTAAACTATAATTGAATCAATCAAAAAGGAAAGGGAAATGCGCGCAGACATCAATTATTTCAGCGACGGCCTCAAAATCGCCGCTCATCTATACCGCCCTGCTGACTGGAAGCCCGGTGACCCGCCTCGGCCGGGGATCGTTTGCGTCACGGGCTACAGCGGACGAAAAAACCTGGCCACGATTGATATGCCCATCCACTTGAGCAAAGCGGGTTTTTTCACCCTCGCGCCCGATTATCGCGGCTATGGCGTGAGCGAGGGCGCTCGCGGGCGTCACCGTCCTCTGGAGCAGGCCCAGGACACTTACGACGGGATCACCTGTCTGCAAACCGTTGAAGGAGTGGATCCTGAAAGAATCGGCCTGTACGGCACGAGTTTTGGCGGCGCGCACGCCATTTGGGTGGCGGCGTTCGACGAGCGGGTGAAGGCGACCGTCTCCGCCGTGGGGGTGCACGACGGCGAGCGCTGGCTGAAAACTTTGAGAAGGCCCTATGAATGGCTCGCCTTCCAGTCCCGGATACGGGAAGCAGCCCGCAGGCGCGTCACCACGAACGAGCGGGAAACCATCATCCGCCACGATATCTACAGCGACGACCCGGACAACCCCAAACCCCCGATGACGCTGGAGGAGCATGGCTCCGAGGAAGTGCTCGAACTCGACCTCGAAAGCGTGGAGGCGTGTTTCCGGTATCGCCCCGAGTGGGTGGTCGGGAAAATCTCGCCCCGGCCCGTCCTGTTCATCTACGGGGAAGAGGACGTCATGGTTCCCCCGTCCGAGGCGCACGCCTGCTATGCGGCTTGCGGAGAACCCAAAAAGATCGTCATGCTCCCCAAGGGACGCCACAACGACGTCTACCAGGTGAACAACCCGGCACTCTTCGAGACGGCCCTCAGGGAAACGACGTCCTGGTTCCGGGAGCATTTATAGATTTCCTCATAAATCAAACACTTAGGAGGCATTGCGAAGACATGGGCGCCAGGCTGATTTTTCATGGACAATCGACGTTCTTGGTCGAAACCGACGGCGGCAAGACCATCTACATCGACCCCTGGCTCGAGAAAAACCCCGTCTGCCCGCCTGAACTGAAAACACCGCGGAAGGCGGACTTGATCTGCCTCACGCACGGCCATTTTGACCATACGGGCGACGTGATCCCCGTTTTCGAGGCGAACCCATGCCCGGTGGCGGGCCATATGGACCTGATTCGCACCATAAACGCCGAATACGACTTAGGCGCACACGCCACCCCCATGGGCAAGGACGGCACGGTCGATTTCGGCGGCGTCCAGCTCACCCTCACCCACGCCTTTCACGGCGGCGCCTACGGGCCGGAACTCAAGTACACGGGCGAGCCATGCGGCCTGATTCTCACTTTCGAGGACGGCAAACGCCTTTACCACGCTGGAGATACGGCCGTTTTCGGCGACATGCGGCTCATCGCCGAGCTCTATGCGCCCGATCTGTGCTGCCTGCCCATCGGGGACAGGGCCACCATGGGCGCGCGGCAGGCGGCGCTGGCGTGCGAGTTGCTGGGAGCGAAGCGCGTCGTGCCCATCCACCACTCGAGCCTGCCCCACTTGACGGGCACGCCCGAGGCGTTCACCGAGGAGGTGAGAAAGCGCGGCCTCGATACGGAGATCATCGTCCTGAAGCCGGGGGAAAGCGTAACGCTCTGATTTCGGGTGACTTACCCGCCCGGCCTCTCGATGAGTTCGAGCGTGTTCCCGTCCGGGTCCTCGAGATATACGACGAAGCCGCCCGTGTTGGGGCCCTGGGTGACGGGCACGGGCGGCGAGACGAACCTGACCCCCTTCGGCGCGAGCGACTCGTACATCCCGTTGAGATCATTGACGTTATAGGCGATGTGC
Source organism: Nitrospinota bacterium (assembly GCA_009839615.1). GTDB lineage: Bacteria > UBA8248 > UBA8248 > UBA8248 > UBA8248 > Bin107. The sequence continues at coordinate 2,531 of VXPH01000210.1, forward strand.
GCGCTGCCCACGTTGTTCGTGGCCGTGTCTATCTTGACGCCCGGCGCGCCGACGTACTCGACCAGCTCGATGTTGTAATCCCCGCCCCGGATGTAGATGATGCGGAGGTCCGCGCCTGCGATGCCCGTCACCTTCTCGCTGTAGTCCCGGGGCCGGGTCTCGTCCGAAAGTATTGTAAAATCAAGGGATTCGCAGTACCACTCCGCTATCGCCCGAGCGTCGGACACCGTGAAACTCGTATGGTTGATGCTCAAAAGACCCATCTCGCGCCTCCTCCTGCGCCATCGGTTCGGGGACGTACTCCCCTCCTGTTCCGCCGGTTTTCCAGGCGCAATTATGGCACATCGCCGCTTTTAATTTTCGGAAATTTACGGAAAAACCACGTGAATTTATCGATATTTATCGAATTGTTTCGACCTTTTTATCGATTTTTTCTGCTCGATTCCGACCGATGAGGGCCGGGCTTTCCCGGGGAGGGGAAGCCTGCGTTTTCCGATCCGTGGGCCGCAGGCCACGCCGGCTGAACCCGAATCGCCGTTTCCATTTTCTCCCTCCTCCCGTCGCCGGGAACAATTTTCCCGCGCGGGATTCTCGCCCAGCCGGCCGGAAACGCGCACGCCGCAAATGCGGGGAAATGCGGACCACCTTTCACGGCTCTTTGCCGATCATCTCGAAGCGTCGAGCCGGGTCTTTTTTCATTACCCATCACCCTCGCCGTCTCTGGATGCCGGCCCGCTGGTTTCGGCACATGCCGAATCAAATACAGATGGGATTGTTGAAAAACCCTACTTCACGAGCGGGCGGGCGCACGGGTCCCCGGACAAGCCCTGCGCCTGTCCGGCTACGTAAAACGCGATGGGGTTGTAGGGGCGGACCTGCGTGTCCGCCCTCTTGTTGGCGCGAATTTTCTTGATGGTTTTCTCCCCGCTGGCGTTCCGGTCCCAGATATCCGTTCGATATGCGAGCCTCGCGTTTCGGGCGGACACGCAGGTCCGCCCCTACGGGAAAACCACTCCCCGCTTCGGAGGGTTTTTTCGACAGCCCCGATGAACGAGAGCGAACGCGTCGGCCCCATGCGGAACCCGCCGCACCTGGGAGCGTTGATCCGCGAGAGCATGGAAGAGGCCGGCTGGAGCGTCACCGGGATGTCGGCTCATCTCGGCTGTGAGCGCGGCACGCTTTCGCGCCTGCTGAACGGGAAGGCGGGCGTGTCCGCCAGAATGGCGCTCGCGCTGGAGGGAATCGGCTGGGGAACCGCTGAGCACTGGATGCGCATGCAGGCGAGCTACGAACTGGCGCAGGTCCGCAGGGAGCGCGACGCCGGGGAACAAGCGGCGAGTGTGCGTTCCGCGTGATGCGACGTGAAACCCGAGCGAAGAGGGGTTGTTGAAAAAGTCCATTTCGTTTTTGAGCAACATGGAGGTTCACGCGGCGCGGTCGCGATGGTTTTGTAGGGACAGGCCTCCGTGCCTGTCCTTTCGAGGCGGTTCGGTGTTTACCGTCATTCCGGCGAAAGCCGGAATGACGATCAAAAGCGCATTCACCCGTAGCGGGACAGGCGCAGGGGCCACGGACAGGCACGGAGGCCTGTCCCTACGCGAAACGCGATGGTTCCGTAGGGTCAGACATATATGTCTGACCCCCAGTGGCCGCCCGTGCCGGATATGTTCATCCCCGTGGTTGCGCTTCGCACGTACAGGGGCAATCCACCTCGTTCGGACGATGGCCAACTCGCCGGCGCGCGCCCGGACCCCTGTGCCGCTGGATAAACTTCGAGAAATTCTCGACAATGGACGGGATGAGATTCGCGCGCATCATTGCCCATCGAACAGATGGCCTCGAAAACAAGGATTGTCATGTTGTCTGACATGAATCCCAAAAGACGCATGCTGAAATATGTCCTCGGCGTTGCGGTCGTCATCCTCGCAATCGGTATTTTCTCGTTTCAATATCCCAGGCTCGTAACGCAGATTGTTTTCGGGGCGAATACCTCGCCGGTAGAACTCGCGCTGCGCGGCTCCTACGGCGCGCGCGAGGGGGATGAGAAAACCGCAGCCATCGCCTCGGCGGCAACGGCCTTTCTGGCCTCGCTGAACGATGCGCAGAGAAAAGCGGCGACGTATGCGTTTTCCGACAACGCCCAGCGGTCGAATTGGTCGAACTTTCCCGAGGGCATGTTCCCCCGCGGCGGCTTGAAACTGGGTGAACTCACCGAGGCGCAGCGCGCGAATCTGGAGAATCTGCTCGCCGAATTCATGAGCGAGAAAGGCGCCAGGAACATCGACTACCAGTTGGCGGCCGCAGATACGCTGAGGTCAAGCCGTTTCATGAAATACGGGTCCGAATTCTATTCCGTTGCGTTTCTGGGAGAGCCTTCGACGGAGCGGCCCTGGATGTTCCAGTTCGGGGGCCATCACCTCGCCGTCAACATCACCGTTTACGGCCCTGACGTTTCCTTCTCGCCGATGCTTACCGGCGGCAGCCCGCTCCGTCTGCGATACGGCGGCAGGGAAATTTTCATCACCGAAGAAGAAACCACCGCGGCCCGGACCTTCCTCGACAGCCTGAACAGCGCTCAGAAAAAGCGCGCCGTGCGCGGAGAACAAGCCATCGACCTCCAGTCCGGGCCGGGGAAGTACGGGACCGTCCCCGCACCGGAAGGCATCAAGGGGGGTGACCTCACGGATACGCAGAAAGGGCTCCTTCTAGGCGTGATAGCCGCGCGCCTGGGCTTCATCAACGCGGACGACTACGCGGCGAAGATGGCGACCGTGAAGGCGGAGATCGACGATACGCATTTCGGCTGGTGGGGACCGCAGGACGTCCGGGACGCCGCGTATTTCCGTGTGACCGGCCCCTCGATCGTGCTCGAGTACGCGCCGCAAGACGGCGGAAGCGCGACAGGCCACGCGCACAACATATACCGCAATCCCCGGAATGACTACGGCTCCGCCTGGATCGGAATCGGCAGGTAAAATCGAAAAACCAGGCGCTCCGGCGTACGGGATTGCTCTGCCCGGCCGGTACCGCACGGGCGCACCCGCACGACGAAGTGGAACATCGGGAAAATCCGGGTCGTCTCGCGGCGAAACGGCGGCGCTGCGGTTCACGATGCGACCCCGACGAATCAGAATCGGTAGGAGAGAAACAACCCGCCCGAGAACCGGCCGGCGTCTTTGACGACGGGGCTGTCTTTCGCGTCGCCCGACAACCGTGAGTACCCGGCCTGCGCGTTCACCGCCCAGCGTCCGTCCGCAAGCAGATAGATCACGCCGACCTCGAAATCCACCGATTTGAATCCGGCCTCAGGCTTGTACCGGGGGTGTCCCGAGGCCGAAGATTGCGCCGGGTTCACGCCGAAGTAGCTTTCCATATAGTCGCCGTCGGCCCAGGTGGCGGATGCGCCAAACTTTATCGCCGGACCTTTGAGCCCCCCATCACCCATCTCTTTTGGATTCACTCTTCCCGTGAACAGCGCAAACGGCGCAACGGCCCCGACGCCGGCCTTCACCAGCGTCCCCCCGGAGCCTCCCAGGTGTCTTGAAACGCGGATGTAGGGCCTGACGGGTCCTAAGCCGTATTTCACGACGAGGTTCGCGGCGGCGGTTTCGTCGATGTCGCCCATGCCTCTCAGGGCGTCGCCGTCCGATTCATCTCTGGCGAACACATACCCCGCACCTGCGCTGAGCGTGAGGCCGCCCTCGTCGTAAACGCGCACGCCCAGCCCGTCGCGCGGGTTCAGAAACACCAGGTCTTTCCAGGTGATGTCCATCAGCGGGAGCGCGCGCGTTTTCATCTCGTCGGAACCTTCATACTTCGCAACGTATCTTGCGCCCGCTCCGATGCGGATATCCCAATCGCCCCTTTCGCCGCCTTCGGCGGGCGGATGCCCGGCGAACAGAAAGACCGCCAAAAGGATGGGCGCATATTTTTTCGCCGGAGGGCTTCTCATGTTTCGACTCCTGAAATCCAAAGGCATTCGGCGCCGACGGACACGGGCGCGCCTCGTCTCGACGGTATGCCGGGATGAACGGGACGATGCTTCCGCGCCGTTCGCCGCAGCCCCGGCGCCGACGCTTACGGGAGCGCCGCGTGAAGGATATCCGAGTAGGTCGCCGTCTTCCCGTCGAATGTCGCGACGATACGACCCAGGCGCATCACATGGATGACATCCGAAAAGCCGATGAGATCTTCAAACTCGGAGCTTGCAACCAGCGCACCCATTCCTTCGTTGCGAACGAGCCTGCTGATGTAATGGCGGATCTCGGCCTTGGCGCCGATATCGATACCTTGCGTGGGTTCTTCGAGCAGAAGAAACTTCGGGTCCCCCTGAAGAGACCGGGCAATCGCCAGTTTCTGCTGGTTGCCGCCGCTCAGGTTTCCGGCCATGGTGTTGAGCCCGGCCCCCCGGATATCGAATACCTCGGCGAATTTCCGGCTCGTCTCCCGCTCGGCCCGCCGAAGCCGGAAACCGTTTCGTCCGAGCGACCCCGAAACGGGCAAGGCGATGTTCTCCCGGACCGTGAGCGACGGGACGATACCCGCTTGCCGCCGGTCGGCAGGGACCAGCGCGATCCCGAGCTTGTACGCTTTCGTGGTCGAGCCGGGCGGAATGGAGACCTCGTCCAGCTCGATAGAGCCGGCGTCGTATTTTATACGGCCCGCAATTGCGGCGAGCAGAGAACCAAACCCCGCGCCTTGCGCGCCGGCGATTCCCACAATCTGTCCCGCCGCTGCTTCGAGCGAGACGTCTGAAAAGCTTCGGCCGAACCCGAGCGCCTTCACCGCCAGCCTGCTTCGGTTCGCCGTGCCCTGGGCAGCGTCATGAGACGGCGTCCCTTGCTCCCCGGCGCGCGCGGACTTTGTCATCAACTCGATTATTTGTTGCCGGTCGATCTCGTCGCGTCGAAACGTACCGACGCTCAAGCCATCGCGCAGGATCGTGATGCGGTCGGCTATCTGGAGAACCTCACCGATACGGTGGCTGACATATACAATGGCCGTACCCGCTTCGCTCCGGATCCTGGTCAAGGTGGCCAGAAGCGCCTCGGCATCCACTGCGGAGAGCACCGCCGTCGGCTCGTCGCAAAGGACCACGCTCACCGGAGGCAGGAGCGCGTGAGCGATCTGGATGAATCGGGCCTCCGGTGTGCTTAAATTCTCCCCCAGGACCAGGGGGTCCACGTGAGCGCCGATCAGGCGGAGCACTTCCGCCGTCATCGCCCGCTCGCGGCGAGAGAGCCTGTTCCGGTCGACCAGCGCCCCCTCGAGGCCCAGCATGATGTTGCGGCCGGTAATCAGTTGTCCGCACAACTCGACATCCTGCGGCATTATCTTGATACCGTATCGCTTCCTGGCTTCACGCGGTGAGCGCAGCCGCACCTCATCCCCGTTGATGTGGACCTGTCCGGAGTCCATCGGGAAAGCGCCCACCATCAGCTTCAAAAGTGTGGACTTTCCCGACCCGTTCTCCCCGACCACCGCGTGTATCTCACCGTGGTCGACATCGAAGCTCACGCAATCCAGGGCCGTTACGCCGGGGAACGTTTTGGTGACGTTCTCCATCATGATGGCGGGAACTCGGCGTTCTTCGACCGGTGAATTCAGCAATTCCATCCTCTGTGACCACCAGGCTCGCGAGCGAAGCGCTGCTTGCCGGTTATTTTTGAGCCGAGACCTCGAACCCTTTCTGGATAAGCTCCAGCGTCACCGCAGTCTTGTTGGGCGGCATGTCTTTTGCCGTGTAGCGCGTAAGCGGGATGCACACCAGGGCGGGCACGTTTTGATCGCCATTCAGGATAGCCACGGCGTGACCGACACCCTGATACCCCATCGGAGTCGGCGTGATGCCGATGACCGTCGAGTACTGACCCTCTTTCAAATCCTGAATGGAGGCAGGGTCCAGACCGTTCGTGACGAAAGCCACGTCCTTGTACCGCGCCGGCAGCGAGTCGGGATCGAGCAACAGGTTGAAGACCGAATACACCCATTTGATATCGGGATGGGCCTGAACCGCGTTCTCGAATGATTTCAGCCCCTGGGCGGGATCGACATTCTGCGTCGCCGAGACGGCGATCTTGACGCCCGGGTACTTTTCTTTCACCCGGTCCGCGAAACCGGCCGCCCGTTTGGCCGACCAGGTGGCGTTGGCCGGCCCGGCGATCACGATGCCCTTCCCGGCATTCGGGCCGGTCTCTTTCACCAGGAGGTCAGCGGAATCACGACCCATCTGGTAGTCGTCCTGCATCACCATGTACGCATCCGGCGAACTGGACTCGGTGGCCACGATTACAACCGGAATTTTCTCGCGGAGGAAAAGATTAGTGATCGCGACGCCGCCCTGGATATCAGTCGGAATGACCGCGACTGCGTCCACGCCTTTCAGCAGGAGACGCTCGGCCTGTTTGAGCTGCTGCTCGGGCGACGCGTATCCGGTGCCCGCGGAAACGAACTCGAGCTTCACGCCCGCCTCTTTGGCAGCCTTGAATGCGCCGCTCGAACCTGCCTGGTAGTAGTGCCCTGCCAGCGTGGGCTCCATGAAGCCGATTGTGTATCTGCGCTTCGCCTTTGGCGCGCGGTACGCCGCGGCTTCATCCGGGGTAGGAGAAACCGTGCAGGGAAGATTCGAATGCAGCTTCTTCGCCGTCGAAAGCGCCTGGTACTTCGCATAGGCTGCATCTTTGGGACTGATTTTGATTTTCTGGGCACGAACCTCACCCACTCCCCAGAACATAAGCACAAACGTGACGAGACTCAGCATGGCAATCATTGATTTGATACGCATGGTGTTCTCCTTTGGCAGTGAAACGATATGTTGCGTCAAGAACCGCTTACCCGAGCACCGCTGCTGCGAAGCAGAGATTTCGCCAGCTTTACAATCGCCCATTCACCTATCCGGCGTCGCTGATTGAAGGCAACCGCTACGACCAGCACGACGCCGGTAACCATCTGGCGCGCGAACTCCGAAACACCGACGATCTCGAGACCGCTGGTGAGCACCGTCAGGATACCCACTCCCATCGCAACGCCAAGCAGCCGACCGACTCCACCGCCGATCGCGGCGCCCCCGATCACCGCCGCGGCGATGGATTCAAGCTCCAGACCAGCCCCGAGGCTTGCCTGGCCAAGCGTGACCCTGGATGCGAGCATGACTCCGGCGGCGGCCGCGAAAAGGCCGCACATCGCATAGGCGAGAACCTCGTAAAGGGCGACCGAAATCCCCGACAGCCGCGACGTTTCACGAGCCCCCCCGATCGCATAGATGTAGAGACCCGCCCTCACTCGGTTGAGGAGCAGATACGCAATGAATACGACAACCAGTCCGACGCCCATTGTGCCCGGCAGCGGCCCCCACTCGTCCGCCCCGAACACGCTCACTCCCCGGTCGGTAATCGGAACCGAGGCACCGCTGCTCAGTTCGTTTGACAATCCGGTCAGGAAAGTCAGCATCGCCAGGGTAGCCACGAAGGGGTTGACCCCCAGATACGCGATAACGAAACCGTTGACAGAGCCGACCAGGGCTCCAAGCGCCAACGCCGCCGTGACGGCCCCGTACAGCCCGAAATCGTCAACGAGCAGCGCCAGCGCCGTGGAGGCGAATCCCGCAGTCGCACCGACCGAGATGTCGAAACCACCCACGACGAGCACCAGCATCTGCCCGACGCTGGCGACCAGCAGCACCCCCGCCTGTCTGGCGAGATTCTCAACTGTCCTGACGGAAAGAAAGATGTCGGGTTCTATGGCCGAAAACACAAGGTAGAGCAGGACGAGGACGAACAGCAACTGCATTTCGAGGCGCATCATTCCACGCGTTCGTTCCAAAGCGCCGACGGCCCAACTCGTTTCCTGTTGGGGACCATTGCTGAAATGGCCGCCTGCGGCAGGATCGCCTGGTGTTTCGCTCTTATCAGTCACCAGGGTCACAGCCCCCCGAACCTCGATTAGTTGGTCGTATAGCCGGAATCGACGAGTAGATGGTGTCCATGAATCATCCGAGCGTCGTCCGAGGCCAGGAAGACGGCTGCTCTGCCGATGTCCAGGGGATCGGGCAGGGCGCCGGCGGGCACCCTTGGCATGTATGCCGCCTTGAAATCGGGGTCGTCGAACAACGGCCTTACCATGTCCGTCATCGTGGCGCAGGGGCCAATCAGGTTGACGTTGATTCCGTGCGGCCCCCATTCGATCGCGAGCGCTTTGGACAGCAGCAGCACGCCGCCTTTTGTTGAGCAATAGACCGAGAAATTCGGCATCCCGACGACGGCGAAAATAGAGCCGAGGTTGATGATGCGCCCGCCGCTCTTGCGTTCGATCCAACGCTTGCCGGCCTCCTGGCAGCAGAAGAAAAGCGCCTTCATGTTGGTATCGGCTACCTCGTCATACTGCGCCTCGGTAACATCGAGCGCAGGACGATCCCCCTGCACGCCCGCACTGTTGACAAGGATCGTCGATTCACCAAGTTCGTTCTCGGCTTTGTCGAAAACCCCTGGAATCGAGGCGACTTCACGGAGTTCCGCCGCGATTGCGGCGGCTTTTCGGCCGCGCTGCTCGATGCCGGCAACCGTTTCGGCGAGGGCGTCTTCGTCCCGCCCGACAACGGCCACGTCGGCGCCCTCACTCGCGAATTCCCACGCAATCGCCTGTCCAAGTCCCCGCGAACCACCGGTCACGATTGCGACCCGGCCCGCCAGCTTTCCGTCACTCATGATCTCTCCCTCTTGTTTCCGGTTTGCGTCATTCCACGACCAGCGACACCATCTCCGGCGGTTCAACCCGCAACAACCCCTCGTCGGAAAGCCGCAGGTCGCCGATTTCGCCGCAGGCGAAGCTGAACTCAAGCTGTGAGAACGGACTCGCGAGATCGCACCCGAGTTCGCGTATGGCGTCGAACGCCTTGTCGAACTTCGCCGTAACCGTCTCCGTCGCTTCTTCGGACAAAAGCCCGAGAAGGGGCAACTCCACCAGCGCGAGGATCTCGCCATCGGCGACAACGATCTTCCCGCCGCCGATCTCGGCGAGCTTGTTCATGGCGAACGCCATATCGGATGTGCTCGCGCCGACCGCAACCAGATTCTCGCAGACGGCGTTGACGGTCGACGCAATCGCCCCGCGTTTCAGTCCGAAGCCGCGCACGAAGCCGTTGCCGATGCGCCCCCTTCCTTTGCCGAACCGATCGGCCATCGTGAGCGGCAGGATGTCGTTGTCGATATCCGGCCTTATCACGCCGTCTTCGACGTTGAGGACCGCTCTTCCGTCATCGGTTACGAGGCTGCCGTCCGTCACGCCGATCACTCGAACGGTCACCGGGCCCTCGGCATCGGTCCGAGGCTCAAGAGCGACTGGGGTGATCTCACGTTCAATCTTTACCGTACCGCGGAAGTTGCCCGGATATTCGATGGGGGCCAAGTCCGCCAGGAACTCGCCGTCCCGAACCACGGTCTCCCCACCGACGAATACCCGGGAGATATCGAACCTGACCAGGTCGTCGACGAGCAGGATGTCTGCGTAGCGGCCGGGCGCAACCGCCCCCATGTCCCTCTGCAGATAGAAGGCCTCTGCGACATTGATGGTCGCCATCTGAACCGCGATTACGGGCGGCACCCCGTTTCGAACGGCCACGCGGATATTATCGTCGACCCCGCCCTCGCGCAGCAGTTTCTCCGGCGACGCCAGATCGGCGCACATGGCAAGCGCTCTCGGGTCGATCTTGTGCTCGAGATACGCCTTGACGAGCTCGGGCACGTCAATCGCGCCGGACCCGAGCCGCATGAGCAGGCGAAAGCCGGCCCGGGTCTTGTCGACCGCTTCGTCTGTCGCAATGGACTCGTGGTCGGTGCTGGTCCCGACCGCGGCGTATGCCTGCATCTGGCGCCAGTTCGCACCGGCGGCATGCCCCGTAATCGTTTTGCGCTGCTCCAGGCACCTATCGAAGAGGTCCAGATAATCGTCCCACTTCTCGCAGACCGGCAGGAACGGCGGCTCCTCCAGGCCCACGCAGTTTTCCCAGTCGAGCATCTCGTTCATCTCTTCGACGCTGATGCCCGGCGTGGGTTCGAGGCCGAGTTCGCGGTTCTGCAGGTGCGCGAGGGTGGGGACCAGGAATATCAGCCTGAGGGGGGTGGCCTCGAGCGCATCCTTGAAAAACCGGATCGCTTCCCGACCGCCGACGATCCCCTGGCCGTAGAAGCCGTCTGCGTAGGCGGTGACGCCATGGCGCAGCATACCCTCGACGAACTCGTTCACGCCCAGGTAGGAGTGATACATATGGAGGTGGCCATCGACCAGGCCGGGCGTCACATAGCGATTCTCCGCGTCGATCACTTCCGTGTTCTCACCGATCGCATAATCGATGTCGCCGACCGCCGCTATCCGGTCGCCCTTTATAGCGACTCCGGCGCTGTAGATTTCACGGGTATGTACGTTGACGACGCGACCGTTCGTGATGGCGCGTTCCGCAGGTTCATTGCCAAGAGCAACATCGATCAGGGCTCGGCGTGAGGACATTGCTCCAATCTCCTCTGTAGATTGGGCATTCCCGCTGGCTTGAATCGCAGGCCTCCGGCAGGAACCGGAATACCCACAACATCTTATGAACTGACGATGATGAAAAATTATACATGACTTCGAGGCCAGTAACAAACATCTCAAGAACCGCCCCCTTGGGCACATCCTCTGTAGCCGCTCTGATGCAACCGACGCCGAAGGGTCCGGGGCGGTCCAAACCCCGAAACGGTCTGCTTCGTTTCTTAGGAACCGCCCACGCTCTACACACTCACCCCCGGCGCCTTCTTCGCGTCGTAGACGAGCACGAAGTTCCGAACCAAGACTCGAAGGGGATGGGCACGCCCACCCGGCCGGTGGGTGAGGCAACCGAAGCCTCCCTCCGGAACCGCAAACACGCCGGCAGGCGAGATTTTGCCCGCTTGACGTATTTAAGTATTTATATTATCATCGCTCATTGGCGTATTCTCGCCGAAAACAGGGGCCTCTGTATCTCCACCCGAGTATGAAAGTGTGTAACGCCCGAAGCGCTCGGGAGGGGAGAGGTTTTTCCCCGTTCGAGGAGGCGCAAGGGGCCCGCACTCCAAGGGGGGGAATCATCATGCTCAAGGATGGCGTACCCACGACGAACGGTTGGCTGTTCATCGTCTTTCTCGTTCTCGCCCTGACGACGACGGTCAACCCCATCATCAACAACAAGTACTTCACGATCCTGTGGTATCCGCTGGTCGCCCTCTACGGGCTCTGGCTGCTGTACCGGGTGGTGTACGGAGAGGAGGACTCGTCATGAACTGGTCCTCGCCGTACTTCATCTTCGGGTCGGTCGTCGCCTACCTCATAGTCACCATCCTGGTCGTTTACCGTTATCACTCTGAAAAGGCGACCGAGGAAGACTATTACGTGGCGGGCCGCAACGTCGGCTACATTCCCAACTCGTTCAGCATCGTGGCCACGCTCATGTCGGGCGGCATCTACCTGGGCACGGTGGGCTGGTTCTACCTGAAGGGCGTGGGCTTCGTGGGCTACGGGTTCGCGTACGCCTTCATGGCGTTCCCGCTCTGGTACATCGGCAAGCGCCTCTGGCCGGTGGGCAAGAAGTTCAACTACGTCACCGCGCAGGATTTCTACGGGGATTTCTACCAGAGCGAGCTGCTGCGGATCTGCGGGGCCGTCGGGACCATCATCTTCCTGGTTCCCTATTTCGCCTCGAACGCCGTCGCCATGGGCACCGTCCTCGAGCGGTTCGCGAACATCCCCTACGTCTGGGGGGTGCTCCTCCTGCTCGTCATCGGCGTGGGCTACACCATCTACGGCGGGATGCGCGGCGTCATCTACACCGACGTCCTACAGGGCGTGCTCTCCCTGTCTTTCGGCGTGGTGGCCCTCGCGTATCTCTTCTACGCCGTGGGCGGCTACTCCACGATGATCGACAAGCTGCCCGAGTCGCACGTCCTGTTTTCGCCCGACGCCATATCCTTCGGGCTGTTCCTCGGCTGGTTCGTGTTCATGGCCGCCCATCCCCTCACGATGGGAGACCGCATGACGCGCATGTACACCATCCGCAGCCTGGACGAGTACCGCCGCAACGTCGTTCTGACGGCGGCGATGCTGCTCGTGATGGTCGTGATCTTCCTCTTGCTGGGGATGATCAGCCGCGTCTTCGCCGGCCCCGGCCTGAACATGGACCAGGCCATCCTCGTGACCATCCAGAAGCAGGCCCCCTGGCTCATGGCCTGGCTGGTGGTGGTCGTCTGGGCGTGCGGCATGTCCACCCTGGACTCCGGCCTCGTGGGCGCGAACGCCATCCTGTCGAAGGACATCGTCCGGGGCTTCATCAAGAAGGACGTCTCCCAGGAGCAATCCGTCCTGATCGGCAAGTGGGCCATGCTGGTCTTCGGGTTCCTGGCCGTGTGGATCGCCCTCGCCCGGCCGCCCTACATCTGGGCGCTGGTCAAGCTGGTGGTGATGTTCCACATGCAGTTCCTGCCCCTGCTGATCGGCGGCCTCTACTGGAAGCGGGCCTCGAAGCTGGGGGCCGAGATAGGCTGGGTCGTCGGGGTGGCGCTCGGCACCTACTACACCTTCTTCGCCTCGGGGCCGCCGCCCATCAACGTGGGCAGCGCGCCGGCGCCGGGCTTCTTCGGCCTGCTGGTGAACACGGTGCTCTTCATCGGGATCTCGTATTTCGCCTCCCCGCTGCCCGAAGAGCACCGGGCGAAGTACGAGGAGGCGTGGAGCGAGAAATAGTGTTTCGACGTCCCGGGTAGTGTGCGCGTCGGGATACAGCCGTAACAGGAGCGACGACGGCGGGGGAGCAATTAGCCTCCGCCGTCGCGGTCTTGGCCGGGAAAGCGGACGGTCTCATGAAGCTTGAGTATTAAGCGGAAAGATAACGTCTGATTATGGAGAGACGATGAACTTGCTCTGTTTAGGTTTTTGAACTCAGGCGAGTCTGACACGAAAGAATAATTTACTTATTTGTTCAAGAAATTCGATATTGTTCATCAAAAAGCCAGCGAGCACAAATACTTAGCTTTCGCCCATGACTTCGATCTTCATTGGGTTTAAAACAAATACTAAGCCTTCAATGGCAAGAACAGCCTGTGTTGGAATTAAGTCTTCTACAAATATCTCGACGAATTT
>VXPH01000210.1:15680-19399 GCA_009839615.1 Nitrospinota bacterium
TAATTTTTCAAACAAAAAATCTGTATTAATGAATCTTCCTGCAAAGAGAAACTCTCGAAAACTGAGTTCTCTGTCCTCATTCAATTTCTCCGGCTTGATAAATTGAAAATAATCTTCACGAAGAGTGTTACGAATGCGAGATGCGTTGCAAAGCCCCCGGCCGCGCACTCCTGCACCCTCGAATTCGATCCCTTCAGGATCTTTCATAACTTCATATACTCCGAATTTTGCCATAATAATATAGCGAGTAATGGCGCGCGTAATCTGATAATTAGTGTAAGGTAAAATTCGCATACCTGAATAGATAGTATTAAGAACTTCAGACATCGAAAATTCAGTCCACTCGTCCTGAATTGGAGTAACACCTTCTCCATTTATAAGTACCGGTCTGCCATCCGGAAATTCGATGTTCCATTCTAAATTTGGCCTGACATCCGATTGATTGTTCTCAAAAACTTCAGATATAAAATGTTCGACTTCTGCTTCGACCTTTTGTGAAGTTTCCTCAATTGGAAGTACTAGTTGAACGCGCTTTTGTTTGCTGGTTGGCCCGTATTTTTCGTCTGGCTCATTGAGCCAACCTTGTGCAAAAGGAGTTTCCCAAGATGGATGAATATCAGGAATTTTGTTGTCTAAGAAAAAAGACGCAACTTCATTTTCGACCTGAACGGGAGGAACTCTGACAAATTCACTAAAAATCTTTTCTAATTCACGATTTCTCTCAGGATAACTTGCGATTAGAAAGTACTGCTCCAGAAGAACTTCGAGATGACTTTTCTCTACTGGGTAGATATTTTCAGAAGCTTCCACTACTTGATTTAGATCTTGCGGAAAATATATGTGCAACATGTGTGAAAACATCTCTAGCACCGTTGGATCAACATGGCATCGAACAAATGCCCCTTGCTGTGCTTGAAGACGCCATAAGTTTTTAACGTCTATTTCTACAATATCAGTGAGGGGGAACCCTTCAGAAGCATAATGCTTTTCGTTCATTTCCTCCCAAGATCGTTTGAAGTACTCACGATTAATACAAATGATGGTTCCTGTGTGTCCTGTCTCACCTCCATCAGTGGCGAAGAACCCAGCGATTCGAGGGGAGTAACTGAAGTCCAAAAACGGTGTTTTGAGTCCATAGTGTTGGGCAACTGCTGTGACCGCGTCTAGGTTCCCATGAAGTGAGGCCAATTCGGGCGTTTCATACACCCAATTTGTGAAGAGGTTTAAGCTATTAGCTACATCATCGAAATTTACGCCTGAACGATACGCTGAGGGTCTGATATCAAACGTATGGCGCTGTCCTCTAAAAAGATCATATTCACCAGCGTCTCGAAGTGTTTCTGCAAGTGATATTGCAGACCAGACATCATCCACAAAATGTTCAGGATAGTCATATTCTATAGTTGATCTTGGCATAATACCGATTCTATCTTTGTAAGTCTGTTCATCTGAGTCGGATATGACGAAAAGATTGGGAAAGTTCTCTCTTTCACAAACTATAGTGCGTTAGTTCTCCCGACTTTTGCGCACCCGCCACAATGACTTAGGACGAGTTAACTGAAACGTACTTTGTCGGCTGGATGCGCCATTGCTATGCAATGCGCTTTTATTCGCGAAAAAGCAAAATTGCTACCTACTTGCTTTCGAACGTTTTCAAAACTCAAATGTCGTGGCTCCCGTAACTTCCCCTTATGAGTCGGCTAACAGCTATCGCTCTTCCCGAACCACCCCTACCTTACACCGTCACCCCCAGCGCCTTCTTCGCGGCGTCGACGACGTTGGCGGTGTTGGGGAGCACGAAATCCTCGAGGCGGGGCTCGAAGGGGATGGGCGCGTCCAGGGCGGCCACGCGGCCGATGGGGGCGTCGAGGTAATCGAAGGCTTCCTCCTGAACGGCGGCCGATATCTCCGAACCCACGCCGCTCCTGAGATGCCCCTCCTCGACGATGATGCAGCGGTTCGTCTTGCGGACGGATTCGGCGAGCGTCTCCGTGTCCAGCGGGGCCAGGGTTCTCGGGTCGACCACTTCCGCGCTGATGCCTTCTTTCGCGAGTTCATCCGCCGCCACCAGGCAGTTATGCACCTGGTAGCCCACGCCGATGAGGGTGATGTCGCCGCCTTCGCGCTTCACGGCCGCCTGGCCGAAGGGAGTGAGGTGATCGCCATCCGGCACGGGGCCCTTCATCTTGTAGAGCATCTTGTGCTCCACGACGAGAACGGGGTTGTCGTCGCGGATCGACGCTTTCATCAGGCCCTTGGCGTCGGCGGGGTCGCTCGGCACGGCCACCTTGATGCCCGGTATCTGCATGAACCAGGCCTCCAAACACTGGCTGTGCGTGGGGCCGTACTGCACGCCGCCGCCGCCGGGGGTGCGCACGACGAGGGGCACGCTCAACTGTCCGCCCAGCATGTAGCGCAGCTTCGCCGCCTGGTTGATGAGCGGGTCCATCGCCAGCATGATGAAGTCCATGAACATGATCTCGACGATGGGCCGATAACCCGCCATGGCGGCGCCCACGCCCGCGCCCACGATGCCGAGCTCGCTGATGGGCGTGTCGCGCACGCGGTCCTTGCCGAATGTATCCACGAGGCCCTTCGATACGCCGAAGACGTAGGCCAGCTCCACGTCCTCGCCCATGACGATGACGCGCTCGTCCCGCTCCATCTCCTCGTGATGGGCTTCGTTCAACGCATCCACAAAAGTGATCTCTCGCATGTCGCCTCTCCAGTGATTTGCTTAAGCGCATCGCGCCGGGGCGCGGGAAACGCTAGGCGTATACGTCCTCAAGCGCGGATTCGAGCGTGGCTTCCGGGCTTCCCTCCGCAAACGCGATGGCGTCGTTCAATTCCTCGTCCACGGCTTTCAGGTGCGCCTTTTTCTGCGCTTCGGTGAGTTTCAGCATATCCGCCGCGATGGTGAGCGGATCGCGCTCTCTCCACTCGTCCACCTCTTCCTTGGTGCGGTAGGGGCCGAACTGGGGGTCGCCGCGCGAGTGGCCGAAGAAGCGATACGTCTTCGCCTCGATGAGGCTGGGGCCCCCGCCCGCACGCGCCCTGCGCACGGCCTCGGCGGTCGCCTCGTAGACGGCCACCACGTCCATGCCGTCCACCGTGAGGCCCGGCGCGTTGTAGCCCTGCGCGCGCACGCTGATGTCCCTGACGGCGGTGGAGCGCTCCACGTGGTAGCTCACCGCGTAGTGGTTGTTCTCGCAGAAGAAGACGACCGGCAGCTTCCAGATGGCGCACAGGTTCATCGATTCATGGAAGCTGCCCTGGTTGGACGCCCCGTCGCCAAAGAACACCACCGCCACGCGGCCCGAGCCTTCGAGCTGATAGGCGAGGCCCATCCCCGTGGCCATCGGCATGTTCGCCCCCACGATGGAGTGCGCCCCGTAGTGGCCCTTCGAGATGTCGGCGATGTGCATGGAGCCCCCGCGCGCCTTGCAGAGGCCGGTGGACTTGCCCAAAAGCTCGGCCATCATCTCGGGCATCCGGGTACCCTTGGCGATGGAGTGCCCGTGGCCCCGGTGGGTGGTGAGGATGGCGTCTTCGTCGTTCAGCGCCGCGCAGACGCCGACCGAGCACGCCTCCTGCCCGATGCTCACGTGGACCGCCCCCTTCACCCGCCCCGCCATAAAGAACTCGTCCGTCTTCTCCTCGAAGCGGCGGATGCGCAGCATGTTGCGGTACATCGCGTTCAAGTCCTTTTTCGTCAACCT
>VXPH01000095.1:0-10571 GCA_009839615.1 Nitrospinota bacterium
CGAGGTCCTCGGCCGAAAGTGATTCCAGGAGCAGAGTCGTCCTCGCCCGGACGGCGTTGGCGTAGCCGATGACGTCTTGTTTCGTGAATTTGAGGCGCATCACCTGCTCGAGCGAATCCCCGAAGCCGATTTGTTTCGGCTCGGGTGCCATATCGAATTTCTCGTGCCATTTTTCAGATATCCAGACCTGCTCCTCTCCGGCGACGGCCGCCATGGCGCAGTCCTCGACCCTCGTCTTGTGCCACATCAGCCAGCCGATGGGGTTGTCCTGGTCGCTGGGCCGCTTCATGAGGTCCTCGTCCGTGAGGCCCTTCAGCGCCCGCTTCACGAGACCGTCGCTCATCTCGAAGGTGAAGGCGATCATTTGCGCTCCGTTCATGGGAACTCCTGTCGTTGGGTAGTGCGTGAAATGATTTAACGATGAACCTTATAACTCCCGGCTTCTTGTTCCATGCTTTTCAGATGAGTTTCTCTTCGCGGTGGATGAAGCCGATGCAAAGGCCGAACACGCCGAATTGCAGCGCGAGATAGAGCGTTTCCATCCAGATGAACGCAGACGCGCCGGGCACCTGCTGCTTGGCGACGAAGGCGAGCACGTGGGAAGTCCAGAAGAAGGCGCCGGTGATGAGAGCGAACTTGAACCCCCGCTGAAAACTGCTTCCCTCGGCCTTCAGCATCGGGAACAGGGCGCTGAGCAGAAGGCCCTGAAGCACGATGCTCAGCAGACCGAGGAGAAAGCTCGGCTCCCCCTCGAAGTAGCCGAACGATTCGTATCTCTCCCTGAAAAGGAGGACGTGCCAGACCACGGCTAGGGAGAACGTGCAGATCGTATAGGCGGCGGTTCCCGAGATCAGCTTCTTGGCATTCATCATCACGCCTCCGCGCCCGGATGCGCGGGGGATGTCGCGTCCTCGATTGGAGCTGAGGGATGCAGCCTCCTCTCCGGGCCGCCTCCCGCCTGGATCGTATGGCCCGGTATGCCGGAAATGATTTGCGCGCCGCTCATGGGAAGCTCCTGTGATGAGTAGTTATAAGACGACTTAATGATTAACCATCTGGTTAAGTATATGGCATTTCGAACTTACAGTCAACACAGTGCTTGGATAGGATTTGCGATCGCTCGCCTTGCCGGGGAGGGGGTTATGGGCCATGCTTGCGTGGTGTCCGCCTCGCCGCCCGAGGACCGAGACCGGTGAGTTCATGAAGTCGTTTCTCTTGAGACCCCTGGCCTGGATGGCCGCCGTACTCCTGCTGCCCGCCTGCTGGGGAGCGGCGCTCGCGTTCGGAAAGAGTCTCCCGGCCGCTTTTTTCGCGGGCGGCGGGGGTTCATATCTGCTCGCACCCGAGGGCTGGGCCTTCATCGCCGGCGCCTGCGCGTACGCCGTCTGGCATCGGATCAGGCCGCCGGAATTTCTCTACGCCTTCGTGCACGAGTTCACGCATATGGCCTTCGCCCTGCTCACGGGGAAGAAGGTGCGTTCGTTCGAGGTGAACCGGGGGAGCGGGAAGGTGGGCCTGAGCGGAACGAACCCCCTCATCACCCTGGCGCCTTATTTCTTTCCGCTGCCGACGGTCGCCGTCCTGCTCCTGGGCTGGGCTTTCGGGTACCCGCCGATAGACTGGGCAACGGCGTTTCTCGCAGGCCTCACGCTTTGCCTGCACGTGCTCATGACGCTCCGTGCGCTGGGCGCGTCGCAGCCCGACATCGCGCGCGGCGGGCGGGCATTCTCCTGGGCCTTCATCTTCTTTTTCGGGCTCGTCTTCATCGGCGGCGCCGCGCTCGTCTCGGCGGGCGGGTGGGGGGTGGCCGCTTCCTACGGCGCGTCGATATGGCGGGAAAGCCTGGATGCGTATGCGCTGTTGTTCGGCCTGGTGGAGCGAATCGCATGGAGCCTCGAATCGTGAAGCGCACGGCTTTTGCGCCAAAAGTCAGGTTTCGTTCGCTCGTGTTTCTGCTCCTGATGATTCCGGCCTGCGCCTATGAGGTATCGACCATACAAGGCGTCGCCAGACCGGGCGAGATACGGGCGCTCGAGCGCGTCGCCGTCGCCCCGTTTCGCTACCCGAGCGACTGGACGGGGCTTTTCCGCGACGTCTACGCGCAGGCGGGTCTCAAGGCGCCCGACGTGAGGAAAATCGAGACGATAGAGGGCGCCTTCCTGATTCGCGACGCCCTCGCCGCCAAGGGCTATCTGGTCGTCCGCTGGCCGGAGGAACTTGCGAAAACAAAGGCGGAGGATCTGCTGAACGAAGCGGGCGGAATTGCGGAAACCCATCTGGCGGCGCTTCAGCGTTCGGGGGCGCAGGCGGTGGTTGTCGCAGGAGGCGGGCGCGATTGCGAAGACGTCGAGGTGTGCGTGGCGAAGGTGGAGATACGCCTTTTGGACTTGAGCTCTCGGGAGACGCTCTGGCGATCGCAATCCGCCGCCACGACGGCCTTCTCCCAGGGAGATGAGATGAAGGCCGCCGTCGCCGAGGCGTTCGACGCCTTTCCCGGAAAACCGCCCCCTTCCGGGTGAAGGCGGGAGATTGGGGTTTGTTGGAAAATCCCTCGCCGGGGGACATCGTTTTTACCCCCCTTATCAGGGGGGCTTTTTCAACGCCCCGTTTCCGCCGTTTGGACACCCCCCCATGACGATTTGTCGTTTTTATTGAAGATTTCGTGACAAAATGTCAATTTGACCAATCGTATATATTTTTATCTCATTGATAAATAAGGTTTTTTTACTTTGTGAATAATGGCACGGTGCTTGCATGTTATATAAGCAGGCTGGTTGAGGCGTTCATAGGCGGCACGCCTCAGCTGGCCGGCGAGAGGAGTAGCTGATCGGGTCGGCGCTCCTCCGCCACGCAATCATACATCTCGCAACTATCCCCTGCGAGAGCCTCCTCCCGGAGACGGGAGGAGGTTTTTTATTGGCCCGCCTTTATTCGGGACTGATTTGCCCGGCGCAGTTTTCAAGCGCGCGTTGTTGGGTTATGGTGCGTCCCGCATGCGATCATGCGGCGTCCGTTCGATGAGGCGCCGGGAATTCATCCATTCAGCGAATGAGGAGTCAACAATGGCTACGGACAAGGTGCGCCTCGCCTCTATCGGGCTGGGTTGGTGGGGCGGCGTTCTGGTGGAGGCGCTGGGCCGCAGCGGTTCCGGCGAGGTGGTGACGGGTTTCGCGCGCAGCGAGGACGCCCGCAAGGCGTTTTCCGAAAAACACGGCTGCCGGACGGCGAACAGCCTGGACGAGGTCTGGAACGACCCCGAGGTGGAGGGCGTCATCGTCGCGACGCCCCATTCCACGCACCTGGACATGATTACTGCGGCCGCATCGGCGGGCAAGCACGTTTTTGTCGAAAAGCCCCTCACCCTCACTGTCGATGAGGCCAAAAAGGCGGTCGAGGCAACCTCCGCCGCGGGCGTCACCCTGCAGGTCGGCCACCATCGCCGCCGCCAGGGCGCGAACCGCAGGATGCGCGAGATGATCGAGGGTGGCGAACTCGGCGTGGTGCACCAGGTGGAGGCGAACCTCTCGCTTCCCATGGGTTTCGAATCCAGGCCGGGCTGGCGCAACGACCCCGCTGAATGCCCCGCCGGCTCGATGACGGGCCTGGGCGTCCACATGATCGACAACCTGCAGTACCTCGCAGGCCCGGCCAAGAGAGTGGCCGCCTTCAGCAAGAAACTGCTCGGCAAGACGAATCTCGATGATGCGACGAGCATCATCATCGAATACGAGAGCGGCCCGCTCGGCCTCATCGGAAGCTCTTTCGTGGTTCCCAAGATCTGCGACACGGCGGCCTTCGGCACGAAGATGAGGGCCTACAGCGAGGAAGAAGGCGGGAAGCTCTACGTGGCCAAGGTGGGCGAGGAGGCCCGAACGGAGGTCGAGGTCGCGGGCGGTGACGCCCTCGCGGACGAGATGGACGAGTTCTGCAAGTGCATCCGGGGCGACGCGACGCCCGAAACCGGCGGGCTCGAGGGGCTCGAGGTCGTCGCCGTGCTCGAGGCGGTCGTCCAAAGCGCGGCGACGGGCCAGGTGGTGGACGTGGCGACCCTTCGCGGATAGTTTTCGGCATTTCTCTGGAGGAGACGATGGCTCAGATGACGCACGTCGGCGCGTCGCCGACGAAAGAAGACGCCCTGGCGAAAGCGGTCGGCGATACGGTCTACGGCGATGACTTCCACATGCCGGGCGAGATTTACGGGAAAGCCGTCCGCGCCTCGATGACGCCGGCGAGGATCAAGGAGATAGACGCGGCGGAGGCGCTCGCCCTTCCGGGCGTGCACTGCGTTTTGACGGCGAAGGACATTCCCGGACTGAACGCGGGCCGCTACCCCGATTACCCGGTGCTGGCCGAAGAGGTCGTGGTCGACATCGGCGACGCGGTCGCGCTCGTGGCCGCCGACACGCGGGATCTGGCCGAAGAGGCGGCCTCGCTCGTGCGCGTCGCCTACGAGCCGCTGCCAGGCGCTTATGACTTCGCCTCCCTCGAAGAGGGCGAGGTGGTCTGCGACTGGAAGACCGACAAGGGAGACCTGGCGGCGGGCTTCGCCGAGGCGGACGTGATAGTGGAGAACACCTATTTCTCCGCCTGTCTGGATCACGCCTTCATCGAGCCCGAAGGCGGCGTGGCCTGGGTGGACGAGCGCGGGGTGGTGAACATCCGCGTGCCCACGCAGATGATCGAGAACTACCAGAACGTAGCGCGGACGCTGGATCTCCCCTTAAGCCGCGTGCGGTATGACTGCCCGATGCTGGGCGGCGCGTTCGGCGGCAAGGAACACCCGCTGCTGGGGGCCTTCATGGCGCTTTTGGCGATCGAGACGGGACGCCCCGTGCGCATGGCCTACTCGCGCGAGGAGACCATGAACACGGGCAGCAAGAAGCACCCCTTCCTCATGAAGTACAGGACGGGCGCCACGAAGGACGGCAAGCTCACCGCGATAGATGTCGATATCATCGGCGATGCGGGCGGCTACACGGCCAACAGCAAGGGCCTGCTCCTGGGCGCGCTCGTTGTGAGCGGAGGCCCCTATGAGATCCCCAACGCGCGGGGCCGCGCGCGCGCGGTCAGGACGAACAACCCCTTCACCGAGGCGATGCGCGGCGTGGGCGCGAACCAGGTGTGCTTCGCCTACGAGGCGCAGATGGACGAGCTCGCGGCGCGGCTGGGGATGGACCCGCTGGAATTCCGTGAGCAAAACTTCATCGACAGGGGCGAAACCCTCATGCAGAACCAGCCGGTGCCCACGCGCGTGATGCTGCCCGAACTGGTCGAGGAGACGAAGAAGCTCATCGGCCGCTCGGCGGGCCGCGTACCCGAGAAGGACCACGGCCCCTGGCGCGTGGGGGTCGGGTACGTCGCGAACATCGGCGGATACGGGAGGCCCAGGAACGAGGGCGAGGTCTACGTGGGTGTTGATGAGGACGGCAGCGTGAGCGTTCGCACGGGCGCATCGGACGTAGGCGCGGGCCAGACCCAGACGAACCGCCAGATCGCCGCCGAAGCGCTGGGCATCGCCCTGGAAGACGTAACGGTCACGATGTCGGATTCCCACGTCACCCCGCTGGTGGGGGTCACGGCAGGCTCGCGCCAGACGATGATCTCGGGCGGCGCGTGCTACCGCGCATCGGCGGAGCTTAGAGACAGAATCCTCAAAGGCGCTGCGGAACTTCTCGAAGCGGACCCTGAGGATCTGGATATCCGGGAAGGAAGGGTTTACGTGAAAGCGGCCGAGGAGCGCGGCGTCGCTTTCGGGGAAGCCGTCGCCCAGTGCAGGAAGATGGGGGTGGGCCTCCACGCCGTGGGCAAGACGAAGCTCGGCGTCCACGAGTACGAGGGCAACGAGCAATACGGCGACGCGGGCGGCTGGATGGATTACGTGTTCGGCATCCACGCGGCCGAAGTCGAGGTGAACGTCGATACGGGCGAGCTCCGCGTGCTCAACTACTGGTCGGGCCACGACGTGGGCCAGTCCATCAACTTACAACACGTGGAGGGGCAGTTCGAGGGCGGAACCATGATGGGCGTCGGCCACGCCCTGACCGAAGAGGTCCTCACCCAAAAGGGCGCGCTGCTGAACAACGAGTTCCACGGCTACCTCATCCCCACCTCGGTGGACACGCCCGAGTGG
Organism: Nitrospinota bacterium; assembly: GCA_009839615.1. GTDB lineage: Bacteria > UBA8248 > UBA8248 > UBA8248 > UBA8248 > Bin107. The sequence continues at coordinate 6,131 of VXPH01000095.1, forward strand.
GACAACGTGATCCTCGAATCCGGCGAAGGCCTCGGGCCCTATGGCGCCAAGGGCATCGGCGAGCCGCCCTGCACGGCGGGGGCTGCGGCGGTGGCCTGCGCGGCGGGCCAGGCGATAGGCGCGCGCATCACGCGCATCCCCATCACGCCGGACCACGTCATGGAAGTACTCGGCCGCCTGAAGACGAACGGAAGCCAGAGCTAGACGAATATATCGAGTAGAAATTTGGCATGCTTGAAACGCCCCGCACGCGCTGCGGGGCGTTTTTGCGTCGTCCGTTAAGAGAGAAAATTCTCCCCCTCGTGGGGGGTTGTTGCCCCCAATCGAGAGTGTGCACCGTCATTCCGGCGAAAGCCGGAATCCATTTTTACGCCTTTTGCCTTTCGTCTGGATACCTACGCATCGGTGGGGAATGAAACGCCACCGTATGTTCACCCGCATCCGTAAATGGATTCCGGCTTTCGCCGGAATGACGATCAAAAACCATCATCCTGCATTCACGGCGCAACCCTGCATTTGCATGAATGGAACCTTAGCCCGTCGTAATTCCAGACAGGATGAAATTCAGGAAGACGCGAACAGGGCTGTCCGATGAGGCGGGGAGTAATTCCGCTCGTCAGCGATACGCAAGAGATTGACGCCGCCTGGACGTGAGCGATCAGGGAGGAATACACCATGTACACCAAACCTTCGAACGGGAGCCCGTTCCGCCGGGCGCGGGTTGCATCGAGAATGTTCCGCACGTATTGCGTTGCCGTTCTGGCCGCCTGCGCGGTCGCAATCGGGTTGCCGCTGCAGGCACCCGCCGCAGCGGCGGAGAATGGCTATCGTCTGAGCGGCCCCTACACGCAGAACAATCTCGCCATCTATCTGATTCACCGCGAAAGCCGAAACGCCGGTCTCGCGCCGATCACCCTCGCCGAGGCGATGAAGCGGGGTTTTGTGAAGGTCGTTGAAACCGGCAGCGTCAGCCGCCTCAAGGTCCGCAATCTGGGCGACCGCGAGGTCTTCATCCAGTCGGGGGACATCGTCAAGGGCGGCAAACAGGACCGCGTCCTGCTCACCAGCCTGATCATCCCCCCGAACTCGGGTTTCATTCCCATCGGCGCCTTTTGCGTGGAGCAGGGCCGATGGGCCCCGCGCGGCCTGGAGGACGTGAGCGTGTTTTCGGCGTCCGCATACCGCATGCCCTCGAGGGCCGGCAAGATCGCGATCATGAAAAGTATGCAGCGTGAGGCCCCTCCCGAAGCCGGTCGAATCGGGAGCTTGGAGGAGAGATGGCCTGGATTGAGAATCAGGCCCGGAGCGCGGCGGCGCACAGGCTCGTACTATCAGGGCGAGGTGTGGCAATCAGTCGGGATGATGCAGGACGCTTTGGGCCGCGCCGTGCGTACGCGCGTCGCCGACGAACGCTCACGCACGAGCCTCCAGTTGTCATTGGAGAACAAGCGCCTCGCCTCGGCCCGGGCCGGCTATGAAAAAGCCTTAGGCTCTCTTTTGGAGAAGCATTCGGACGCCGTGGGTTATGTCTTCGCGGTAGGCGGCAGGCTCAACAGCGGAGACGAGTTCGAGAGCGCCGGCCTGTTCCGAAAACTGTGGTCACGGCAATTGAAGGCGGCGGCGACGGAAGCCATCGCCGAAAAAGGCGCGCAGAGGCGCGAGCAGCCGACGCTCGCCGAGGTCGCCGCGTTCATCGACGCCGCGCGCGTAGCGAAGCCCGCCGGGAGAGCGATGCCGGGCGGCATGAACCTGGAGACGCGCGTGGCGGACGGGACGTATTACATGGAAGCCCGGCGCAGGAACGGCCGGTGGGTGCACCGGAACTTCGTCGCCCGCTATCCCGAGTTCGCCGTCCCGGCCAGATAGGCGCCGCACGCTTCCCTTTGCCTGAAGCGCCCCGTACGCGCTGCGGGGTGCTTTTGCGTTTCAAGGCGCGTGGGTGGGTGTATCGCACCTTCTTATCCGTGTAGGATGCGCCTGAAGCCCGCCCATTCGTAGAGACGCGCGCCATGCTCTCGACCCTGGACTGGTCGCTCATCCTCGCCTACGTCGCGTTCGCCTTGATCGTCGGCGTACTCACTTCGCGCTCAGCGTCGAGAAGTCTGGCTTCATACTTCGTGGCCGGACGCAGCCTGCCATGGTGGTGGATTGGGACCTCGATGGTGGCGACCACGTTCGCCTCGGACACCCCCCTCGTCGTGGCCGGCATCGTCGCCAACCGCGGTATTTCGGGAAACTGGTTCTGGTGGGCGTGGGTCATCGGCAACGTGGGCGTCGCGGTATTCTTCGCCCCCCTGTGGCGGCGCGCGGGCGTTGTGACCGATGCCGAGCTCATCGAACTGCGCTACGGGAGCGGCCCCGGCGCGTTCCTTCGCGGTTTCAAGGCCGTCTATTCCTCCCTCATCGTGAACCTGATCGTCCTGGGCTGGGTATTCCGCGCCATGGCGAAGATAGCCCAGCCCTTCCTGCGGTGGGAGGAGATTCTGCCCCCGAACCTGTGGACGGCGGTCGAGGCGAACTGGCCCGCTGTCCTCACGATGGGAAGCGTGAACGAGAGCTTTACGGTCGCCCTTCTCGTCTTGATGATCGCGCTATATGCGAGCGCGGGCGGAATCCGGGGCGTGATGCTCACCGACCTGTTTCAGTTCGTGATCGCGATGGCCGGAAGCTGCCTGTTCGCCTGGTACGCCGTCGAGGCCGTGGGTGGGCTCTCGGGCATGAGCGCGAAGCTGGGAGAGATTTATGGCGCGGAGGGTGCGGCGAAGGTTCTCTCCTTCCTCCCGCCCGAGGGCGCGGGATGGGCGGGGGCGCAGGTGATCCTCATCTACCTGTTCGTGGTCTGGTGGGCGCACAACAACGCCGACGGCGGGGGCTACATCGGCCAGAGGCTGTGTTCGGCCCGCTCGCCGAGGGACGCCCAGGCGGGCGCTTTCCTGTTCACGGTCGGGAACTACGTCCTGAGGCCCTGGCCGTGGATACTCATCGGACTCGTGAGCCTGATTCTGGTTCCCAAGGGCATGGACGCCCTGCCCGGCACGATGGAGGCCAGGATTCTCGCCGACCGCGAGGCGGCCTACCCCCTGCTCATGGAGAAACTTCTGCCCGCAGGGGTCCTGGGCCTGGTGATGGTGGGCCTTCTGGGTGCGTTCATGAGCACGGTGGACACGCACCTGAACTGGGGGGTGAGCTATCTGGTGAACGACGTCTATGCGCGATTCATCCGGAAAGGAGCGGGCGCGCGGGAGGTCGTTTTCGTGAGCCGCCTGGGTGTCCTGGTCATGGCGATCGGCGCTTTCGCCGTCGCGGGGCAAATCAAGAGCATCGAGGTGGCGTGGAAGTTCCACATCTCGCTCGGGGCTGGGCTGGGCCTGCCGGTGATCCTGCGCTGGCTGTGGTGGCGGGCGAACGCCTGGACGGAGATTGCGGGAATGCTGGCCGCAGGCGCGACCGCTCTCTATCTCCATTGGGAGGGGGAGCCGCCCGCGTTTCCCGTATTGCTGGCCGCGGAGGTGGGCGTTGGCTTTCTGACGATGCTGATCGTTACCTTCATCACGAGGCCCGCAAAAGCAGAGGTTTTGAGAGATTTCTGGACGAAAGTACGACCGCCGGGCGCATGGGGGCGGGTGCGCGGGGATGACAGACGCTCCGCACCCGTGTTGGCCCTCGCGGGCCTTTGGGTGGCTTTGAGCGTATTCGTTTTCGCCTTGATGTTCTTTGTCGGGGCGATGCTCGTCGGCACCTGGACGCAGGCGGGCGGGCTCGCGCTCATGGCCGGGTTCGCCCTGTGCATGGCGTGGGGGATCGACAGAAGGTATCGGTACGGAATCCTGTTCGTGTAGGGAAGTTTGTGTATCGGAACGAGGCGCAGGGGCGGACACGCCGGTCCGCCCCTGCGGGCTTGCCATCCTCCATGAAGAAACATCACCGAATTCACGTTTGAACCCATCACCGGGATATGGGATAAAATGGTTGTGTGATGCCGCCTATGCGTCAAGGTCATCGGCAAGTGGGGGAAGTCGTCACGACCGTATCACCTTTCGGGCGGCGGAAGAGAAAGTCCCTACTTCGGGATAGGGGAATGAAACAATGGAAGGCAACATCTGGATAGGATTCATCGTGGTCGTCATCACGATCGTCGGCTCCCATACATGGCTTCACAGGGACATTGCCGAACTCCGGGAGCGCATGGCGAAACTGGAAGGGACGTTCGAGGGTTTCATGACCTCGCAGCGCAAGTCTGCAGACTAGCCGCGTCTTCTGGCGTAACCGCCTTCTCTTGAAATTTTGTGGGAATCACGAGCCTTTTGGGGAATTTCTGCGCCTGTTTGTATATACGTTTTCTTAGGGGAAATGAGGACACAGCACGGTGGTAGGGACAGGTCGCGACCAGAGACAAACACCACACTAGTAAAACACAAATAAACAACCGACGCAAATAACA
>VXPH01000095.1:10581-19148 GCA_009839615.1 Nitrospinota bacterium
TGCCGCCTCCTCGCTCATTGGTGAGTGTCCGGGGGTTTGGTGGTTTTTTTCTTTGGGCTTTAAAATCTTTTGGGGGGTTTCTCTACCCGCCCCTACGAAACCCTTGCTCCATGAACTTCCTACTCGTCCGCCTCCTCGAACTCCGCCGTGTATTCGACGGCGATGCCGCGCTGCACGCTCTGGCTCGCCGGGCAGCCCTTCTCGTGCACCGCGAGAGCGCGCTCGGCGTCTTCCCGCTTTCCCTTGGGGATTCGGCACTTGTAGTGCACCTTGATCTTGGTGACCAGGGCCATGCCGTTCACGTTCTCGATGATGCCTTCCACCTCAGCCACCAGGTTGTCGGGGCTGCTCTTGATTCCGCGCGCATCCAGCGCGCCTCCCATGTTGCCCGTCAGTCAGCCGGCGACGGCGGCCGCGAGGTGGTCCAGCGTGGCCGGCCGCTCTTCTTCGGGTTCGGCCTTGTAGAAGTTCTTGATGCCCCCGTGGATGCCGTAGGGGATCGGATCGTCCGGGAAGGCGTCGAGATAGCCCGTCTTCATTCCCCTGCCGGGTTCCTTGACGATGCGGGCCTTGGTGACGTGAATGACTTCGCCCATGTTGCGCTCCTTTTCATGATGAGGTTCTGGAAAATTCCCTGAATAATGTACGAAGCCAAAGAGTAGCACCCTACTGGAGCGAGGGGAACTCTCCCCCGGCCTTACGTGATGACGAAGATGGTGCCCCCCACGGTCAGGAGCGCGCCCAGTACGAGCCGGGGCGTGATGTTCTCCATCTCGCGCAGGAAGAGCCAGCCCAGCGCCAGCACGATGAGCGGCTGGGCGGAAACGAGGGCCGTCACGCGCACGGCCAGTGTGTGGACGAACGCGAAGTTGTAGAACGGCACGGCAATCGACTGGCAGACGGCTGCGGCGAAAATCCATCTCCAGGCCGAAGCGGGTATGGGGCCGCGCGATTCCTCGCCCCTGCTCAGCGTCATCAGCAGCAGGGCCGTGGCGGCTCCCACCCAGAGCGCTATCGCGGCAGTGGCGAGCGGATGGAGGTTCAGTGACGCCTTTTTGAAGAAGATGGCGGCCACGCCCCACAGCAGTGAGGTGACGCCCGCGGAAATCCAGCCGAAGAGCTTCCACCTCGCGCCGCGGGTTTCGCCTTCCGCCTCCCGGGATGGTTCGGCCTGAACGATGAGCGTGATGCCGACGAGAAGAATCGCGAGACCGATGAAGATGGAGAGCGTCGGCGTCTCCCCGAGGGTGAACGCCGCCGCAACGGCCGTTATGGCGGGATACGTCAGCGCGATGGGGATGGAGCGGTTCGGCCCGATGCGGTGGATGGCGCGGTAGTAGAACGAACGCGATATGCCGATGTGGAGAAAGCCCGCCAGCAAGGCGAAAGCCAGAGTAGCCTTGGTGACGGCCTGGAAATCGTCGATCGAGATAAAGCCGATGGCGATGATCGTTACCATTGCGGCATTGACGGTCGTGACGGCGGCGGTGACCTTGAGGACGGGCGCGTTCATGAGCGCGCGCTTGATGAAATAGACGAACACCGCCCATGCGGCCGAGGCTATCGAGCCCAGTAATACGCCGTAGGCGTTCGATTCGGGACTCATCTCAGCGGCGCCGCGCGCTCGGTTGCGCTGCGCGCCGGGACTCTGGAGGGGCGGACAATGAGGTTATTTGTCGGGGTTGATGCAGAGAACCGCGCGCCAGTAGTCGAAGATGTTCACGCGCTCCTGGCGTTCGAGGATCAGGTTGTTCGCCTCAAGCAGAGGTTCGAGGTCCAGGGTAGTCTCCCATCCGAATTTCTTGCAGACCCCGTTGATGAGTTCTTCAAACTTGGCCAACAGGAATTTCTGGCTCTTGAAATGGTTGATGAAGACGATGCGCCCGCCCGGCTTGCACACGCGGCAGATCTCCGAGACGACCTTGTGCGGGTCGGGGGCGGCGCTCACCACGTAGCAGGCGGTGACGCAGTCGAAGGTGTTGTCCGCATACGTCATGTTCTGCGCGTCCATCACGGCGAGTTCTACGTTTTGAAGGCCCAGCTTCTCAATTTTTTCCTTCGCCTTCTCAAGCATCTTCGAAGAGAGGTCGATGGCGATGATCTCCGACGTCGATGGATAGAGCGGCAGGGAGAGGCCTGTGCCCACGCCCACTTCGAGCAGCTTTTCGCCCGGTTGCAGGTCAAGCAGGTCGACGCCGACGTTTCTGCCTTCACTGAACACGTGCTTGAAGACCAGGTCGTAGAATTTCCCCCAGCGATCGTATATCTTGATTACAGTGTCCGGTGATTCCACTCTGCATCCCTCAATCAAGTTCCCGCGCTCGCCGCTGCACGGAATCCGGTGGGCGATGGCCGTACTAACCGCAAGAATATCAGGCATAATTCCCGGATTGGAACAGTTCTATTCCTTCCAACCTCGGAAGATATGCCATATTGTAAGAAAAAATAAAAACTTTTTCCAGATCAATTAGCAATGGCGATTACGGGAGAACAGGACATGGCGTGGGAGACAATCGATTTCGAAGTGGATGACGGCTTGGCCCTCGTGCGGCTCAATCGTCCCGAAGCGCTGAACGCGCTCGACCGTCAGATGGCGAAAGACTTATACGAGGTGTGCGAGCGATGCAGCGAACCCGAGGTCCGCGCGATGGTCCTGAGCGGGGCGGGACGCGCCTTCTGCGCGGGCGGGGATCTCAAAGAGATCGAGGCGCGCATCCGGGCGGGCGAGCGGATGGAGGAGTTCCTCTGGCCGGACTATCAGAAATCGCTGGCGAAACTCCACGAGGTCCGCTGTCCGACGATAGCGGCCGTGCATGGTTTCGCCGTAGGCGCGGGATGTGATATCGCTTTGGCCTGCGACATCCGCCTGGCGGGTGAGGGTGCGTCGTTCGGTCAGGTGTACTCCAGGGTCGGACTCGTCCCCGATTGCGGGGGCACGTTTTTCCTGCCCCGCGTCGTGGGCAGCGCGAAAGCCCTGGAGATGATTTTGACGGGCGACGTCATCGACGCGGAGGCGGCGCTCGCCATCGGCCTCGTCCGCTCGGTTCATCATGGCGATGCGCTCATGGAGGAGGCGATAGCCCTCGGGCGAAGGCTTGCCGAGGGGCCTTCCATTGCGCTTCGCGCGGCGAAGAAGCTGGTTCGCGCCTCGGGCGGCCTCGATGTGGCGACGGCGCTTCGCGCGGAAGCGGGGGCGCAGGCCGAGACGGTCGCCAGCCTGGATTTTCAGGAAGGAATCGCCGCTTTTCTGGAGAAGAGAAAACCCGGGTTCCAGGGCAAATAGCCGCTCCCCGGCGACTCGGAACCTCCGCCGCATCGCCACATATAGGACGTTTCCCGAACATGGAAGCATATTTCGCGAGTTTTCCCGTCTGGATGAATTTCATCTTCTTCACCGCGGGTCTGCTCATCGTCACGATAGGCGCCGACTGGTTCACCGACGGCGCGGTGGGGGTCGCCGAAATCACGGGGGTGCCCAAAGTAATCGTCGGCGCCACCCTGGTGAGTCTGGCGACGACGGCACCCGAATTCAGCGTCTCCGTCATCGCGGCCTGGTTGGAGCATCCCGCCACGTCGGTAGGCAACGCGGTCGGCTCCACCATCTGCAACATCGGGCTCATCCTGGCAGTGGCGTTCCTGCTCGAGCCCGTCTCTCTCGCCCGGGAAGATGTTCTGCCGAAAGGCCTCTTCATGCTGATGCTGGGCGTGCTGCTCCTTTGCCTGGTCTGGGACGGGGAAATCGCCCGGGTGGAGGGCGTGGTTCTGTTCGCCCTGGTGCCTGTTTATCTGTGGTTCACCATGAAGCGGGCGACGTGGACGGATTTCGATATCGGGAGTGCGGTGACGGACCGGGAAAAGCAGCATGTCGGGCTGCGGTTCATCGCCGGATCGATAGCGGTCGTTCTCGGCAGCGTTCTGCTCGTTCAGAACGCGGTGCATCTGGCCCGCGCCATGGGTATCCCTGAGCTTATCATCGGCCTTACGCTTGTAGCCATCGGCACCTCGCTTCCCGAATTGATTACTGCCGTTTCCGCATCCTTGAGCGGACATGGGGACATGGCCGTCGGCAACGTGTTGGGAGCGAACGTCTTGAACATTGCGTGGGTCCTGGGCGGTGCTTCCCTCATCGTCCCCCTGGGGATGGATCGACAATCGTTCGTTTTGGATTTCCCGTTCATGCTTTTGATGATGCTGATTTTTTTGTTTCTCGCCTTATGGAAGCGCAGACTGGGGCGCAGCGCAGGGCTTGTGTTCCTGGCCGGATATGTATGCTATCTGGCGCTGATGTTCGCCTACTTCGTCTAAGAACCTCCGGCGCGAAGAAAATAATTTTTTCTCCGCGCCGTTTGCCGGTATATTAAAGGTGATTTTCCGGGTAGTTCTCGAGGTTCGCAGGGAAAGGGAATGAGATGGACATGAAAAAGATATTCACGCTGCTCGCCGCGCTCGTGTTGTCCGGCGGCCTGGATGCCGAAGGGGCGAGCAAGAAAACCGATCCCTCCACGAAAGATATGGAACAGGTCGTCATCGAGGTAAACGGGACGAGAATCACCCTGGGGGAAATTGAAGCGAGGCTCCGGCAATTGGCTCCCGCCGTGCGAATCCGCATCCGCAAGAACAAGGGACGCTTCCTCGAAGGCTTGGTTCAGGGGGAACTCCTGTACCAGGAGGCGCTCCGTCAGAAGGTGGATGAATTGCCCGCGATCAACAAAAGGGTCGAGCGCCTCAAGCGGAGGCTCGTCATTGAGGAATTCCTGAGACGCGACGCGGAGGCGGCAGATGTGTCCGAGCAGCAATTGCGCGATTTCTTTCTCGCCAACAAGGAGCGGTTCCGCCGCAAGGAGTCGGTCACGCTCGCTCACATCGTGCTCAAAAGCGAACAGGATGCGTGGGACGCCGTCGCCGAACTCAGAAAGGGGACGCCTTTCGCGCAGGTGGCGAGAGAGCGCTCCATCTTCGAGGGCACGCGCGATTCGGGCGGCATGATGGGCACCGCCGAGCGGGGAGCGTTGGATAAGGCGCTCGAAGACGTGGCTTTCCGACTGCCCATCGGCCAGCCGAGCGAACCGATTCGCACCTCCGTCGGTTGGCAGGTGATTCGGGTGATCGAACGCATCGGGGCCGCGGATGCGAAGTATAAAGACGTCAAGAACGACGTAAAGCTCGTTTATTCAGAGCTCAAGCGGCGCGAGCGGTACGAGGCGCTGCTCAGGCGCTTGCGCGAGGGAGCGAAAGTCAAGGTTCACGCGGATCGGTTCAAATAGTCCGGCGCGCGGCCGGCATCGCGCGCTATTCACATTTTTTCCACAGGTTCTCCCCGGAATATCCCCTGGACTTTCACTGTCTATCCACAAGAAATTGTGGTTTTGGGCAAAAATATCGTTGACGTTGCACTATATCTTGTGGTTATATGGTTTTCTCGAAACATGATGATTGTAGTGAATCCCAAGCGCATCTCTCGTGTTTCGACGCAGGAGAAGCGCTTGTCGGATCGCCCCCGTTTCGGGCGGACAGGGGCGGTCGTCTGGGGGTGGGGGGAGTTGGTCTCCTCTCGCCCCCAGATACTATATGGCCGGGAATTTCACCCCCGAAGCGATGCGCATTTTCCAGATCTTCAGTTTCAGATGAAAGCCGGGTGATCGCCCTGCGCCCGGGCTGGCGGAGTTCAAGCGATGTCGATCAAGTCTGACAGGTGGATATCGAAGATGGCGCGCGAGCACGGCATGATCGAGCCCTTCGAGGACAAACAGGTGCGCGAGGGGGCCATATCCTACGGCGTCTCCTCTTATGGCTACGACATCCGCATCGCCGATGAGTTCATGATCTTCACGAACGTGAACTCCACCATCGTGGATCCCAAGAATTTCGACGAACGCTCGCTCGTCCAAGTCAAGGCCGACACCTGCATCATCCCGCCCAATTCCTTCGCCCTGGCCAAGACGGTGGAGTATTTCCGCATCCCCAGAAGCGTGCTCACCGTCTGCGTCGGCAAGAGCACCTACGCGCGCTGCGGCATCATTGTGAACGTCACGCCCTTCGAACCCGAGTGGGAGGGCTTCGTCACCCTCGAGGTGTCGAACACCACGCCCCTGCCCGCCAAGATATACGCGAACGAGGGCATCGCGCAGGTCTTGTTTTTCGAGAGCGACGAGGAGTGCGAGACCTCCTACGCCGACAAGAAGGGCAAGTACCAGAAACAACAGGGCCTCACCCTGGCGAAGCTCTAGGCCATGTTGCTTACATAGGGACAGGCCCCCGTGCCTGTCCGAGGGTTCGACTAGTCCCTGCTCTCCCCTCAAAACCCCTTGTTTTTCTTTTCCCTTTGATGTTTCACGCTCCTGTTGTATGATGATCCCATACATTCCGCCCGAAAAGCGGACTCTCCCGCTTCATCGATCTTTACGGGAGGTGTTCTCATGCCCCATGAACTCTCTCATATCGACGAGCAGGGCCGCGCCCGCATGGTGGACGTCGGGGGCAAGGAGATCACCCGCCGCGAAGCCGTGGCGCGCGGTCGACTGGAGATGGCGCCCGAAACCCTGAGCCTCATCTTGGCCGGAGGCCTGCCCAAGGGCGACGTGCTGGGCACCGCGCGCATCGCGGGCGTCATGGCGGCGAAGCAGTGCTCGAGCCTCATCCCGATGTGTCATCCCTTGCGCATATCGAGCGTGGAAATTGACTTCTCGGCGGACGAACCGCTCGGCGAGTTGCGCATCTCGGCGTGCGTGCGCGCGCAGGATAGAACGGGCGTGGAGATGGAGGCCCTGACCGCGGTGAGCGTAGCGGGCCTGACCGTCTACGACATGTGCAAGGCTGTGGACAAGGAAATGGTGCTCGCCGAGGTTCGGCTGGTGAGAAAAACGGGTGGAAAGAGCGGGGATTATATGCTGGATGAAGAGTAGTCAATTTACATGTCTTAATTTTGGGAGATGACGCGTCTAACCCGCTTGAGCCTTTTCCCCGGTGACCCGCAACCCTTACATGCGGGAGCCGAGCGCCCGACGCCGGGGACGATATGCCTTAGGGCCGGCATTTCATCGTCGAAGGCGTTTTGAGTTCCGCCCGAAATCATGATGAAACAACAGTATCTTAATATGTTATGGCTATTTTTTTTGAAAACATATTACGGGGGAAACGTATATGAATGAACCCACCCAAAAGATGCCGGTACAAACGGCGCCGGTGGAGAAAAAGGAGGGACCGAGCCGCCTGGGCCTGATTCTGGGCGCGCTCTTCATCATTACTTGCGGTTTCATGGGTGCTGCGCTCGCCGAAGCCCTGCTCGCGCCGAGCCGGATGGCCGGTTTGGCCGGAGGCGCTTTGGCGGGCGTCTTGCTTTTGGCGCTCGCGAGGGAGTTCGCCAAGCTCAAGGTCGGTGTTCTGGCCGGCGGGGCCGTCGGCCTGCTTTTCGGCCTTCTGGCCGCCTTTCTCGTGTGTTCTCTCATCGGCGCGGCGTTTCCGCAAAACGTCCGCCCCCTGGCTGATGCCGCCATGGGTCTGTTCTTCAGCGCTCTGGGTGTTACTCTCGGGTCGGCGGCGGGAAGCCGTTATTCATCGCCTCTCCCGGCGAAAGAGAAAGATGCCGGCGGCAAGAAGTACCATCACGCGAAGATTCTCGACACCAGCGTCATCATCGACGGGCGCATCGCCGACATCTGCGAGGCGGGCTTCGTCGAGGGTCCCATGGTGGTGCCCCAGTTCGTGCTCAAGGAATTGCAGCAGATCGCCGATTCCTCTGATTCCCTGAAGCGGAACCGCGGACGCCGCGGTCTCGACGTCCTCCAGCGGATTCAGCAGAACCAGGACCTCGACATCAACATCATCGAGACGGATTTCCCCCGCGTGAAGGAGGTGGACACCAAGCTCGTGCTCCTGGGCAAGGAGATATGCGGCATGGTGATGACCAACGACTTCAACCTGAACAAGGTCGCCGAACTCCAGGGGGTGCGGGTTCTCAACATCAACGAACTGGCCAACGCGGTCAAGCCGGTCGTTCTGCCCGGCGAGGACATGAGCGTGTTCGTCATCAAGGAGGGCAAGGAGCATAACCAGGGCGTCGGCTATCTCGACGATGGAACCATGGTGGTGGTGGACCATGCGAAGCATCGCATCGGCGAGCAAATCCCCGTCTCCGTGACGAGCGTCCTGCAGACCACCGCCGGGCGAATGATTTTTACGAAAATACGAGATGAAGCCGAACTGTCGCAAACCGGCGCCTGAGGGCGCGCGCTCTTCTCCCGCATTGCCGCACCCCGACCAGACGGCGGCCATCGTTCCCGCCGCGGGCCGGGGCTTGCGCCTGCCCGGCGCGGTGGCCAAACAGTTCAGGAGTCTTGCCGGAAAACCCCTGTTCCATCACCCTCTTTCGCGGATAGCGAGAGCGGGCCTCGTGGGCCGGATAGTCGTGGCGATTCCCGCAGGCTCAGACCCGCCCGATCTTCCCGGTGGCCTGGACGTGGAGGTGCGCCTCGTCGAAGGGGGGGGGGGCCCCCCGCGGCGGGGGGGGGCGCGGCGGGGCCCCCGCGGGGGGGGCAGGGCGGGTATAACAAAAGAAGCAGGCGACCAAA
>VXPH01000016.1:0-16159 GCA_009839615.1 Nitrospinota bacterium
CGGCGGCGCTCCCACGCTGCGTTTCGTTCTGCCGAAGAGCAGCAACATCCGAAACCCTCGCGCGCGCTGGGGCGCGGCGCCCGCCGGGTTGGATCCGAAATTCCTTACATCGGCGGAGAATGAGATCCGCACGAGCGAACCTATTCCGCCGGGGCGGAAGTTCATCGTCCTCCTCTATCGCCTGGAGGATGAGTTCGGGGGCATCCGGGTGGAGAAGCCGATCCTCTACGACACGCCGAGTTTCGTCGTCATGCCCGAGAAAGACCGCGTTCAGGCGCAGGCTATCGGCCTTTCCGCTCAGCCCGCCGTCGAGTTTCAGAACCGCGAATACAACCGCTTCGTGGGGACCGCCAGCGCAGGCACGGTGGTGCGGGTCGACATGCAGGCGCCCGATTCGATGGGCGGCTTGGGTGTTTTCTACGTCGTGGGCGGCGTCGTGGTCGTCTTGAGCCTAGCGATTGGGCTCTATATCCGCAAAAGAAGGAACACGGCCTACGCCGCCCAGGTGGAGCGCGAGGAGATATTGCGCGCCATCGCGCTGCTCGACGACAGGCTCGCGGCGAGAGAAATATCCGCCGAGGAGCACGCCCGCGAGCGCGCCCCGCGCTTCGAGCGCCTGAAAGAACTCTCGGACTAAGAGGGCGGATGCCATGCTGGAGGCTCTCGGCGTATCCAGACGCTACGGTTGGAGGTGGGCGCTCAGGGATTTGTCCCTCTCCGTCTCTCCCGGCGAGACGATCGCCCTTCTCGGCAAGAACGGCTCGGGCAAGACCACGCTTCTCAAAACTTTCGCCGGTCTCCTCAGGCCGACCGAAGGAGCGGTGCGCGTAAATGGCGAACCGATATCCCGCGAGGCGAAGGGCAGAATCGGCCTGCTCTCGCATGACCCCATGCTATATGCGGGGCTGACGATACGAGAAAACCTCGGCTATTTCGCCAGGCTCTTCAGCGTGGAGAGCGGAGAAATACCGGCGAGGGTGGATCTTCTGGCGGAGACGCTCGGTATTGTGGAGCGTCTCGATGAGCCGGTGCGCGTCTTGAGCCAGGGGCTCAGACAGCGAGCGGCCCTTGCGCGCGCACTTTTGCACGAACCCGAGGTCGTGTTGCTCGATGAGCCTTTCGCCGGCCTCGACCCGGAGGCGTCGGGGCGCCTCGAAAACGTCGTGCGCGCCCTGTGCGAGGGTCGCGAGCGTATCGTGGCGTTCACAACGCACGACCTGTCAAAAGCCTTCGATATGGCGGGCAGAATCGTCGTCTTGGCCGGCGGCAGGCTCGCTTATGAGGAGAATGCTGAAAATTCGAGCGAAGAAGCGGTGCTGGCCGCGTTCGATGAATCCTCGGGAGGTTCGGCATGAGGCGCTTTTTCTCCGTCCTCTCCGCGGTGGTCGAAAAAGATTTGCGCCTTGAATGGCGGACGAAGGAAAGTCTCCTCATCATGGTGGTTTTCGCGCTGCTCGTGCTCACGCTGTTCAGCTTCGCCTTCGGCCCCGGCGGCGGGAGTGGAGAGAGCGCCCGCGCCGTTCAGGCGGGAATCCTTTGGATATCGTTCCTGTTCGCATGCGTCATCGGGCTGTCCCGCACCATGGGCGTGGAGCGTGAGGACGCGGGTTTTTCCGCCATGTACGCGAGTCCGGCGGACCCCTCCGCGCTGTACCTGGGCAAGGTGGTGTCCGTTGTCGTTTTGATGGGGATCATGGAACTGGTGGGCTTCGCCGTTCTGGCGGTTCTGTATCAAGCGGATGTGTGGAAATCAGCCGGCACGCTCGCACTCATCGCCATCTGCGCTACGATTGGAATCGCGGCTGCGGGCACCTTGTTCTCGGCCATGAGCGCGCGCACGCGAACGCGCGAGGTTTTATTGCCCGTATTGATGTTTCCCGTTCTCGTGCCTGTTCTGATCGCCGCCGTCAAGGCGACGCAAGCCCATCTCGGTGGCGACGGATGGGCGGATTCGAGGGATTGGATTCGCTTGATGTTGGTGTATGATGTGATATTCCTGGTGGCCGCCTCGGTAGTTTTTGAATATATTCTGGAAGAATAATATCAATGCTTTATGTTCATGTTTTTGTGAAAACACTTTATATTCTGCCGCAGTTTTGCGCCGCCGGGAGGAACACCTGATGGATCGAAACGAGCGGGGAGCGTTCGGGTGGCTGCCGGTTCTCGCCTTGTGCGTTCTCGCCTTCGCCATTTTCGCGGATTTTTTCATCGCGGGCACCGACAGGCTCCAGGGTCCGCCGCAGCGGATTTTCTACATCCACGTGCCCTCGGCCTGGGTGGCGTTTTTCGCCTTTTTCCTGTGGTTCATCTTCTCGATTAAATATCTGGATACGATAAACCCGGAACACGACATCCGCGCGCACGCCTGCGCGGAAGCGGGGGTCGTCTTCTGCACGCTGGTGCTCATCACCGGGCCCATCTGGGCGCGTCCGGTCTGGGGCGTGTGGTGGACGTGGGACGCGCGGCTCACCACAACGCTCATCCTGTGGATGATATACGTGGGCTATCTCATGCTGCGCGCCTACATGACGGAACCCGGGCAAAGAGCGCGCTTCGCCGCCGTGATGGGGATCATCGGTTTTCTGAACGTGCCCATCGTGCACATGTCGGTGGAATGGTGGCGCACGCTCCATCCCAAGCCCGTGGTGATGCGCTCGGGCGGGTTGGGGGATCTGCCCGACTCCATGCACGTCGCGTTATGGAGCACCCTGCTGGCCTTTATGCTCCTGTTCTGGTGTTTCGCCCGTAAGCGCGCGCAGATCGAGCGTCTGAACGCACGGGTGGAAGAGGCGCGCGCCGCTCGGGAGGGGACATGATGGGCTACGTGGCGGCGGCGTACATCGTCGTATTGGGCGGATTCGCGCTTTATTGGTGGACTCTCAAGGCGCGAATGGATAATTTGCTCAAGGAAGAAGAAAAACTGAACCCCAGGGGAGATTCCCCATGATGCGTTTTTACCTCGTTTTGTGCCTGATGCTTGCCTTGTGTCTCTATTCAGTGGCTCGGGCCGCCTCGCCGGGAGCCAAGACCACGTTCTCCGAAGTGGCGGGCGCCCTCATGAGTCCGGTGTGTCCCGGGAAATTACTGCATGATTGCCCGAGCAGCGAAGGCGCCCAGCTCCGTGAACTCGTGCGCCGCAAGATATTCGCCGGGGAGACAAAAGAGCAGATCGTCCGGTATTTCGTCGAGGTATACGGCCGGGATGTTTTGCCGAAACCACCGGCGGAGGGCTTTTATCTCACCGCCTGGCTTCTTCCTTTCGGGGGGTTGCTGGCGGGCTTCGGCGTGGTCTTCGTCCTGGTGAGGGCGTGGACGAGACGCCCGGAAGAGGCAGAGCAAAGCCAGGTCAGCAGAGAAGCTCCGCAAAAAGCCGCCTCGGATGACTCTCTGGAAAATCGCCTGCAGCGCGAACTTGGCGATTTCGAGGGTTGAGCCGCCATACTCCGCGGCCGGGAGTTTTCAGATGAAATACGATCCCAAAGCAGAACTCGCCAGAAACCTCGATGGGCTCTCAACGCCCCGCCGGAGCATCAAGTGGCGGCTGATCGGGATGGTCGTCAGTCTCGTCCTGGTTGTCTGGATGATGGTGCATTTCGGGAACCAGGGAGAGCGGCCGACGCAGGAGGTGGAGACGAGCCGGGCGCAGATAAGGAGTGAAGCGCGCGCGGGGGATGACGCCGCCCTGTACCGCGACATGATTTTTCTGAAGCAGGTCCAGCGCGCCGATGTCCCGGATGTGATGCTCAAGGCCCTGGACGGTCAGAATCATTCCCTCACGCAGCATACGGGCAAGCTCGTCCTGGTGAACTTCTGGGCGACGTGGTGCCAGCCCTGCATCCGGGAAATGCCCTCGATGGAACGGCTTTATGCGAAATACAAGCCGCAAGGGCTCGAGATCGTAGCGATATCGCTGGATCAGGGGAGTGAAGACGATGTGCGCGAATTCGCCGCAAAGTACAAGTTGACTTTCCCCATCGTCCTGGACCCCGACCACAAGGCGAAGGCGCTCTACAAGGTGCGGGGCTTGCCGACGTCCTATCTCGTGGACAGAAAAGGCCAGGTAGCGGGCTACGGTGTGGGGCCTCGCGAATGGGACAGCGAGGCCGCCTTTGCCCTGATTGGACACCTGCTCGATGAGAAAAGCTGACGGCATGGACGCTTCGAAGAGCTCGAACCCAGACCAGCGAAAAGCCAAGCGGCTGGCCGTTTCGTTCATCCTGGCGCCGGTGCTGCTGACGCTGCTCTGGGCGGTGGGCGAGCGCTTGACGACCGAACGTGTCGAAGAAGCCCCTGCGCCCAATCTCGAAATCGGCAGTCAGGCTCCACGCTTCGAATATCCGCTTCTGGGCGGTGGGAGCGTCTCTCTCGCGAGCCAGAAGAACAGGGTGGTACTCATCAACGTGTGGGCCACGTGGTGCGTTCCGTGTCTGGATGAGATGCCGGATTTGCAGCGCCTCTACGCCCGGATGAAAAAAGACGGCGCGCCGTTCGAGATACTGGCGGTGAGCATCGACGCCCTGGGGGCGGATGCGGTCCGGAAGTTCGTCGATCGCTTCGGCCTCACGTTTCCGATTCTGCTCGACCCGCGCGGAAGCATCAAGAAGCTCTACCGCACGACCGGCGTGCCGGAGACGTTCATCGTGGACCGCCAGGGCCGTCTCCTGCAGAAAATCATCGGCGCCCGCAAATGGGACGCTCCCGCGATTGTTGAATATCTAAAGCAAGCGGTTCGCTCCTGAAAAACAGCATCATCCCCATTTGAAGCACCTGAAACCTCAAAGCTCGAAACCGAGTTCGAGTTCCTCGTTCAGCCTTTGCATCTGCTCCAGGACGGCGGGGGTGATGGGCACGCCGATGCGTCTGTTCTCCTCCTCGGCGATTGCCTCGGGCTCGCCGTGAATGTAGATGCGATCGTGGCCCGGCGCCTTCTTCGCCCCCCGGATGGTCTCGAAGAGTTTTTCCATGTCGCCGAACATGGCGGACAAGTCGCGGAAACCCGACATCTTGATCGCGCCCATGAAATGGCCCGTGGCGGATTTCGCCGTGCCGGCTGCGCCCGCCATGCGGCTTTCGAGACCCGCCCCCGAGAGCACGCCGCAGAGAAGCTCGATCATGAGCTGCAGGCCGTAGCCCTTGTGGCCGCCGGTCTCGTCTCCCTCGCCGCCTAGGGGCGCGAGCGGCACCTCGTAGTTCAGGATGCTCTTCTCGTTCAGGGTCGGCGTTCCCAGCGAGGAGAGCACCCATCCCTTGGGGATTTCCCGGCCCTCGCGCAGGGCCGTCTCGATCTTGCCCACGGCCGTCACGGCGGTGGCCATGTCGAGGTGAAAGTCGGTCCCGCCCGGCCCGCCGGGTATCGCCACGCTCATCGGGTTGGTGCCGAAAAGCGCTTCCGCCGCGAAGGTGGGAGCGGTGCGGCGTCCACCGTTCGTCATGCTGATGCCGATGTAGCCCGCCTCCATCGCCTTTTGGGCCCAATAGCCCGCATAGCCGAAATGGCTGCTGTTGCGTACCGTCACGAAGCCGGAGCCGTGTTTTTCCGCCATGGAGAGAGCCTCGTCCATCGCGCGGTTCGAGGCGACGATACCGATGGCGTCGTCCGCGTCGAGAAGGCCGGTGGTGTCGCTTCCCTGATAGAACTTCATGTCGGGCCTGTTGTTGAGCACGCCGTTTTCGAGGCGAACCATGAAGAAGGTCAGCCGCGCCGCCCCGTGGCTGCGGATGCCTCTCAAATCGGCGCTGACCAATACTTTCGCCACCAGGCGGGCGTCGTCCTCGGGCACGTCCTTGTTGCGGAAGATGGTGTAGACGAACTCTTCGATGACTTCTGCGGGAAAACGCACCGTACCTTCGGGCAGGGGACCGGACTCGACCATGAAAATCTCCTCGGAAAAATGTTGACGGTTGATGATGCCGTGAATGCCGCGCCATATTAGCCCGTCTTTGCGTTTTTCGGGAAGTCGCGCAAGGGTGCGCCTTGCCTTGCGGGCAGCGCTCGCCTTTTGTCAAAATGCGCTTCTTTTCGGGACGTATGCTCTGAAACAGGGGAGAGACGAAATTGGCTCGCATAGCGGTGGTGCGCGGAGACGGAATCGCGAACGAAGTGATGCCCGAGGCGGAGGAGACGCTCCGGGCGGCGGCCGGGGCGGCTTCGTTCCCGGTGGAGTTCGAATACTTCGACTGGGGGAGCGACCGCTATCTGGAGCAGGGCAGGGGAATGCCCGAAGACGGCTGCGATGCACTTCGGGCGGGCTTCGACGCCGTTTTTCAGGGGGCCGTCGGCGATCCGCGGGTTTCCGGCTCAATCGTGCAGGAGCAGGTGATTCTGGGCGTTCGCTTCGGGCTCGATCTGTACGCCAACATCCGGCCCTGCAGGCTCTACCATGAGGATCTGACGCCGCTCAAGAATATGGGCGCGGGCGACATCGATCACGTCGTCGTCCGCGAGAACACCGAGGGCCTGTTCGTGAATGTGGGCGGTTTCTTCAAGCAGGGCACGAAAGACGAAGTCGCTCTTCAGGAAGAAGTGCACACCTACAAGGGCGTGGAGCGCGTCATCCGGGCGTCGTTCGAATTCGCGAGGCGGCATAAGCGCAGAAAGGTCACCATGGCGGACAAGGCGAGCGGGCTCCGCTACGCGGGAGGGATATGGCGGCGCGTGTTCGATGAGGTACGGGTTGATTTCGAGGACATCGAATCAGAAGCCAAGCACATCGACGCCGTGGCGATGGAGGTGATCCAGCATCCAGGCGAATTCGACGTCATCGTTACCAACAACATGTTCGGCGACATTCTGAGCGACGTCACATCGGGTCTTGTGGGCGGTCTGGGCCTCGCGCCTTCCGCGAACGTGAATCTGGAGGGGGTTTCGATGTTCGAGCCGGTGCACGGCACGGCGCCCGACATCTACGGGCGCGGGATCGCCAACCCGATGGCGTCCATATTGACGGGCGCCTTATTGCTGGATCACCTTGGCTGCGCGGAGGGTGGAGCAGCCATCCGGCGCGCGGTGGAAGAAGCTATCGCGCACGGGGAGCGCACGGCGGATATCGGGGGAGGTCTGAACACGAAAGAATGCGGTGACGCCGTGAGAAACAGGTTAAGATAGAAATAGTTACACGGAATTATTCAAGTAGAATATAGGAGATAAAAATGCCGGAGAAATCAGTGGTGGACGTTGCAAAAGCGGATTTCAAGCCCGTGGACTGGGGACAGACGAAAATTCTGGTGAGCCCGACCGCGAACGGCTCCGAACACGTGCGCGTGGGACTCACCGAGTACGACCCGGCGACCCCGCATGAGCCGCACGCGCACCCCGGACAGGAGGAAGTCATCTGGGTGCTGAGCGGGCGGGGCTATACGGAAACGCACGGCGAGAAAATCGACCTCTACCCGGGCGCGGTGGCGTTCATCCCGGCAGGGATGGAGCACAAGACGGCGGCTGTGGGCGACAAAATGCAGGCCATCATCATCAAGGGGCCGGTCCGCGACGCCGACGGGGTGTTGAGTTAGGAAAATCCCAAAAGACTGATTTGCGCCCGGCGAGGGCAGTGCGCGTTCTTGGAGGGATGGCTTCTCACGGGGCGGATATCAAAACCCGCTCGTCCTGGACTTCCAGTTTCGTCCCGAAAGGCTCGTTCAGCGCGTTCATGACATCTACGATTCTGCGGCCTTCTCCCCGGCCGGGAGAGAGGAGCCTGGGTTTCGAGAATACGCCGGCCGTCACGGGAATGAGGTAAGGGTCTTTCACCCCCGTTTTCGTCAGCGCGCAGCCGAACAGGAAGGTGTCGTGCGTCTCGTCCGTGAAGAAGGGGATATCGAAGTCGAATATCAGGTTCCCCATGCTGTAGACGATGGGCGCGCCCTTGTGGAATTCGACCGCCTGGAGAACGTGCGGGTGGCCGCCCAATACGAGGTCCGCGCCCGCGTCGACGCTGGCGTGCGCGATTTCTCGCTCGAAATCCATCACCTCGTGCGTCATGCTCGTGCCCCAGTGGTGGTTCACGACCACCAGGTCCGCTTTTTTCCTCAAATTCCTGATGTCGCGCTTCATGCGCGCGAGATGGGCGGGTTCCGCCCAGGTATCGATTCGCGGCGGGGTGCCGGGGTATTCGGAGAGGTCGCGCCAGGGGCGGTAGGCCGTGTGGGCGCGAACGGGGTTCACGCCGGGAGCGGCCGCCGTGGCCTCGAAACCCCTCGGGATGACGGAGCAATACGCCAGAAAGCCAATCGTCAGGTTCCCGTGCTCGATGAGAACCGGCTTCCTCGCCTGCGCGAGGTTCATGCCGCCGCCCACGAGCGCAACGCCCAGCGAGTCCATGAGCGACATGGTTTCCGCAAAGGCGTCTTCCCCGTAGTCGAGCACGTGGTTGTTGGCAAAGGCCATGACGTCGAAGCCGGCCTCGGTGAGGGCGCCGGCCATCTTCGGCGCGCCGCGCAGCAGGATTTTCTCCGGCGCTGGTTTTCCGCCGCGTGAGAGGGGCAGTTCCAGATTGGCGAAGGAGACGTCGGCGTCGCGGAGGAGGGGAATCAGCCTGCCGAAAGCGCCTTTCGCCTCCGCGCGGTTGATGGCGATGTCCCCTCCCGCCAGAAGTTTGGGGCCTGCTTGAGAGCGGGGAGGCATGGGCCTATTCGGTGAGGCAGAGACCGTGGTCGGGCGTGAAGGAGAGATACACCTTCTGGCCGGTTTCGAGTTCCTCGAAGTGGTCGATCTGCACGCCCACCTCGTGCGGGCCGACCTGGACCTGGCAGTCGAGGAAGTTGCCCAGATACACGGTGTCGATCACTTCGCCTTCGAAGAGGTTCATCGCCTCGGCCGGTTTCTCGAGGTGCAGCAGAATATCCTCGGGACGGATGCTCAGGATGATCTTTGCGCCGACCGGCGCGCCTTCCGCACCCGTGGCCCTGAGGCGGATGGAGGGGCTTCCGTCTCCGATTGGAATTTCGATGTCCGTCAGTTCCCCGTCGTGGCCGAGCAGTTTTCCTTCCAACAGATTGGCCACGCCGATGAAATTCGCCACGAAGGCGTTCGTGGGTTCGGCGTAGATGGTCTCCGGGTCGCCGATTTGCTGGATCACGCCCTTGTCCATCACCACGACTCTGTCGCTCATCACGAGCGCTTCGGTCTGGTCGTGCGTCACGTAGATGGAAGTGATTCCCACGTCGTGCTGCAGGCGCGTGAGTTCGATGCGCATCTGCTCGCGCAGTTTGGCGTCGAGGTTGCTCAGTGGCTCGTCGAAGAGCACGACTTTCGGGTTGTAGACGATGGCGCGGGCGAGGGCGACGCGCTGGCGCTGCCCGCCGGAGAGCTTGGTGGCGTAGCGCTCCGCGAGATGGCCCAGCCCCACGAGGTTGAGCGCATTCGTCGTTTTCTCCTTGATGGCGGCCCTGGTTTCGCGCCGGATCCGCAGGCCGTAGGCCACGTTGTCGAAGACCGTCATGTGCGGCCAGACGGCGTAGCTCTGGAACACCATGCCGAGGTTTCTCTCCTCGGGCGTCAGGAAAACCTCGTTCGCCACGGAGGTGACGTAGTCTCCCTCGATTTGGATGTCGCCGCTATCGGGGTGCTCGAGGCCGGCGATGCACCGGAGCGTCGTGGTTTTTCCGCAGCCCGAAGGTCCCAGCAGGGTGACGAACTCCCCCTGTTCGACGGACAAGTCGATACCCGCCACGGCCACTTCGGGCCCGAATGATTTCACCAGTTTCTTGATTTCGACGAATGACACGCTGTCTATCCTCTAGGGTCTGACGGCCAGTGTATGATCCGGGTCGAGGCGCACGTACACCTTCTCGCCCACGCGCAGGCGTTCTCTGGAGTGCGCCAGAACCTTCCACTCGAATTCACCCCATTTCACCCGGCAATCGAGGCAGTTGCCCAGAAAGACGGACTGGATGACCTCGCCTTCGATCCGGGGGCCGTCCTTCGGTTGGCGCGAGGCGTCCACGTTCTCGGGCCGGACGGAGAGAAAGGCGTCGTCGCCCTCTGCAAGGCCGTCGGCGAGCAGGCAGGGCAGTTGTACGCTCTCGCCGCCCTGGGATATCTCGATGGTTCCCGACCCCCCGCCGCCGTTCGATACGATGCGGCCCTCCGTCAGGTTCGCCACGCCGATGAAGTCGCTCACGAACTTGTTGACGGGCCGCGCGTAAATGGAATGGGGGCCGCCCGTTTGTTCGATGTGTCCCTTGCTCATCACGATGATCTCATCGCTCATCACGAGAGCCTCCGCCTGATCGTGCGTCACGTAGATCGAGGTGATGCCGATTTCGTGCTGAATGCGCTTGAGTTCGACGCGCATCTGCTCCCTGAGCTTGAGATCCAGATTGCTGAGCGGCTCGTCGAAGAGCAGAAGGCGGGGGCGGAAAACCATCGCGCGCGCGAGGGCCGCCCTTTGCTGCTGGCCGCCCGAGAGCTGCGTGGCGTTCTTGTCCGCCATATCGGTGAGACCGACGATCTCGAGCGCCTCGGCGACGCGGTCGTCGATTTCCGACTGCGCCATGTTGCGTATCTCCAGCGGATAGGCCACGTTCTGCGACACGTCCATGTGCGGCCAGATGGCGTAGCTCTGGAACACCATGCCGATGTTGCGCTTCTCGGGCGCGGTGTTGATGCGGTTCTCTATCGAGGTGACGGGGTCCGCGCCGATGCGTATTTCGCCCGCATCCGGCTTGTGGAGGCCGGCGATGCACATGAGCGTGGTGGTCTTCCCGCAGCCCGAGGGGCCGAGCAGGGTGAGGAATTTTCCCTCCGGGATACCGAAGGAAATGCCGTCCACGGCGCGGTCGTCGCCGAAGTATTTTACAAGATGATCGACCTGAAGATAGTTGTTTTCGCTCATCGTCCTACGCGGTCAGCGCCTCTTTGCCGGCGACTTTCCTGAAGATGACGACGCAGATCAGAAGCGCGACCGTCTGTGCGATGGAAAGGGCCGAGGTCATGGGTTCGTTCTCGAAGTTCGAGAGATAGTACACGCCGACGGAGAGCGTCTCCGTTCCGGCGGAGTAGAGTATGATGGAGATGGAGAGTTCCCTCAGGAAAATGACGAACAAGAGAATCCACCCGGCGAAGATGCCCGGCTTCAAGAGCGGAATGGTGATTCTCCGGAGCGTCGTGAGCCAGGTAGCCCCCGCCATGCGCGAGCTCTGGTCGAGTTCCTCCGATACGGCCATCATGATGGAGGAGATGTTCCGCTGCCCGTACGGGAAAAAGCGCGTGATGTAGCCGAGCAGCAGAATCCACAGCGTGGCGTATATGGGGGTCTTGATGTAGGTGACGAGAACGCCCATCGCCAGCACGATGCCGGGGAAACCGATGGGGATAACGCTCAGGAAATCGAGCACCCGTGCGCCGTAGCCCTTGGTGCGGTGGATCATGTAGCTCACGATGATGGCCACCACCATGGCGATGGAAGCGCCGCCGAACGCGAGGATGAAGCTGTTGATGATGCCGTTGGTGGCCGCGTCGATGCTCTCGGGCCACCAGAAGAAGAGCACCTTCTGGTAGTTCCAGAAAGTGAGCTCCGACCAGATGATCCTGCCCGACCATATCTTGTGCAAGCTCACGAAGAAAAGGCAGATGATGGGAAGAACCACGGCGACGCAGACGTAGAATACGTTATACGCGAAAGCGAGCCACTTCCATCCGCCCAGGTCAATGAGGTTCGGCCGGAAGCCCTTGCCGGTCACTGTCGTATAAGAGCGGGGCGCGATGATTCGGTGCTGAATCCAGATGAAGAACGCCGTCACGACGCCCACGACCATGCTCATGGCGGCGCCCAGGTAGTGGTTCGCGTCGTCTCCCACCGCCTTGGTGAAAATCTGCGTTGTCAGTGTTTCCCAGCCAAAGGGGGCGGAGAGCTTGAACGGGACGCCGAACTCACCGGCCGTCGTCACGAACACGATGATGGCGCCCGAGAGAATCGCGGGCGTCACGAGGGGCAGCGTGATGGTGAATGTGGTTCTCAGGAGACCCGCTCCCGTCGTTCGCGCGCTGTCCTCGAGCGATGGGTCCATGCGCCGGAGCGAACCCACCACGAACAGGTAGACGAGGGGGGCGAAGAAGATGCCCGTCACCCAGATGACGCCCCAAAGATTGTTGACGTTGAAAAGCGGGAAATCGATTCCAAAGGCGGATTTCGCCATGTTGTTCAACAGGCCGACTTTCGGAGAGGCCAGGTTGTGCCAGGCGATGGCGCCCACGAAAGGACTCAGGAAGAAGGGGATGAGGTTGAAGGGCTCGAGTTGTTCCCGGAACGGGCAGTTGGTTCTCGCGTTGATCCACGCGAGCGATACGCCCAGTAGTGTCGCCAGGATGGTGCAGCCCGTACTGATGATGGCGGTGTTGATGAGGGCTTTTTTGATGACCCGGCCCTGGAATATATCCCTGTAGTTTTGCAGCCCCCACTCGGTGTCGAACCCCAGGTCGTCGAGCACCAGAAAGCTGTTGATGACGAGCGCGACCAGGGGCACGATGACCGCCACCGCCACGATGAGGCCGACGATGGTCGTGATGATGTTCTCCTGCGTGAACCAGGTTCGCCAGCCGCGCGGGGGAGCGACGTCGATTTGGGGTGCTGCGGTGTCCGTAGCCATAATGTTATCGATGCAACCTTTCCTGCGAACGCATTTGTGTCCGGGAATACGAGGATAAGACTATAAGAAACGCCGCTTTCAAAAGCAACACGCTCCGCGAACCGTCGCGCCGATTCGCGGAAAATTTCTGTGAATGAAAATCAGGTGGTTCGCGCTACATCGCCAAGGCTCCGCCCCGCCTGCGCTTGAATGGCGACACTGGCCGAGCCCTCGCGGCATGGCGCACCGTAATTTCCCCGTTTCATAAAGGAAGGGTGGGAGCCCGTTGTGGACTCCCACCCGTTCCGAGCGACTATTATATACGTCTTACTTGAAGCGCTTGATGAATTCGGCGCGTGTCGCCTTGAACTTCTTCTGCGCGCCCACCCAGTCCTTGAGACCCAGCAGCTTGTGCTTGCTCAGGTCGAGAAGGTAGGGAGCCACAACCTTGGGCGGCTTGTAGCCGGCGCGGAAGCTGTAGACGGCCTCGCCTTCCACGTATACGTCCGTGCCTTCCTTGGTGAGAAGGAATTCCACCAGCAGTTTGCCGGCGTTGGGGTTCGGCGCGCCGTTCAGGACGGCGGCCTGGTTGCCCAGCATGACCTGGCCTTCCTTGTAGTAGCCGGTCCTGAGGACTTTGGCGAGGTCGGGCTTCTTGAGGACGTTCTGATAAACGCGGCCGGTAATGTTCCAGGGGTCGAGGCCGCGCTCGCAGTTGATGAGCACCTGCATCTTCGGCTCGGTGCGGAACATGACGACGGGCTTCGTGGCCTTCAAGTCGTCCCAGTACTTGTTCATGTCCATGCCGTTCTCGATGAGCGAGATGACGGTGTTGGTGTAGGTGAAGCTCTTGGTGATGTCGCCGGCGATGGTCTTGCCCATCACGTTCTTCGCGATGGTGTCGGCATACGACGTGACGTTGATGTCCTTCATGCCGGGGCAGGCGGTGTTCCAGACGGGCTGGAAGGTGTAGGCCAGCGGCGTCACGACGTAGGGGTAGTTCGCGTACTGACCGGCTTTCTTGATCACGTCTGCGAAGTGCTTGTTCCACTCGGCGCTGTCGAGCTTGTGGTACGCGCCGCGTTTCTGGGCCGCGGCGAAGAAGCCGGGCGCGCTCACCACGTGAACGTCGACGGTGAACTTCTTGGCCCGCATCTCCTGGCGAACCTGGGAGACGGTGGCGCCGGTGCCTTTACGCAGGTTGCGGAACTTGAAGCCGTCGCCGAGGCCGTAGTGCTTGGCAAAGGCCGGACCCATGCGCTTGGCGGTGCGGTCGCTGAACAGAGGGTTGATGATGGTGACGGCGCCCTCTTTTTTGGCCGCGCGAACGAGCTCTTTCTGGTTTTTCATCATCGCTTCGGATACGAGCGCACCCGATGCGAAGACGGCCAGAGCCGCGACGGCGGCGACGAAGTAATGGATACGGGATTTCATCGAGAATCTCCTCATGCAGGAATAGAGTGGGGGCCAAGCCCCCGGTTAAAAAGGTTCGCGTAAACTTTCTTGTAAACAATAAATCCGCACAGATCGAGAAAACAACGGGCTTTGGCTTGTTTTCTTTACTGTCTGCGGATTTTTGTGGTAGTGAAGATAACAGATTTTTCGTTTCTGTCAATGTTGTTTTCTTCGGCTGTGGAAATCTGGGGCCGATGATTTTCAGCGAACTTTCGAGAGGGGCGTGGAGCGGGAAACGTCTTTCTCTCAAAGGGCAAACAAAAGAAATTCCGGCGCTTCATTGAGCCGGCGGCCCTGCGTAGTTTTCTGCGCCGGATGAAATATCAAGCGAGGATTTTTCTTGAACGTGAAATCGACCGGTTTCCCCCTTATCCAGAGCCACCGGCTGGAGGCCCCCCTGGGTTCGTTCATGGAGCACGTAGAGGTGGTCCTCATCGGGGACGGGCCTTTCATCCTCTTCGATGCGGGCTACCCCGAGTGCGTTCCCGAGATGCTCTCCTGGGTGGAGTCGCGCGCCGGGGGGGCGCTTAAGAAACTCGTCCTCACGCACCACCACTTCGACCACTCGGGCGGCGCGAAGGCGGTCTGCGAGCGATTCGGCGTCACTGCTTACGCTCATCCCCTGGAGATGCGCTTGCTGGAAGAGGAACAGCCGGGCCTGCCGGTTTCTCCAATAAGAGAAGGGGAATTCGTCGAGTTGGGAGAGATGCGCCTGGAAGCCATACTTACGCCGGGCCATTCTCCCGGACATCTTTCTTTCTGGTGGAAGGAGGAGAGAATTCTTTTGGGGGGCGACAACGTTTTGCTCCCCTCGACGACGGCGGTGACTGCGCCCAGGGGGAACCTGGGGGACTATCTCGAATCACTTGAGAAGGTGAAGAAACTGGCGCCTCGCCTCATCTACCCTGGCCACGGCCCCGTTATTGAAGATCCGATCAGCAGGATCGATGAGCTTATCGAGCACCGCAAGATGCGCGATGCACAGTACCTCGAAGCGCTGGAGGCCGGGCACGATACGCCCGCCAAGATAGCGGAGCAGATATATCAGGATTTGCCGGAGGGCAAGAGAAAGCTGGGCGCCTGCGTGATAGAACTGCATCTGGAGCGGTTCGTGAAATCCGGAGAAGTCGCGTGCGCAGACGGGCGCTATTCACTAACAACAGGGCCGCTTTAGGGAGAAGGGGCTTTTGCTCACCAACTGCCATACGCTGGTTTTGCGAAAACTGCTGGAGCGCCACCCCGGGATGCCTCATCCCGGGGATGACGCCTACGTCTACAACGTGGCGCCCGATTCCCTGCCCCTCTCGGGAGAATTCAAGCCCAGGGAAACCCACCGCTTCGCTCCGCCGGCGGGAGTGATGGAGCGATTCCCGAAACTTTTGTGGGTGAAATGCCATCTGGTGGTCGATAACCTGTGTCACTACGGGAGCATCGCCAAGGGAGAGAGCGGATTGTCTCCCTCTCAAAAGCAGGGCTACACCTATCGGAAAGGGGTCGAGCTCATCCCCCTGATGCGTGAATACACGACAGAAATGGGCGTTGCGCCCGATGAAGCGAGCCTCCACTATCTCGCGCACGTGCTGGTTGAAATCGCAGTGGATTGCGCCATCCATCTCGACGACGGGACGGTGGGAGAACAACTCCGGGACGCTCAGAGCGCGATGAGCGACGCGCAAAAACGAGAATACGCCGAGGGTCTCGGCGCTTTATATCGTTGTGCGCCGGAAAAAGTCGCGCGTGCGCGCGGTGCGCCACGGAAATTTTATGGCGATTGGCACGACGTTGAGCATCTCTTCGTGAATGGCCGGACGAAAATCGTCCTGAGGAAACTCAGGCTGCCTTTCAGCGAGGAAAACACGGAGAAGACGTGCCGCCTCATTGAAGAAGGGGCGCAGATGATGGGCGATTATATGGATTTCATCAACGATTCCGCGGATGCGCTCTCCGATTGGGAGGCATGGGAAGGAGAGGTCGTCATAGAGGGTGAGGCTTCCTGAGGCTTCGCGCGCCGCGCTGGCAAAGCGCCCCAGAGATTTTCCGCGCGGTCGCGCCGGTCTCTCATTTGCCGGGAGTTCCATAGGGGCGGGCCCCTGTTCCCGCCCGCCGAACAAGCGCAATCCGACGACCCGCCGACGCACGC
>VXPH01000016.1:16169-18846 GCA_009839615.1 Nitrospinota bacterium
GCGCGTCGGCGGGCGGGGTTTGCTCCGGCCCATCGTCTTTTCGGTGGGTGCCGGGGTGGTGAGCTTTTGCCGGGTCTTAAATTTGGGGGGGGGGGGGGGCCCCCCCCGCCGATCATGCGCATTCCGGCGTCGGACAGGCACAGTGGCCTGTCCCTACACCGCAACCCGGACGACGAGGTTTTTTTCAATATCCCAGAGAACCGCCCGGAGTCCGAAAAGGTGGTTTTTCGGCGGGGAAGCGGAGAGGGGCGGTCAATCCTTGGCCGGCGGCCGGGGAGACAACCAGCCTTCCATCACCCCTTCGATGTGCGATATCCGCACTTCAAGAGCGCTGATTTTCCGCCACAGGGAGAACCAGCCAAGGCCGAACAGGATAATCATCGGCAAGTTGGATTGATCCAGAAACGCGACCCAGTTCATCATCCCCTCCTGAAAGAAAAGCAACCGGAAGAAAAGTAGCCGGGTCCTCAAAACGAATCTCGACACGTGCGTTCAAGCGAATCAACCTACTTTTCAATGCCACTGAGGCATTCAGAGAGGTTGCTTCAACCCCGATGTCCAGGCGAAATTCACCACAAACTGCATCCTCCCGCGCCATTCCTCAGGTTTTTTGCGCAGAAATAACTCGCAGTTTTCAGGTTTGTTTCTGCTTCGAGCCGGGTTTTCCGGCCGTCGGGATTGCGCGTTCTAGTTCACGGAGGCCTTCAGGCCCGCTCCCGCCTTGAACTTCGGCACGGTGGCCGCCGCCACCATAATCTCCTCGCCCGTTCTCGGATTCCGCGCCTTGCGGGCCGCCCGCTGTGAGACGCTGAAGGTGCCGAAGCCCGTGAGCGTCACCTTGTCTCCGCTCTTGAGCGCCGAGGTTACGGCGCCCACGAATGCGTCGACCACGCCTTGGGCGCTCGACTTGCTCAGGTTCGCCTGTTCTGCGATGGCGTTTGCGAGTTCGCCTTTGTTCATTTTCTTTTTCTCCTCTTTCGCCCTGAGCGGCGCGCGGGCGGTGCGTGCGCGCTCACGCCTTCTCTGTTTGCTGAAACCGTGTCCAACAACAGAAATACGAAATGTTTTAGGCGGAAGTGAAATACAGGGCGGGTAATCACGCTACTACAAACGGATTATAGCTATCCATGAGGCTTCATGCAAGCCCAAATCGCTTGTCCACCAACGATTCGTGGGAAAGGTCACCGAACGGGAAATCGCCACATCGCGTCGTTTCCGACCATCTGGTCATAGGAGAACAGGGCGACGCCGTCGGCGCCCGCCTTCTGCGCGGCACGCCATTCGCGCCACACGCCCGCCGGGTTTTTGGTGAACAGATACGCTCCCAGGCCGATGACGACTCCGGGCGCGCGCATCTTCGGGGTTTTCACCCTCCTGGCGGCGATAGCGCTTCGACTGATTTGGGCGGCCAGATGCTCGTCCGCCGTGTAGTTCATCACGACGGCTTTATCCAGAAATCCGCCTTCCAGCCAGCCGCGCCAATCCTGAAACGCGGCGAGATAGGCCCGTTCTTCCCAGGGAAGAACAGCAGCAGAAACAACAACTTGTTTCCTTAAACCTCTAGTTGTTTCGTGGACGCCTCGGACTGCTGCCGTGACCTGCTTGCGGCGCCACTCATCCCAGGCCGCCGCATCGGCGCGCTTCACGCTTGCGCCTGCGCGCGGCGCGGTTTTCCGGGTCTTTCGCGCGAAACGGGCCATGGAGGCCTCGTTGTAGCCGAAATCGAGGCGCGGGGAGAAGCGGGAACCCGGCGATATGGGAAGCGCGTAGGGGTAGCGGATGAAATCGAGGTGGATTCCCGCCAAGCGTGGATAGTTCCGCACCAGATGCGCCGCGACGTCGACGATGCGCCCTCGCACTCCCGGATTGCCCGGGTCGAGAAAAATTCCCGGCGTTCCGAGGCCAAAACCTTTCGCCCACGCGGGTTTTCCCGAAAGGGGATATTCGAGCAGGGAACGCCCGTATTGATCCTTGAGCACGGCTTCTTGCCCGAGTTCCTGGATGATGGGCGCATTTTTGTTTCTCGCGAGCGCGAATGCGTTTATCCACGCATGGACCCTGATGGGGCAGTCGCATTCCTCGCTCCGGGAGGCCAGAGCCAGCAGGAGCGCCAGCGGATCCTGGCCGGCCCGGTTTGAGGGAGAATCATCGGCGAGCTTCGTCGGGAACCACGCGCGGCCCGAGCGGTAGACTTGCGCGTAGATGTCCGTGACGCCCGAGGCGCGCGCACGTTTGACCAGGGCCTTGATCTTCTCGGCGCTGTCCAGGGTTCTGTTCGCGCCCTCCGCCTGCACCCAAAGGCCGACCTCGAAGGATTTCGGAGCGAAGAGACGCGCGAGAAAATTCTCGTCAAAGGAAGAACACCCGGACATCAGGAACAAAATGAGCAAGAAGCAGGGCGCGCCTGTGTGCGGGAATCGGTTCATGCGGGAATTTCCGCGGGCGGGAGTGCGGGAAGAGAACGGTCCAGAGAAGTTTTCGTCGCCGCTTCCTTGTTCGGGGGGCGGGAGCCGATGCGCACAAACTACACGTTGCGCCGAAGAGTGGTCAACGTAAAACGGGAGGATTCCCGGAGAAATAGATTTTGGGCGAAAATGCGAGCCCGCTCGGAGTTGTTGAAGAAGTCCCTGACAGGGTAAAGGCACCCCCCCCTACCCCCCTGTCAAGGGGGGTAGGG
>VXPH01000131.1 GCA_009839615.1 Nitrospinota bacterium
GGGGCGCGCGCGAAAGCAGACTTCCCGCTATCGGCGATGTCCCCCGAAGAAGCAGAGAAAACCGCCTTTCGTGATCCGCATTCATCAGACAATAAAAAGGAACCGCAGCGATGACCCGAACCGGGGAGCAGATACCGCAAAACGAACACAACGAACACCGGATGCGCAGAGCGCGCAGCTGGCTTGCGCAGAGCGGAAACGTCGAGTCGGATGAGGAGAAATTCATCTGCCTTTGGATCGCCTTCAACGCGGCTTATGGGGGCGAGCCGAGCGGCGCGGATGGCGACGGTCCTAACGAGATCGGAAGGATAAATACGTTTTTGAAAAAAGTGATTTATCACGACAGACAGAACGAAAACAGGATAAGAGCTATTCTCTGGGAGACGTTTAGTGAGCAGATCCAGGACCTACTGTGCAACCGGTACGCATTCAAAGCGTTCTGGCAATACGTGCGCGGAGAGCCGCAGGGCGCGGGCTGGGACACGCAACTTGAACGGAAAAACGACGGCTTCTGGATAGACCTGGAAAAGGAAAACGTATTCGACGTTTTCCGGGAAGTCTTCTGGCGGCTGTATCAACTCCGCAACCAGGTCTTTCACGGAGGCATGACGTTCCAAGAAGGATGGGGGAGGACGCAACTCGCGCAGGGCCGCCTCATCATGGAGGACATCGTGCCTGCGGTTCTGGACATCATGGACGAAAATCCGGGATCCGACTGGGGCAAGGTCGCCTACCCCCGAATCGGCGAGAACCCGGATTAGGGAGTTGTTCACGAACGTCCCCCACGGCGTGATGAAGAATGCCGGGGTCGCTTGCGGGGTTGTTGAAAAAACCTCGCTTCGCTTGGGGTTGACCTTCGCCTTTGCTCGTCATTCCGGCCTTGAGCCGGAATCCATTTTGACTTTGTCTTTGGCCCTCCGCCCGGACATCCTCGCTCCCGGCCGGGGAAGATACGGACGCCGCCATATATATCCACATCATCCGCTCCGGACTCGGGCGCGGCGCGCCCTCCCGCGAGTCGGAGTCAAATACGAAAACGAAGGAAATCATAAAATGGATTCCACCAAACCCTCATTCCTCAATCGGGTTCGACCTCCCTCCTCGGTCGGCTCCGAGGCCGGAATGACGGTGGTCTTTTCGCATCGAGGGGCTTTTTCAACAACCCCTGGCGGGTCGGGATTGGCTTCCCTTCGGCGGGAATAAGCTACACGCGTTTCCCCGCAATTACCGTCGCCGGGTTTTCGCGTCGATGGGGTATGCTGGAGAGGCCGCCCGTCGGCCCTCGTTTTTTCCGGCGGCGAACGCGGCGCGGAGGGCGCATTTGCCCGCAGTTGCGGTGTCGGGAAACGGGGCGTTCGGGTGTAGCCTGGGGGGTTGGCCCGCTTTTCGGCGGCCCCTCTCCGGGGAGTCCGGCGCCGTTT
Organism: Nitrospinota bacterium; assembly: GCA_009839615.1. Classification (GTDB taxonomy): domain Bacteria; phylum UBA8248; class UBA8248; order UBA8248; family UBA8248; genus Bin107. Next base: position 1,422 of record VXPH01000131.1, read on the forward strand.
TCCACCAGGGCATTTCCCCGCATTTGCCCGCAGTTGCGGTCCGCGCGGCTTCGGCGGGTTCCGGTATCATGAAAACGCCGGTCGCTTCGCCCGCGGATATCGAATTTCCGTAAATTTCCGTAAATATCGATAAATTCACGGGGTTTTTCGATAAATTTCCGAAAATTTTTTCGTTGGGAAATGACGTAGCGGAGCCGCGACGCGAGGGGAATTGTGCCATGGCCCGCGGCTTCCGCGGTGACGGCAAATGCGCGGATTTGCGGGCAACTGCGGGGGTGATGGACGGGCATTTCGAGAACCGGCGGTTCTGTCGTAGAATCGGGGGGCGGTTTTCTTGCCGGAGGAGCGCCATGAGCATTTCCAGACGCCATATGTTGCGCCTCGCGGCGGAAGTCACACCACTGGTTGTGCTCGGAATCCCGCGCGGCGCGCAGGCCTCGATGACGGGCCGCCTGTTCGACTGGCTGAACAGCCGTCCCGTCGAGACGCCGAGGCCCGGTGAGGGCATCCTCGATTTCGCCGCGCGCGTCGTCCCCGAAGTCACGGCGAACGATAAATTCTACGTGCAGAGCATCGGTTATTCAGCGCCGAAGCTCTCCCGCCGGAAATGGCGGCTGAGCGTCAAGGGCGAGATAACCGCTCCTCTTTCAATTACTTGGGAGGAGTTGAATGCGCTCGGGCGGGTGAAGACCTGGGCGGCGATGACCTGCATCGGGAACCCGGTGGGCGGCGGCCAGATTGGGAACGCCCTGTGGGAGGGCGTGCCGCTCAGAACCCTTATCGAGCGGGCGGGGGCGGCGGAAAGGGTGCGCCGCTCGGTATCCGCCAGGGTCGTTTTTCGCGCGGCGGACGGGTACCATGATTCCATATCGCTTGAGCAGGCCCTCGATTCGAGAACGCTTCTCTGCACCGGGATGAACGGGGAGTATCTCCCCCGGGATCATGGCGCTCCGCTCAGGCTCCTCGTGCCGGGGACCTACGGCCTCAAAAACGTGAAATGGATTGAATCCATTGAGGTTACGACCAAAGGACACGGCGGCTACTGGCAAAGACGCGGCTGGTCGGATGAGGCGCTCGTCGAAACGCTCAGCCGCTTCGAAGCCCCCAGAAGGCGCGTTGAGGTTCGAGCTTCCAAAGTCTGGCTCGTGGGTTCCGCATTCGCAGGAGACCGGGGCATCAGCAAGGTGGAAGTAACCTATGGGCAGGGCGAGCGTTTGCAGTCCTGGGCGCCTGCCTTGCTCAGAAAGCCCCTGGGGCCTCTCGCATGGACTATTTGGGCTTTTCCCATGCGCTTTGAGGGAAACGGGTTTTACCCCGCGACGGTGCGGGCCGTGGATGGCGCAGGAGTGATTCAGACGGATCGAATTTCTGATCCGCAACCCGGCGGATCGACAGGGCGGATGGGACTCAGCATATACGTAAAAGGGTTGTAGGCTAGACGAAGTGGCTTACGAAAAAACCCCGCCGGTTACCCGGCGGGGTTCTTGCCTTTCTGGAGGGGATGAAACTTATCGGCGTTTGCCGCCCACGATGTTCGCCGCGCGCTTTTGGCGCTTGATCATCCAATTTTTGGGCGCCTCGATGCCGCTGCGATCCAGAATGTCGAGGTTATGCTGGAAAGCCATGTAATTCTGGATGTAGCTGAGCGTGCCGCCACGGTAGGGCGTGCCGGGAGGCGTGCGCCCTTCAATCAGATCGATCACGTTGTAAACAGCTTCACTCGCCATGGCGATCTGCTCGGCCAGAACGGCCGCATGCACCCAGCCGTCGCGGATGTCTTTCTCGATGCCGACGACGAGGTTGTGCGTCACGATCTTGATCTGGCCGGGCTTGTAGCCGGCGGCTTTCACGGCATCCACCGTACCGCGGGCAATGAGCGTCGCCCAGGGGTAAATACCTTTCACGTCCGGGTGTTTCTTGAGCAGGTCTTCCGCCGTCTGGTATGCGTGCTGCACGTTGGACTTGGTGAATTCCTTGGCCACAATCTTGATTTTCGGGTAGTGGCTCATATATTCCTCGAAACCTTTGGCCATGGAGGTCACCATCTCGATGCCGCTGGGTCCGGGCAGCATCATGACTTTGCCTTCGTAGTTAATGCCATGCGCCAGGGTGGAGGCGATGAGAACGCCCAGCTCATAGCTGTTTTTCATGACGCGGTTTTTGACACGATTGCTGTCGAGGTCAATGTTGTCCACGACGACCTTGACGCCCTTGTCCATCGCTTTGTGGACGGCGTTCACCATTCCCTTGGTGCTGATGGGGCAGATGATCATCCCGTCGTATTTCGCCGCGATGATGTCCTCCACATGGGCCACCTGTTTGGGCAGGAACTCATAACCGCCCGCGTCGAACATGGTCACGGTCACGCCGGCTTTTTTGGCCGCCTGGACGCTTCCGTACCATTTCGAGAAGAAATAGGGGTCGACGCCGTTCGGCACGACGACGGCGATCTTGTACTTCTTCTTCGCCTTCACCCGGGCATCGGCATCCGGGGCTGCCGCCATCGACACAAACAAGAATGTGACGACGGAGGCGAGGATCATGAAAGTGCGAAACAGTTTTTTCATCTTGAATCTCCTCCTCGCAGTATGGGTTTCACGGACGGATGCGCTCTCCTCCGCGAAAGGGGAAAATGACTGCCGAATGAACACCTTTTCTATTCCCGCCGTTTGCGGGAACTCAAAACCACTGCCGTAATGAGTAATACGCCTACCACCACCTCCCGGGCAAATGTTCCAACACCCAGGAGAATAAGGCCATTGAGCAAAAATGTCAGGAACAGCGTCCCGATCGCAGCTTGCGTCACGCCGCCCTCGCCGCCGTGAAACGTCGTGCCCCCCACCACGGTGGCCGCCAAAGATTGGAATTCAAGCTGGAATCCCGCGAGGCCGTTCGTAGCCGGAAGTCTCGCCAAGTAAAGGAACGAGGTGATGCCCACGCAGATGCCGCTGATCAAGTAGCAAATGAGTTTCACCTTACCTGTGTCTATGCCTGAGAGGCGCGCGGCCTCTTCGTTCCCACCGGTTAGATAGATTGCCCGGCCGAGCACCGTACGTTTCGTTAGCAGATAGAGAATAATGAAAAAGAAAATAGCGATGAACAGCGTGCCGGGGATATGAAAGAAATCCGTGAGGCCGATGGCTTGGAGGATGTCTTTTTGCTCACCCGTGAACTGGTGAATGGTGCGTCCGCCCGTGAAAACCAAGGCGATGCCGGCGCAGATGAAGAGCATGCTCAAGGTGACGATGAATGGCTGTATCTTCACGCGGCCCACGAGGTAGCCGTTGATGAAACCGAACATCGTCGCCATTCCGATGCCCATCAACACGCCCACGGCAAGGCCAAAATCCAGTATGCCTTGCGCCATCACTACGCTCGAGAGACTAAGCAAAGAACCCTGGCTTAAATCGATTCCTGACACCAACAGGACCATACTTTGCCCGGCGACGATGAAGAAAAGAATTGAAGCGTTTCTGAGTTGGTTGGTCAAATTATGGGCTTCGATGAAGTTGTTCACGTAGCCCATCAGCTGGAGAATGTAAAATATGATCATCATCATGATGAACACGACGAGCAAACCATATTTTTCGTAATTGAAGTTGGCCAAGAAGGAGGCAGATGGTCTGGCAGGAGCCTCCGCTACATTCGCCATGATTTAGAATCTCCCCTAGTTTTTTTGCTCACGCAGAGTGCTGACCCAGATGGAAGCGAGTATCACCAAACCGACGATGATTTGTTGCCGATAGGTGTCGATTCCCATGATGTTCAGTCCATTCACCAGGAATATGATCAGGAAAACACCCAGCGTCGTGCCCAAAACGCCGCCTCGACCGCCAAAAATATGTGTGCCGCCGATGATGGTCGCTCCAATTGATTGGAGCAGTTGATCGCCACCGCCGAGCCTCGGCTCACCCGCCGCACTTACACTCGCTGAAAGAAGAAGCCCTGCGAAGCCGCAAAGAAGACCGCCTATGCCAAAAATGGCAATCTTCATGGCAGGATAGTTAATTCCCGCAGAAATCGCCGTTTGCTCGTTTCCGCCCAAGGCGTACACATAAGTGCCGAAACGGGTGTATTTGAGCAGATACCACATCGTGGCAAGCACGATGAGTATCCAGATAAAAGTGAAGGGAATGGGGCCCAGATTTCCCTTCGCCAAAAAGACGTATGCTTCTTCCACGTGTTTCGGAAGCGTTGCGCCCTCGCGCGCACCTCCCATTTGAAGACCGCCCGTCCAAAGCTGGGCCGTGCCGCTGCCGATGAAGAGCATTCCCAATGTGGCAATAAACGGATACACCCTGACTACACCAACGAAAAAGCCATTGATAACGCCACACAGTAGACCGATACCGAGGCCGATGATAAAGCCAAAGAAAAACCCGAAATGCAGCATTGCGCTCCAAGCCATCACGCTTACCACACTCATGATAGAGCCTTGCGAAAGGTCGAATCCCGCCGAAACGATAACTATTGTTTGCGCATAGGCCAAAAAGAAGAGCCATGCGTCACGTCGTACGACATTCACGAAGTTTTCGAGAGTGAGGAAATTCTCGGTCGCAAAAGTGTAGAAAATCATCAAAACTACAAACGCGGAAATGAGAAGTAACCGCTCCCAGGGGATATCCTTTACCGGATATCCGAGGATGAGTTTTTCACTTTCCATCGAGGCGGCGGCGCTCATTCAATTTACCTCCAGATGCAAATCAATCCGCCGTCATGGCGTAGCGCAGAATACCTTCCTGCGTTGCTTCATTTCTGTCGATATCTGCAGTTAGCCGTCCTTCACGCATTACAAGAATGCGGTCACTCATTCCAAGGATCTCGGGCAGTTCACTCGAAATCATCATAACAGCGGCGCCGTCTTCGGCAAGTTGCAGCATCTGCGAGTGAACTTCGAATTTTGCACCAACATCGATCCCGCGAGTCGGCTCATCAAAAATGAGCACGTTGGCGCGTCTGAAAAGCCATTTGGCGAGAACGACTTTTTGCTGATTGCCGCCCGATAGAAAGCGGATTTGCGTTTCCTGATCCGGCGTCATGATTTTCAGCTGATTGATATGTTCATCGACGAGGTCTTTTTCCATGGTCAAATTGAGCAGCCACCGCTTAATGAGCCGACGGATGTTCGCGCTCGTTGTGTTATAGGCAACCGAAAGCACCTGGGTAAGACCCTGGGTTTTTCTATCCTCGGGCAAAAGACCAAGCCCTCGTCTTATAGCCAAAGTAGGGGTCCACTTGCGTTCATGGGTGAGGATTGTCAAGAATCGAATCGCAACCATGGCGATGCCACCCCAGATCATGACCCATTCGAGAACGAAATTTTGTGTGAACAGACTCGTAATGACCATCGCGCCAATCGCGAGGGCGTACCAGCTTGCGAAGTCGATGACCAGAGTGCGCCAGCTATATTGCCGCTCGAGAAACCAGAGGCCCACTTGCCTGATGAGGGCCAATCCGGCGGCGACGATGTAGGGGGTGGGACCGTTCGGTATGTTGTATAATGGTCCACCGAGTATCCATTCATAAAACCAATTAGCACTGAACAGTGGTGGCGGTGAGTTCATATTGAGCGTGAAAGGATCGTAAATTCCCTGGAAGATCACGGTGAACAACGGCAAAGCCAGCATGAAGACAACCACATCGACGAGCGCCATCCAAAGCGGATAGTGAGGGAGTTTTTGTATCTCTTCCTTCTCTTTTGTCGCGTTGGTCATTTCAACAGTACCGCTATCAACGGTGTCCGCTCCCATGACGGCGCGCGCCACCTCGGTTCTCCCTGCACCTACGAGACCTGAGAGGCCGACGATTTCACCATAATGCAGGTCAAAGTTGATGTCCTCGAATACACCGTTTCGGGTGAGACCTCGCACCCGCAAAGCTACTTCTCCATGCTGGCGGGGCGTCCAGGGGAATTTCTCATCAAGCGTGCGCCCTACCATCTGTGTGATCAGGAAATCGAGTTCCACGTCCTTGACGTCCCATGTGCCCATGTATTCCCCGTCGCGCAGGACGGTAACGCGGTCTCCAATCTCGTGGACTTCTTCCAGTCGGTGAGAAATGTAAATAATTCCGACACCATGCTCACGCAACCGGGTGACAGCCTTGAAGAGTTCCTCGATCTCATGCCCGCTCAATGAAGACGTGGGTTCATCCATCACCAGAATCTTGCAGTCAAACGCGAGGGCGCGAGCGATTTCCACCATTTGTTGATCCGCGACGCTAAGAGAGCGGACGGGTGCGTTGACATCGATTCTCACATCCAGGCGCTCCATGATCGCACGTGATTCCTGCTCGACTCTGGCCCAATCCACACGTCTCATGACGCCGGGCAGGACCGGCTCACGACCCAGGAAGATGTTTTTTGCCACGCTCAGATCTGGCACCAAGTTCAACTCTTGGTATATGACGCTGATTCCCAAATCGCGGCCAGTTCTCGCGTCGGGGATAACGGTGGGAGTTTCGCTAATCTCTATTTGCCCTGAATCGGCGTGATAAATACCCGCCAAGATTTTTATGAGTGTGGATTTACCGGCCCCGTTCTCACCCAAGAGGATGTGAACTTCGCCTTCGGCAAGATCGAAATCGACTTCTTTGAGCGCATGTACGCCCGGAAAGGATTTGTCGATTTTCAACATATTGAGTAAGTTTTTAGATTCTGGCACGGAATATCGCTTCCAAGTAAAATTGTAAAAATTTCAAATAGAATAGATAAATGAGCGAATGATTGCCTAGCATCACTCGCTGTGTTTGTAAAGTTGCAGTTTTTGAATACTTGCTTCACTCTATATGGGTTGAAATTGTTTTTCAACAAGACAATTTTTAGCGGGTCGAGCTGAAGAATCACTGCATCTATCGTCATGGCATGACCGTTTGGCATGTACTCTAATGAGTTTTTTCTTGGGGATTTTATGGGCTATCTAAAATTTCTGGGGATCGTTGTTTTCTTTCTCATGAGCATGTCCAGCGCAGTTGCCGAGGAAATCCGTAGTGAAACCGATGCGTGCCTCGTCACGCTTTACAACTACCCCGCCGAGACGGCTCGGTATAGCGTTTCGCAGAAAAGGCTACCCAAATCGACCTTGAGCGTGAAGAAAAATCAGCAGGCGGGCAAAACCGATGAAGAAATCCATTCACGAATAAGCCTTGCCTCGCAAAGTGCGGCAGAAAAATAAGCGCTCTCTTAAAAATAGCTTATAAATATTCACGCGACTTACTGATCGATAACACTTCGGTATTCGGCGGACGGGGTATGTTGCGCAGGCCAGTCCATTCCGTCTTCGAATCGTGCCAGGACGCTCGCGTGACGGGCAAATCCACTCTCCAGCAAGGCGACAGAGACGATCTCCACGATTGCCGGTTCGTCAAAACCATGCTCGCGTAACGCCTGGAATTCTCCGTCACTCAGTTGTTCGTTGAGCGTGAGCTTTCTGGCGACGCGGAATACCGCCTTTTCCGCCTCGGGCAAATCTGCATTCTCAAAGTCGTGGAGTTTTTCCACTTCAAACTCGTTGAGGTCCATTCGGTGAATGAGGTCGGTTTTATGGAAATTCACGCAACGTGGACAGTCTGAGGCGACTGCGCAAACCATGGCGATACGATTGGCCAGCTCGCGTGAAATGTGGCCATCCAGCACTTCGAGACGTTTTTGGAGTTCCCAGAATCCCCGCAAAACTCCCGGCACATGAGCGAAAAAACCGAACAAAGGCCCCAGCCAGCGCGGGTCTTTCAACCGGCAAATCTCGTCATAGATTTGTGAAACTTCGCTATCGGCTTCATCGGGTTTTACGAGGCGAAAGGTTTCAAAACCGGATGTGCTCATTTTTTTCTCCCCGGAATGAATTGTCTGGCAGTATGCAAGATTCGGTCATCATAACATTTCCATCGTTCATGACGAGCACGATTAGATAAGAAAAAACCCCCCACCGAAGCAGGGGGTTTTTTGAGAACTCGTTGCTGCTTACATCATGCCCGACTCTTTCCAGTAGCGAGCCGCACCCGGATGAATTTTGAGTTTCTTCATCCCACGAAGACCTGTCTTTTTCGTGACGTATTTTCCGGTCGGATGGTACTTGGTAATTTGTTTGTGATTGTCGTAAAGAGCCTTTACGAGCCCGTATGCGTTGGCATTGCTCATTTTGCTGTTGGTCATCAAAGTCCACATCTGACCCCAGCTTACGACGTCTTTGTTGTAACCGGGAATGGAGCCTGCGGCCACGACATCGCGTACGATACCCGCTTCGTTCACAGCCAATTTTTTGATGGTGGCCTCATCCGGACCGAAGAAATGCAGTTTGCCGGAGAGCGTGCGAGCGAGATCCATGTATACGGGTGCGGGAACATTCGCGTTCAGGAAGAAAAAGCCTGCGTCCACCCTTTGGTCTTTGATGGCGGCTGAATTCTGGTTGTTGTTGAAGAATTCTTTTTTCGCTTTTACGCCGCTGTGTTTGAGTGCAAGCTGCGTAACGATGTAAATGGAACCCCCACGACCGCCAACTACGAATCTTTTACCGGTGAGATCGGACCATTTTTTGATTCCGGTGGTTTTAAAGGTGGTGTAGACAGTCGTCAATGGATAAAGGGCTCCGAGCGCTAAAACGTCTTGAGGTTTCTTGAAGGGTTTTCTACCGGTTTGGCCCCAAGAGACAGCAGGTGCGGTGGCCATACCTATGCGCAAGGCCTGCTTCTTGTCCTTCTTCTGGAGGATTCTGACATTTGCGGTGGAACCGCCGGTGACCGATGTTTCCACCTGAATCTTTCCGCCCGAATTGTCCGTGATTACTTTGCCCATCGCGGTCCCTATCTCGAAGGTGGCGCCGCCAGGCTGGGATGTTCCCATAAGTATTTTGGCTGCATTCGCCGTCGGGACAGTGCCGATCAGAAGGGCAAAACCTGCTGCCAATGTGATCAGACGAAGTGTGGATTTCCTCATTGGTGTCTCCTTTTCGAGGTAAAGTAATGAAACTGTTGAGTCCCAACTTTAGGTTCGCTTTGTGAAGTTGAAACTCATGAATAAAATGCCGAACCTTTATTTTGTATCGAAGAAGCTATACTAAAACAAACCCCTATGCTTTGGTCAAGCATAGGGGTTTGATAATCACTAAAATATCTCTGAGTCACTGGCAAAACAGCAAAGCTACCGCTAGAATGAAATGAGCCATAATTTCTAGCTTTATTTTCCATGATACATCCACTTATGTGGAGAAAGGAATGAACAAGACCTATGACTACTGAATCAGATCCCACCCAGTCAGCTCCCCTTGTAAGGGCTCTGGTTTTTGTCACTTCATGGCTGTGTGTGCTCTCGGGTTTATATCACATTTCCGCAGTCTATCTCCGGCCATTGCCGGGTGAGATGCATCCCAACATGCATATGTTATTAGCCTATAGCATTCTGTTAATCGGCGGCGCCGGGGCGATGCCGCAGATATATGGGGATAAAATTCGTAAACTGAACTTTCTCCCCTTATTGTATCTCTTGTCTTTGATTCCCGCCGTCATTTTCTACTATTTCGTATATGAGATGGGAGAAGGCTGGTCTGACACAAGCGTTTGGTGGGTTTATGCGCTCCCGTTCGCCATTTGGATAGCCATGATGGTTGTCGAAAAATCATGGCTCGCGCTTTTACTCTGGGTTCTAGGCTTTGTTCCTGCGCCGATACTTTTTTGGTATTGGGGTTCTTTGCCTGAAAGCACGCATGAGCCCACCTCCTGGTGGTTGTTAATTACGTGCTCTGCAATTCCCATGATGTGGACATTATTCGCAATCTTTTTCAGGCCTGCCGAGGGCGTGAAAAAAGCAGGTGTTTTTCTTCTTGTATTTTTCATAGCGCTTATATTGATAGGGTGGCGAATAGGACTATGGGCCGGGCAAAGCGATGAGGTGAGAAGTGTCTTGTCTCTTTGGCCGGTGGTTGTGTTCGCTTTTCCTCTTTTCTGGGCGAAAAGACGGATCAAAGAAGTATTTCAGGAATATCCCGCGCATCCTTTTCCGGCCGGGTTCACGATTGGCTTGAACGCAGGGATGCTTTTCTTTGTGGCGACCGCATGCCTGTACCTGTTCTACTACCATGAAGAGATGGTTGACCGCCCCGGCGCACCGACGATTGGAGATGCGCGCGTCGGATTCGTCATGCTTGTCGTTGCACTCGAATTGACCAGGCGTTGCTTCGGCCCTCCCCTTCCGACACTGGCGGTTATTGCCTTCACCTATGGGCTCTGGGGCAATCTCTTCGCCGCACCTTTTGGTCATGGTGGTCACACGTGGATTGAACTTCAGGCGAAACTCTCGACGGATTTCATCGGTGGCGTACTGGGCTTTTTGGTCGTCATCTCGGCCACGTTTATCATCATGTTTCTTATTCTGGGAGCATTTTTGCATGAATCGGGCGCAGGCCGCTTTTTCGTGAATTTCGCCTTGGGTCTGTTTGGGAAAATGCGTGCTGGCGCCGGCCTCGCCGCTGTAGGTTCAAGCGCACTCATGGGTACGGTTTCGGGCAGCGCATCCGGCAACGTCGTTACCACAGGCACGTTCACGATTCCGTTGATGAAGCGGATAGGACTGAGTCCGCATATAGCCGGAGCAGCGGAAGCGGCGGCCAGTAGTGGTGGGCAGATTATGCCGCCTGTCATGGGGGCGGGCGCCTTTATCATGAGCGAACTCATCGAAGTGCCATATTTCCATATCATCGGGTACGCCACCATTCCGGCCATTTTGTATTTCACCATCGTGGGGATCAACATTCACTTTGCGGCGGGTGCGCTGAATATCCAGCCGTTGCCTTCAAGCGAGATTCCGAGTTGGAAAGAGGAACTGAAGAACGGATGGTTTTATCTCGTGCCCCTGGCGTTCTTGGTCTATTTCCTCTTTGAGGGCAGAACGCCCGTGTTCGCCGGTGTCATGTCAGTGTTCATCATGGTGGGTATCTGGTTTTACCGCAATGTGACGGAATTTTTGGGTACGCTGAGAAAGGGCGATAAGACAATCGCAGATGATGTATTCGTTTTTGTGCCTGTAACGTTTTGGGTATTCGTTTTTTTCTTGTTTGCTCTGCTCTCAATCTTCGAATTGGGTTTCGGCTTCTCGCTGGGGATATATGGAGAGCCGACTTGGAGCAAGTCTCTTCTGGCCGCTCTCGCATTAGGCGTTATTGGTTTTGTTCTGATGAGTGTCTTCAACCGCATGTTCTCCTGGGTTGGTGAATTCTGGCGTGAGATTGAGCGGAACTGGCTTGCTATATTTCCACTTACTTTTTTAGGTTTTTGGGGTGTTTTGGGTTGGACCTCAGGTGTAGCCGGGCTCGCTATCGTACTGGTTCTGCTTTGCGCATGGTCCATTTTCAGGGGAAATGGAGCGCAACCCACCACGATGATACCTTGGTATTTCGCCTTCATTTGGATAGGCGCATATTATGTGCAAAAAGGTATTTATGTGCTTCTCCCCGCTGTAGCGAATTTTGGCGAATGGTTCGTGCCTTTCGGGTTTATTTATGACGGCCTCATCTTTTTCGGGTTGGCCGTCATCGTCCAGAGAGTCATATTCTCATTCGGCTCGCAAGAATCCGAGGCCGAAGCTCCGACTCCAAGCCTGAAGCAGGTGCTGGCCGTATCCTGCAATCCGTTTACCTATTTACAAAGGGCGAAGCAGACGAAAGAGACGGGCCCGGCCGTACAGGCCGCGCAGAGCGCTTCTGATTGGATATTCAGAATTCGCGATGCTTTGCGGGTAGGAGGCAGGCAAGGAGCGGAATTCGCAGTGACGCTGGCCACCATTGAAGTGGTGGTGCAGGTTTTGACCATCACGGGCGTGGGAAACAAATTCGCCTATATGATCGAGGCTCTCGCCCAGGATATCTGCTTTTTCGGCGCTGCGGCGGGTGGTGGGTGCGCGTATTATATTGGGCTGGATGGCTTCTTTGTTGCGCTCCTGCTAACGGCGGTTTGCTGTGCGATATTGGGCATGGGAATGCCGACAACGGCTGCGTATGTATTGCTCGCTATCCTGGGCGGACCCGTGCTTATCAAGCTCGTGGGTCCTGAACTCACGCATATTTATGGGGTAGAATGGGTTAAGGAGTTCGTGGCCGACAAGGGAGACCGGGTCGCGGCCCACATGTTTATCTTCTATTTTGCGATCCTCTCCGCCATTACGCCGCCCGTGGCGATAGCCTCGCTCGTGGGGGCCAAGCTGGCCGGAGCGCCTTATTTCAAGACGTCCATGATGTCCCTGCGCTTCGCCATCGTGGGTTTTATCGTGCCGTTCCTGTTCATGTTCGACCCGGCGCTGCTTACGTTCGCGCATCCGTTGCGAGTTGCGCTTTCCGCATCCATCACGCTTTTGGGATTCATCGCTTTCTCGGCGGGAGCGCAAGGCTGGCTTCTGGAAAGGCTCCATACTTACGAGCGATTCCTCTTGTTTGTCTGCTTTGTCACATTCATCCTGTTCGTCATATTCTTCAGCGTTACCATGCTGGTGACGGGCCTGGTTTGCGGCGGGATTCCGCTCATCCGGCAAATCAGGGATTACAGGCGAAACTGATATCCCCTTGCGGTTTCCATTCATTTTCAGAGGGCATCCATGCTTTTCCACAAAGAACGCGCTCTCGCGTACATGGAGAGGTTCAACCTCGACGCGATTATAGCGACGACACGGCACAACGTCTTGTATCTCTCGGGTTTTCAGGGCTGGGCGCAATACACCTACGGTGACGCCACGACGGAGACCTTCGCGCTGTTTTTTCGCGATCAGGCCTCCCCTCCGGGGCTGATACTCTCCCGGCAGGATGAGACCTACTACGCCGCGACGGGTTCTTGGATTGAGGACGTGCGGGGTTATGGCCCCCGCTCGGCGCTCGACATAACGCCGGGCGAGGCGGGAGCAACAGAAGAGGAGAGGAATTACGTATCTCTCATCGCCGAAGACGCCCCGCGCGAGGCGAATTCTGTGGACGCCCTCCTCAGGATTTTGCGCGAGCGGGGTCTGTCGAACGGAAGAGTGGCGCTCGATAACGAGGGAATTCGTCCGAGCACGCGCGGTGCTCTGGAAGCGGCTCTGCCGGGCGTGTCCTTTCTGGATGCCTCGAATCTGTTTCGCCTGATTCGCCTTCAAAAATCCGAAGAAGAGATTGAACGCATGCGCGCCGCGGCGATTTTGAATGAAGAGGCCGTTATCGCGTTCCACCAGGAGATGTCCGCAGGGCGAACCGAGCGCGAAATAGCGAGTCATTATTACCGCACCGTGGCCGCGGGAGGCGGCAAATGGAGCTGGTTCCATCTGGCGGGGGGGAGGCGTTCGGCCTCTATTTTTCCGCCCTCTGACCGAAAATTCGAGCCGGGCGACGGCTTTTTCTTCGACGCAGGCATGCGGCTGAACCACTACTGCGCGGACGTGGGATGTTGCGGCTCGTTCGGCGAGCCGGACGCGGAGCGCAAGGCGCAGTGGAACGCCATCCAGGCGGGGCTCGAGGCCGCCTTCGGCGTGATCAGGGCGGGTGTGAAGCCGTCCGAGATTTTTCGCGCGGCGGTGGCGGCGGCGAAAAAATCGGGCCTCCCGCGCTACAACGGCGCCTTCTGCGGGCACACGATAGGTATCGAGGCGCGCGAGTTGCCCTATACGCTGAGCGAGCCCGTGAAGCTCGACGATCCGTTTTTGCCTGAAAATTCAGACATTTCCCTGCCCCCGGGCGCGGTGCTCTCGGTCGAGTTGCCCTCCGGCAAATTCGGCGAGGGCGGCGTGCACGCGGAATACACCGTCCTCGTCACCGAGACGGGCATGGCGCATCTGGGCGAACCCCTCCGCGAGCACGTCGTCATCGAGTGAATGGGTAAGGCGTTAAGAATCAACTGGTTGCGATTATTTCTCCAGGACGCAGCGACGCGTGAACCGCCCCCGGTTCCACGACGGAAACGCCGATTCACGAAATTTCCGCATCGCCCCCGCAGTTGCCCGCAAATCCGCGCATTTGCCGTCATCGCGAGGCTCTCGCACCATGGCACAATTCCCCTGCGCCCGGATTCCGCGGCGTCATTCCCAAGCAAATAAATTGTTGGAAATTTATCGAAAAACCCCGTGAATTTATCGAATTTTATCTGAATTTATCGATATATCCAGAATATAAAAATTAGGTTATTGTTTTTAAGCTGGTTACAAATTCATTGAAACAAATGTAATCAAGACGCAAGCGGATTCATTATAACCCCGGCGCAGGCGGGCGCGCCCGTGTCGATGAACCGCTTGTAACCATTCGGTGGCAGGGTGATGGTGTCCGCATAGCTCATCCTGGATAATCGAAGAGATTCCCTTGATGCTCTGTTAACATCTTCCGGCATGTGATAAACAAGTCGGTATGAAGATTTGCACGGAAGCTGTTCAGGCGGAAGTTTCGTTGGTCGAGAGGGCGGATGTCCCACGGCCTCATTCCCCCGACTTGTCCATAACCGCAGAGGCGTACTGGCGCTCGCTGTACGAGCGCGAGCGTGCGCGCGCGGAGGAGGCGGAGGGGCGCTGCGAGGAGTTGCGGTGGAAGGAGGTAGACTCCCGCGCGCGGGCGGGTACGCTGAAGTGGCAGTTCGACAAGTGCCGGAAGAAGCTTGCCGCGCGCGCCGGGGAGGTGAAGGAGGCCGCGCGTCTGCGCAGGGCCGCGGAGAAGCGGGAGAAGAAGATCGAATCCCTGCGCGCGGAAGCCGGTGGTCTGCGCGAGAAGGTCAAGGGGCTGGAGACTCGGCTGTACTGGGAGGAGATGGAGGCGAGGTTCCAGAAGAAGACCGTCGATCGCCGGGTGGAGGAGATCATCGATCTCTGCGGGAAGCTGCGGGAATCGCGCGAGGAATTGCGTGTCTCCCTCAGGGCCGCAGGCAGAGTGAAGGAACGTCTGAAGGAGCGGCTCTTGCGCGCGAAGGAGGCGGCGCGCTCGGTGTCGTCTCGTCGGGACGCGGAACTCCGCAAGGCCCTGGGGAGGTCGCGGTGCCAGAAGACGGCGCTCGGGTCGCTGTCGAGGGAGAACGCTCGGTTGCGCCGTGCGCTCCGCAGGTCGGAGACCCGCCGTGCGCGGCTGGAGGCCGAACTCGCGAAGCTTCGCGCCACGGGAGCGGCGCTGGCGAAGAGGCTGTTCGGGCGCAAGAGCGA
The DNA here is from genome assembly GCA_009839615.1 of Nitrospinota bacterium. Classification (GTDB taxonomy): domain Bacteria; phylum UBA8248; class UBA8248; order UBA8248; family UBA8248; genus Bin107. The sequence continues at coordinate 16,543 of VXPH01000131.1, forward strand.
GCGGCAGGAGAAGCCGCGTTCGGAGCGCAGGCGCGGCGGGCAGCCCGGCGCCCAAGGCCACGGGCGGACTCCCCGGCCCGCGCTCGATGAGAGGGAAGAGGTTCACAACCCGCCGGCTGATGCGCGCGTCTGCGCCTGTTGCGGGCAGCCCTACGTGGCCAACGGCGCCGAGGTCTCCACCATCATCGAGATCGAGGGCTCCAGCAAAATAACGGCATGCGCCACGGGAGAGGGGAGATGGCGATGAGGTTGAGCGGAACGGCATGGAAACTGGCCATGGCCGCCGCGCTCGTCATGGCGGTCGCGGCCGGGGCGGCGGCGCGGGACGAACCGAAACGACCCGCCTCCGGGAGCGTCGTCGAGACGATCGGGAAGCGCGGGGTGCTCAAGGTCGGCATGTCGATCTTCGTCCCTTGGGCGATGCGGAACGGGAACGGAGAACTGGTCGGATTCGAGATCGATGTCGCCAGGAAAATCGCGAGGGACATGGGCGTGGACGTCGAGTTCGTCCCGACTCCCTGGCAGGGGCTCATCCCCGCCCTCATCGCCGGTGAGTCCGACGTGATCATCGCGGGCATGAGCGTGCGTCCACACCGCAAGCTCGTCATCGACTTCACGATTCCCTACGCGCACTCCGGCATGGGAATCGCGGCCAACAAAGCGATGGCCTCGGACATGAAGTGGCCGGACGACTACGACAGCGCCGGGATGACCTTCTCGTGCCGCCGCGACTCCACCGCGTGCAGCGACGTCGAGCGGCTGTTCCCCAGAGCGGGGGTTCGCAGATTCGACGACGACGCCGGGGCGTTGCGCGAGGTCCTGAGCGGCAACGCGCATGCGGTCCTCTCCTCCTACCCGCAGCCGGTGGAATGGGCCGCTGCCCACCCGGAGCGCATATTCCTGCCGACCACGGAAAACCTCTCCCAGAGCGACGAGGCGTTCGGCCTGCGCAAGGGCGATCCGAACGCGCTGCACTTCTTCTCGAACTGGATCCAGGCCTACAAGGCGAACGGCTGGCTGGCCGAACGGCACCGCTACTGGTTCAAGACCAGGGACTGGGTGGAGCGGGTAGATCTGGAGCAGTAGTGAGTGGCCGGGACCGGTGCCGGTCGCCTGAGCGGCAGGCAAACGGATTATCCGGGAATGTGAGCAGGTCGGAAGACGGGTGAGGGAAAATGGTCGATGAGACAGGATCGGGAAAACCAGGTATGTGGAGCGAGCTGCCAAGCTCGCTGGGTCGATTCGGACCCAGTCCCCCGCATCTCCATACGGGCCCGCGGCAAGTGAAACGCCGCAATCGAGAGATGTGGTAATCGGGCTGGCCACCGAACTGCCGCGTGTGGCGGATGTTCCTCTGCCTTATGATCGAGGCGAGGCCGGGATGGTCCGGTCTCTACGCGCCCGGAGGAGGAACAGCGATGAACCATTTTGCAGGACTCGACGTGTCGTTGGAGTGGACGAGCGTGTGCGTGGTGGACGCGGAGGGCGGGGTCGTCCGGGAGGCGAAGGTGAACAAGAGCGACCGCGATGACGCGCGCGGCATCGCCCAGTTGGTTCGCGCGAACCTGATTCGCCCGGTGCACGTGAAGACGGTGTCGAGCCAGGAAAAACGCATGCTCCTCGCCAACCGCAGGTTCATGCTGAAGCAGTTGTGCGACGCCGAGGCCCACATCCGGGGCACGTTGCGCAACTTCGGGCTGAAGATGGGTAAGGTCACCCGTCGCGGGCTGGAGGCGCGTGTAGGGTGTCTGGTCGCGGAGCGCCCGGAGCTGGCGCGCCTGGTGGCGCCGATGCTGCGGGCTCGCTCTGCGTTGCTGGCGGAATACGTCCGGCTACACAGGATGATGCTGGAGGCGGCGCGAGCCGATCCGGTCTGCCGTCGCCTGATGACGGTTCCCGGCGTGGGTCCGGTGACGGCGCTCACCTTCCGGGCGAGCGTCGACGTGCCATCGCGTTTTGCGCGCTCGCGCTCGGTGGGCGCGCACTTCGGGCTTGTGCCTCGCAAATGGCAATCCGGAGAGGTCGACCGCACGGGAAGCATCTCCAAATGTGGCGACGCGATGATGCGCTCGGCGCTCTACGAAGCCGCCAACGTCTTGCTCGGGCGCACGACGCGGTGGTCGTGGCTGAAAGCCGAGTTACTATCAGAAGTTGTGTATGGGCCGAATTGAAGAAGGCGGCGCATCCTGCTGAAATGGGTTTTTGCCAAAAAGCCCGGT